>JAQBQF010000218.1 GCA_028287115.1 Myxococcales bacterium
CAGTGGGACAACGCGATCAAAGGGAACGGTAAGCTCGTCGGCGCGCGGATCAACGTCGCGTCGCTCGAGCTCGAGCAGATGCGCAAGATCGGTAACCCGAAGGACGCGAACTGGAAGAAGCTCGAAGAAGACGCGCGGTTCCAGCTCTCGAACGTGCTCGGCGTCGCCTCGGACAGCGTCGAGGCGTACACGAACTACGGCCTCGTCTACATGGAGGGCTGGCAGACCAACAAGAACCGGCTCGACCTCGCGAAGACGCTGCTCGACGAAGCGAAGAAGCGCAACGAGAAGTACGCGCCGCTGCAGAACGCGTTCGGCCTCTACTACTTGCATCGCAACTCGCTGAACCAGGCCGCACAGGCGTTCGGCGCGGCCGTCGAAGCCGATCCGAAGTTCGTCGAAGCGCGCGTCAATGTCGGCCTCCTGACGCTCGGCTTCCGCAAGTACGACGTCGCGAAGGAGCACTTCTCCAAGGCGATCGAGCTCGCGCCGAAGAACTACGATGCGTATATCGGCCTCGGCGTCGCGCTTCGCGGCCTCAATGACCTGGACGGCTCCGAAGCGGCCTACAAGAAGGCGCAGAGCATCGATCCGCGCAAAGGTGACGCTTACTACAACCTGGCCGTCCTCTATAAAGACTTCCGCGCGAACAAGTCGGCGGATCTGCCGGCCTCGGTGAAGGCGTACAAGCAGGCGAAGGACTACTTCCAGCAGTTCGCGGACAAAGAAGGTGATCAGACCGACAAGACCGAGGCCAAGGAGCAGGTCGCGCTGATCGAGAAGACGGTGAAGCAGATCGAGGCGTTCATGATCGCGCAGGCCAACCAGCCGCCTCCGCCGCCCGCGCCTCCACCGGGTCCGACTCCGCCCGCGGACCAAGCTCCGGCTCCCGCCCCGGCTCCGGCGCCGCCGGCAAAGAAGTAACTTGTTGGAATTGCTTTGGGTAAGTCGCGCAACTGGCCCAAAGTCGATGTGTCTGGTGATCGCAGAGCTTTTTGGAAAGAATCCTGGAACCAGGAACCGGGTCTCGGTGTCAGTAGGTCCGTGCGCACGGATCTCTTCACCGCGGCCCCTTCGAATGAAGGGTCGTCTATGAAGAAACTCGTGTTGGTTATCTCGATGCTTGCGGCTCTTGTCGGTATCGCGTCCGCGGACGACAAGAAGGGCGGCGGGGACAAAGGCGGCAAAGTTAAAGTCTATGACTTCTCCGGCGACACGATCGAAGGTGACCTCGTCAAGCCAGAGGGCTCGACGGTCGATGCTCGCGACTTCGCGAAGCACTCGAGCCTGATCAAGATCCGCACGAACTTCATCCCAGAGATCATCAAGTCGGCCGAGGATCTGTAGAGAGCGTTCGCTCTCGCTCAGACCCCGGCCATGTTGCAGTAGCTCCGATCCAGGAGAACGTTATGGCCGGCGCAAAAGTTCCTCTTACCTTCCGCATCTTCAAGGGTGACCAGCTGCTTCGCGAGGAGCGGCTGTCGCTGAGCGTGATCAAGCTCGGCAAGGTCCCTTCGGCCCACCTCAAGCTCGACGACGAGACGGTGAGCCGGATGCACGCGATCATCGAGGTCAACGGACCCGGTGACGTCAGCATCATCGACCTTGGCTCGACGAAGGGAACCTTCGTCAACGGCCAGAAGGTCAACAAGGCCAAGCTCCAGTCCGGAGACACGATCGTCGTCGGCGATACGCGCATCGAGCTCTCGATCGGCGCCGGCGAAGAGGAAGCGCCGGCACGCCCGCAACCGCAGACACCGGACTCCGGTGGCCAGCAGATCATGTCGTCGGCACCGCGCCCGAACATGCCGGCGAACCCGATGGCGCAGACGATGCCATCGCAGCCGCCTCGGGCTCCGGCGCCTCCGCAATCGTTCACGCCGCCACAACAGTTCGCTCCGCCACCTGCCGCCTTCACGCCGCCGCAACAGTTCGCGCCTGCTCCGCAACAGATGCAGATGCGGCCGCCTCCCGGCATGGCCGGCGGCGCGCCGATCTACGGCACCGCGATGGCAGCGCCCGCGGGCTTCCAGACCGCGATGGCCGAATCGGTCGACGACTTCCACGGCCATGCGGCGGTCGAAGTTGCCGCGATGCTCGGCGACTCCGTCGTCGGTGTGAAGCACTGCATCGATCCGAAGGGCGGCTCGATCTCGAGCGGCACGTGGCTCCTCACCGCCATCGGCGCGCTCCTCCTCTGCGCCTCGATCGGTGCGTTCGTGACGTCGGTGCAGAACGCGGCCTTCAACAAAGGCGCTCTCGATGCGTGGACCCGCGGCGATCGCGCTCGCGGCATCGAGCCGCGGCCATCGTACGCTTACCGACCGAAGACGCTCAGCATGGGCTTCGACTGGATCGCGCTCGGCGGTCTCGCGGGTTCTCTTGTCATGTTGACCTCTGCGGTCGCGCGTGCCCGCAAGGAATCGGAGAGCCCATACGTCCGCATCGGCATCGGCGAGCAGAGGACCCGCAACTGGGTGATCCTGGTGTGGATCATGTTCCCGATCACGTTGTTCTTCCTCCGGCGCAAGAAGTGGTCCGATCTCGAGTTCCCGACCGAAGGTGCGCCTGCTCAGACTTTCCCGATGGTCGCGCCGCACGGCAACGACTTCGCCTTCCACTTCGGACACGGCATGGACGGCGAGATGATCGTCGGCAACCAGTCGACGTCGCTCGCCGAGCTCGCGCAGCAAGGTCGGACGACGATCTCGCCGATCCCGATGGGCGCGAAGATCCGCGTCCGCGCCGGCAGGACGACGTTCCTCGTCTCGGCCGTGCCGGCGCCGCGCCGCCACGTGATGCCGCTGTTTGCGAACGTCGAGGGCCGCGTGCTCGCGTACTTCGGCGGCTCCCTCGCCGCGCACATGATCCTGTGGTTGCTCCTGCAACAGGTGCAGGTCGAAGATTCCGGAACCAACATCGACCTCGCCTCGCTCGAGGACACGTCGCTGCGCAGCAACAACTCGTCGCAAGACGATCCGCCGCCGCCCGAGCAAGAGGACAAGCCCGACGACGGCAAGGACGAGTCCGGTGGTACCGGCACGGCCATGGCGCTCGACGAAGGCAAGATGGGCAAGAAGGACTCGGACCGCGCCGAGGGCCAGTACAAGATGCAGAAGACGCAGGCGGATCCGCAGCTCGCTCGCCAGCAGGCGGTCGAGGCAGCGCGTAATGCAGGTATCCTCGGCAACGTGGCGCTGACCCAGGGTGGCGCGTTCGCCTCGCTGACCGGCACCGGCGACGTCTCGAGCGGCTTCGACGACAACAACATCTACGGTGGTCTGCTCGGCAACGAGGCAGGCGAGATGAACGGTGGCTTCGGCTTCGGTCGCTCGGGCTTCGGTCCCGGCGGCGGCGGTACGGGCTGGGGCACGATCGGTACCGGCCGCTACGGCACGATCGGTCACGGCTCGGGCACGGGCTCGGGCTACGGCGTCGGTGGTGGTCGCGGTGGTATGCGCGGCCGTACGTCGGCGGTTCCGACGGTGTCGATCGGCCAGCCGAACGCACAAGGCGACCTCGATAAGGCGATCATCCGTCGCTACATCAAGCGCAACATCCAGAAGATCACGTACTGCTACGAGAAGCAGCTGCTCGCGAAGCCGGGCCTGGCCGGCACCGTCGTGACGCAGTTCTTCATCACGCCGAACGGAAACGTCGCCAGCTCGTCTGGCTCTGGTGTCGATCCCGAGGTCGCGAGCTGCGTGGCCGATGTCATCCACGGCATCGAGTTCCCGAAGCCCAAAGGCGGCGGCGGCGTGCAGGTGAACTATCCGTTCACGTTCCGTCCGGCTGGCCAGTAGTCCCCGCGAAAGCGAGTGAAGGCGCTGTCGATTCGTCGACGGCGCCTTTGTCGTTTGGCCCGCTGTGCCCGATGCGTGGCGTCCGCACGAGTGCCCGGAACGGGCGTGGATCGGATGAACCGCCAAGGCGCCGAGGCGCCAAGGTCAGAGGAGAGAGTTTTTCGGGACGCCCGTTTACGAAGGGCATCCGAGCATCTGTCCGCTCGCGTACGGAGCGAATCGGGTTGTTGGACGACCCTGTCATTGGCAGCGAGACGAGTTCTCTTCGCGAAGCGAAAAAAACATCTTTCTGTTCTGAGCTTGGCGTCTCGGCGCCTTGGCGGTTCAATCTTCGGCGCACCCCAGCGACATTCGCCCGCTCGAGTCGCAGCATCCTGCGTGTGCGTGCGCGATTTGGGCACCCTTTCAATGAGGAGAGTCCTTGAGCCTGCAGCGACGAAGGACTACGTTTCGGCCCATGAAGATCTTCGGGGCGGTTTTCGTCGTCGGTCTACTGTTCTGTGCCACCGGCTGTCCGAATCAAGCGCACAACGATTCGATGACCGCGCTCGCGAACGGCAACAAGGCGTCGGGCGCGAAGCAGTACGAGCAAGCCGTCACCGAGTATCAAAAGGCCGTCGACAAGTTCCACGAGAACCACCTTGCCTGGTACGGCATGGGCGGCGCGTGGGCACAGCGCGGTGACTGGACGAAGGCGTCGGACGCGTTCACCAACGCGGTGCAGATCGCGCCGGAGCAGGCGATGTATCAGATGTGGTACGGCATCGCGCTCTACAACAAGGCCGTGCAGGTCGCGAAGGAAGAACAGGCGAAGAAGCTCAACAAGAAGCCCGAGGAAGTCATCCCGGATCTGTCCGGCGTGAACTTCGAGAAGCCGATGCAGCACCTGCAGGAAGCGACCAAGCTCAACAACGACATGTGGCGCGCGCATTACTTCCTCGGAAAAATCTATCGCGAGGTCGACAAGCCGAAAGAGGCGGCGGAGGAGCTCTCGAAGGCGCTGCAGGCAAATCCGCGCGAGAGCGGTCCGTACGTCGCGCTCGGCGAGCTGTATCGCCGGTGGGATTACACCGACGAAGCGATCAAGGTCGCGTCGCAAGGCACGAACAACGTGCCGGGCTCGAACGAGGTCTCGGATATCTGGTTCGTGCTCGGCATGGGCTACGATGACAAGCGCGCCAACGACAAGGCGATCGAGGCGTTCTCGAAGGCGATCGAGAGCCGCAAGGACAACCACAAGGCGAAGTTCCAGCGCGGGCAGGCTTACTTTCGGATGAACGACACGACGCACGCCAAGCGCGACCTCGAAGAGTTCTCGAAGTCCGGTGGTGCCTCGCTCGAGTTTGCAAAGCAGCAAGCGAGCAAGATGCTCATGGACATCGCCGCGAAGTCGGCCGGCGACGCCCCCAAGGGCCCTGAGATGAAGTCCCCCGAAGAGCTCGTCAACGGTCCCAAGGGCGGCAAAGGCAAGAAGCACTAGGGGCGCATTCTCGGCTGCTGCGTCTTCGCGGGCACATCGCTGCGAGGCGCCGCTGCCCTTCGAGCAGCGGCGCCTGGCGCCTCGGCGGTTTGTCCGATCTTCAAGCGTCCATCTGCACGGTCGAGGGCCGAGAATCGAGCATGCCTCGGCTCGGTGGCCCCGAGCTCCGGACGTGCCGGTGCCCCCGGGGCCTGCGAGATCACCTCGTCGAACGGGTGGTACGATACGCAGCTCGCGAGCTTCTCCGAGGGACTTCTTCGTCGGAGATCGCCGCAAACCGTGATCTCGGTCGAACAAACATGCGTCCAGCTCGCGGTGATTTGTCGCGGCCGTTTTCTGATGCTAGCAAGGGCGTTCGGCCGATGTTGTCGGACGATCGCTGGGAGAGAAGAAGAGTCATCCAAAATCGCAGCTTTTTTGGGCCAGGGTGGGGCCCCACGACAGCGCTTTGCCGTGATAAAAAAGCTGTCGGGATGACCTTCGGGGTTTCTTTTGGAAATGCGGGAGGATAGACCGCAAATGGATACGCGTACGCTGCTTCGGGAACGCCTGCGACGGTCACGTGACTGGACGCAAACGATCGATGATCTGGAAAAAGAGCTGGAGGCATCCGGTTCGAAGCCCGAGCAGTCTGAACGACTGTTCGAGCTTGCCGCTCTCGTCGAGGATGTGATTCCTGAGCGCGAACGCGCGCTCGGAATTTATCAGCGCGCGTGGAAGCTTCATCCGGATAATCTCAAGGCACTGTCGCGCGCGCGCGAAGTGTACGGAGAGATCGGCCGCTTCGAGATGGTCGCAAAGCTCGGCGAGATGGAGCTTCGCAGCCCCGCCGCGGCTACGAACCTCGCGCAGATCGTCGGCGAGGCGATGCTCGACAGCGGGCAGAAAGACAAAGCGATTCCGATCCTGCAGCGCGCACTCGGTGCGCAGCCGGACTCGATTCGCGTCAAAGACGCGCTCGCAGCGATCACCTACGATCCCGAGTTCTGGAGCGACGAGGTCGACCGGCTCGCCGATGATGCCGATCGGTTCGACGACGCGACGTGCGTGCGCATGCTCGTGCGCGCCGCTCGCATCGTTCGCATCGAAGCGCCGGACGATCCGCGGCTCGAAGAGCTGATCAAGCGGATCTTCGTCAAGGATCTCGAACAACCGTCCGCGAACTTCATGTACGAGACGCTGATCGCGAGCGCTTCGCGATGGGAAGAGCTCGAGAAGCATCACAACCGCCGCGCAGATCGCGCGGTCGATCACGCGCACCGGGTCGAGGCGCTTCGCACGTTCGCACTCGAGTGGGTGCAGCGGTTCAAAGACAAAGATCGCGGCGCGAAGTTCTTCCACGCCGCGCTCAAGGCGGCGATGTCGAACGGCGCCTCGCCGATGAAGTCGGTCGTCGCGGCGTTCACGCTGCTGCGGCAGGTTCACGGCGACAAGGGCGAGTGGACTCAGCTCCTCGATCTCGCCGAGGCCGTGATGGATCGGATGTCGACGCCGGAAGATAAGCTCTTCGTCGCGATCCAGGCCGGACATGTCGCGTTCGACAAGACCAACGATCTCGCGCGCGCGAAGAAGTTTTTCGCGATCGCCGCGTCGATCGAGCCACAGAACCCGAACGTCCAGGACTTCGTCCAAGCGGTCGGTGCGGACGAGATGCCGTCGGTTCCGATGGCGTCCGGCTCGATGCCGGCGATGCCCGTTGCCGAGATCAAAGAAGACTCGAAGCCTACGCCGAAGGCAGATCCGCCGAAGGCCACCGCCACCGCCGCCGCGAAGGCAGAACCCGTGGTCGCGCCGGCACCTCCGGTGATTGCCGCCGCCGCCGCACCGGTCGCCGCTGCCGAACCGCCGCGCGCGAAGTCCCCGACGGCGCAGCCGCCGGTGAAGCAAGAAGTCCCCGCCGATCTCGACGAGGCGATGAAGCGCGCCAAAGGCACCGAAGGCGGTGCCGACAAGGGCGTGCTCGCGTGGAAAGAAGTTGTCGCGAAGTTCCCGACGTCGCAACCGCCGCGTCGCGAGCTCGCGCGCGTGCTCCGTGGCGCGCAGTCGTGGATGCAGCTCGCCGACGCGCTCAAGGACGAAGAGGCCAAGGCCTCGCCGACCCCGCAAGACAAGGCGGCGATCTATCTCGAGCTCGCCGAGACCTACGGCAAGCTCAACAACGACAACCAGGTGATCTCGGCGTTGACCTCCGCGGTCGCGCAGGATCCCAATGCGCTCGAGGCCTACGATCGGCTCGCGGCGATCTACGAAGCGAAGAAGCGTTGGCCGGATCTCGTCAAGGTCCTCGGCGAAAAAGCCGAGCGTACGCTCGACGGTAACGGCAAGGTCGCGATCTACCTCCAGGTCGCAAACCTCTACCTCGAGCGGTTCTCGAACCAGGCCGAGGCGATCAAGGCATTCGAGAAAGTCCTAGAGCTCGATCCGAACAATCACCAGGCCGTCGATCACCTCCTCGCGGTTTACGAGAAGCGTCGCGACTGGGAGAAGCTGATCAAGCTCAAAGAGGCCGAGGTCGAGCGCGCGCCCGAGTCCGAGCGCGGCGCGAAGGTCATCGAAGTCGCGCGCATGGCCGCGACGAAGGTCAAGAAGCCCGAGATCTGCACCTATTGGTGGGAGAAGGTCGTCCAGTACGAGCCGACCCACGAAGAGGCATTGACCGAGCTCTACAAGCTCTACGAACGCAACAAAGAGTGGGAGAAGCTCGCCGACATTTGCAGCCGGCAAGCCGACGGCGCGACCGACGACAAGGTCCGTGCGGAAGCGCTCCAGCGGCTTGGCCTCCTCTATACCGAGAAGGTCGAGAACAGCGCGAAGGCGATCGCCGCGTGGCAGCGCCTGCTCGCGATCGACGAGAACAACCGGCGCGCGCAAGATGCGCTCAAGAAGCTCTACGTCACCGAAGGTCGGTGGGACGAGCTCGAGCAGTTCTATCGGACACGCGGCAAGATCGACGAGTACATCCGCGTGCTCGAGCGCGAAGTCGAGGCCGGCAGCGAGACACACCGGCTCTCGCTCGCGATGAAGATCGCGACGCTCTACCGCGACGAGCTCCAGAAGCCCGATCGCGCGATGCGAGCCTATGAAAAGGTCCTGACGCTCGACGAGAACAACCTCGACGCCGCGGAAGCGCTGATCCCGCTCTATCAAGCGGGCCGCGATCCCAAGGCGCTCGTGCGCGTGCTCGAGATCCAGCTCCGCGCGACGCCCGCCGATGAAGAGAATCTGCGGCTCGAACGGATCAAGGCGCTCGCCCAGTACAATGAAGAGAAGCTGCGCGATAAGGGCGCGGCGTTCGGTTGGTGGATCAAGGCGCTGTCCGAACAGCACGATGCCGAGTGGATCCACACCGAAGTCGAACGTCTCGCCGGCGAGACCCAGGGCTGGAACACGCTCGTCGATGCGTATGCCGCGGCACTGCCGAAGTTCCCTCACAAGGCGGACGCACTGCCGCTGATGCTCGTGATGGCGCGCGTGATCGAAAAAGAGCAGGGCGATATCGATCGCGCGCTCGAGATGAACCGTCAGATCCTCGCGATCGACGAGCACAACGAGCAAGCGCTCGACGCACTGGAACGCCTGTTCCTCGGCAAGGGCGGCTTCGAAGAGCTGCTAAAGGTCTACGAGAAGAAGCTCGATCTGACGAACGACCCGGACGAGCGGATCGCGATCCAGTCGAAGATCGGTAAGCTCTACGAGGACGAGGTCAAGGACGACAAGAAGGCCGTCGCCGCATACCAGGCGATCCTCGACGCGGTCGGGGACGAGCCACGCGCGCTGTCGTCGCTCGATCGGATCTACGTCCGGAACTCGCAGTGGAAAGAGCTCGCCGACGTGCTCGGCCGTCAGCTCACGATCATCGGCCCGGACGACAACCGCGCCGCACACGT
>JAQBQF010000282.1 GCA_028287115.1 Myxococcales bacterium
TTTGCGGCGTTGCGTATAACGTAACTGGCGACTAGGATGGACCTGATGCAATCAAAGGATCGACGTAGAACAGGGCGCGCGCCCCGTGTCGCCGGCGAACCTACGGTTCTGATCGCCGTCCGTCTCACCGAGCTCGAGCGCGACGTCTACCGCACCGAGGCCGACTGGCGGAGCTTCTGATAGCGATTCGGCGGCAGGAACGTCGAGTGCACGTCGAGGCTGTGGAGCATCCCGCGCACGCCGTCGCGCAGCAGCGCCTGCTCGTCGACCTGATCGACGTAGTTCGTCTCGATCAGAGACAGCGCCTGCGCGAACGCATCGAACGCTTTGAACCGCGCGACGTCTTTGGGCACGGCCATCGCGGTGATCGCGCTCGCGACGATCGTGCCGGCGGCAAAAGCGGCAACGTGCGAAGCGCGCGACATCCGCCGAGCATACAGCGACTTCAGCGTGCGAGCAGGGGCTCGGGATCGATCGGCAAGCCGCCGGGACCGATCTTGACGCGGACTTCGAAGTAGACGCGATGCCGTGATGCGCGGCCGATGCGATCGCCGCTCGACACGTGGGTGCCGACCGGGATCGCGAGCTCGCCGAGCTTCGCGATCACGGTGAAGTAATCGCCGTGATCGAGGATCACGCCATGATCGAGGCCGCGCATCGGACCTGCATAGCGCACGATGCCATCGGCGGGCGCGCTCGCGGCCGCGTGATCGTCGACTTCGAGATCGACGCCTCGCCGCGACAGCGTGGCGTGCGAACGCTCGTGCTCGTAGATTCCGAAGTGACGCGCGACCTTGCCGCGTGCAGGCCACGCGAGCGTATCGGGGAGGCTGACCGTAGGGAGCTGCGTGAGTTCCGCCGCGGCTCGAAGCTGCGCGCCGCGCAACCTGTCTGCTTCGCCGGCGAGCAGGCCGCGTTCCGCGGAGTCGCGATCGAGAAGCAAGCGGGCGGCCGCACGACGGCGGGCCGACACCATGCGATCGGCATCGGACGCATCGGATGCGAGCGGCGCGTGCAGGATCCGATACGCCGCGCGCAGCCGGCGAAGGCGCAACGCATTCGCGGCCGCTAATTTTTTCGAGACCGTCGCGAGCGTGCGGTCGATCGTCTGAGCTTCCGCGTTCACCTGGTCGCCGAGTGCGGTACGCGGATCGGCGTTGTGCGATCCGGGATCGACCGCGTCGGGCGCTCCCTCCAGCGTTCGCCGGTTCGCTCCATTTCCGGGCGCGCGCTCGGCTCTCACATGGAATTCGGAATTCGTCCTCGGGCGCGGCTCGCGATGCGCTTCGGGGTGCGGCTCGTCATCCGCCGCTGCGCCGGAGACCAGGGCGAGCGAGCACAGCACGGCTGCGAAGAGCGCGGCGGACCGTCGATCAGTGCGCCGCACGAGCTGCCCCCGCGAGGCCACCACCGACGAGCCCGAGCGCAGCGCCGAGGCCGATGAACATCGCGACCATCGGAGCGGCCGGAAACACGAGCTCGATCGAGCCAAATGCGCTGTGCAGCGACCGCGCGATCGCATCGCCGTACATCGAGACACCGGCCCACAGCGCGAGCGCGGCGAGGGCGGCGGCGATCGCGCCATGGATCGCACCTGCGAGTGCCGTCGGCACCATGACGAACCCAGGGCCCGCGCCGAGCAGGTACGCGACGCGCAATTCCTGATCGCGGCGCTCGAGTCGCACGCGAATCGCAGCGAGCGCGATCACGAGCGCGATCAGCGCGAACACCAGCGCTCCCACACGCGCCGCGGTCCGTACGGCTCCGATCGTATGCATCGAGCGATCAGCGCCGTTATCTTCGACCACGACATCGTCGACGCCAGGGGCTCCGCGCAGCGCACGCACCGTCGGGCTCATCGCGATCACGTCGCGCAAGCCCGGCGCGAGCGTCACTTCGACCGAGCCGGGGAGGCTGGCAGGATCGACGCCGTCGAGCAGCGTCGCATCCGCCCCGAGCGCTTGTTGCAAGCGGCGCGCAGACTCCGCCGGTGAAATGATCTCGACGTGCTCGACACCGGCGAGCTTGCCGAGCTCCGCCGCGAGGCTCTGCGCACGCGCATCGTCGACGCCTTCGCCGAGATACACCACCATGCTCGCGCCGCCGCGCGGCACGGCCGTCCAGCGTTCGAGGTTCTGCGCCGTGAGGCCCGCGAGCCCGACCGCGAACAGCGAAGCCGTCAGCGCGAGCAACACCCACAGCGTGGCTCGCGGTCTCTCGACGGCGATCCGCGCAGTGCGCCGGAACGCCGAACCGATCCGAGGGATCACGTCTCCTCGTCCGCCGCGCCGGGAAGCGAGACCGCACGCCGTCGATCGAACGGTCCGGTGAGCCGGTCGAACACCGCTTCAGGCGGTGGACCGGGATCGGGCTCCATCGACGCGTCGGTGACATCGAACTCGAGGCGGCGCGCACGCCGGGGCGCGAGCAGCTTCAGCTTGCGAAGCGTACGCATCTTCATGCGACACCCGTGACCGGAAATGGGAGCAGGTTGGAGTGAACGTCTTCTGCGATCGGGCGAATCGCGGCGGAGTCGATGCCGATCAGCAGCTCTTCGATCGTCGTGCCTTCGAGCTCGATCTCGGCGAGCGGCCGCAGCCGTCCGTTGACGAGGCCGAGCTGACGCCAGTGACGGCGCTCGGCGATCTCGCGCAGCGCAGGATCGCGGCCGAAGATCAGCACGGCTGCGCCGGTCAGGGCGACCTCGGCCAGCGAGCGACACACGAGCTCGGCGCCTTCGGCATCTTGCAAGCTCGTCGGATGATCCGCGATCACGAGCGAGGGCTCGCGCACGAGCGCGCGTGCGACCGCGACGCGCTGCCGCGCCGACGCGGACAAGCAATCGACAGGCAGCGAGGCTTCCGACTCGAGACCGAGCCGCGCGAGGATCTCACCGGCGCGGACGACGGACATCGATCGCGGAATGCCGTCGATCTCGAGCGGCAACACGACGTTGAGCTGCGCGCTGCGATCCTCGAGGAGACACAGATCTTGCGGCACGATTCCGATCCGCCGGCGCAGGAGGCGCAGCGAAGCACGCCGCAGCTTTGCGACATCTCGACCGAGCACCTCGATGCGCCCCGATCGCGTTTGCGCCTCACCAAGCATCGCGGCGACGAGGCGCGATGTCCCGACGCCCGCGGCGCCGACGACCATCACGACTTCGCCACGCGCGACCTGCAGATTCCCCTCGGTCACCAGCGCCGCCCCACCGCGCGGGTGGTCGAGACAAACATCGACCAGCTCGATCATCTCCTTCTCACCCATCGCCTTCAGACCTACGCTCACTTGATCGCGGGGGCAAAAAACCGGCGCAACG
>JAQBQF010000299.1 GCA_028287115.1 Myxococcales bacterium
GGCGGCTGCGGAGATGGTGGAGGAAGCGGTGGTCGAGCTGAGCTCGCCGAAACCGCAGCCGCGGAAACCCACGACGCAACCGATGGCAACGGTCGCTGCACCGAAGCAAGAGAACACGGTTCCGTACGCGGAGAATCCGTTCTTCGCACCGACCTCGTGGGACGACCGCACGCCACGCAGCGTGGTCAAGACCGTCGTGCGTCAGAGCGAGAGATCGATTCAGCGCACGGCACCACGCGCTTCCTCGCCGGCGACGATCATCCCGGTCCCGAAGATGCCGCGCGCGGCGGAGCACCAATCGCGCCTCGAACCCGTGTTGCGCACGCCGCAGGTTGCGATGCCGCCACGCCGGACCGCCAAGGGCACGGGCCAGCAGCTGACCGAGGAGACCGTTCGCACGAGCGCCGTGCCGCCGGCGCCGGAGATGGAGCGAACCAGCGAACGCTGGAGAGCGGCGAACGACGAAGCGACGAAGCCGAGCATCGCGCTACCACCACAGCAGCGGTTGCCGAGCATCACGAAGCGCGTCGCTGCTCCACAAAAGTGAACATGCCCATACGTGCATGGGTGATCGCTTTCGGCGGACTCGTCGCTTGCGGAGGTGCGCCCGCGGCGCCGCCGGCCGCGCCAAAGCAGCCCGACGTCGACGAGCACAAGGCCGAGAAAGATGCCAAAGGCCTGCTCACCGAGATCTATCAATCGGTCGGTCACGGCGACACCGACGGCCTGATGTCGTTGCTCGCGGAGCCGCTGATCGTGTTCGGGCCGCGTCGCAACGATGCGCTCGGGACGCGTGCGGATGCGCTCGTCGCGCTACGGGAGAAGATCGATCCGAAGTCGAAGCAGCGCCCGCAGCTGCAATCGACGGAGCTCACGGTCGTGGCATCCCCCGGCGGACACTCGGCGTGGGCGGTCGATGTGATGTCGATCGGCGGCCAGCCACATGTCGTCACGGCCGTGCTCTCGAACAACGACGATCTGTGGAACGTCAGTGCCGCCGCACTCGCGCAGACGCCGTCGATGAAGCAGGTCCGCAGCGAGCTCAAACAAGACGCCGTCGTCCCGCCTGGGATGGCCGGCGTCGTGAAACAGGATCCGGGCGCGAAGGCCGCCGCGGATCGGCTGAGCCGCGGGCTCGGCGATCAAAAACTGTGGGGCGAGGATCTAGGCGCGCACACGGATGCGATCGTGATCGGGCCGGCGCAGGGCGACGTCACGCGCGGCAAGAAGGACATCAAGAAGCTGTGGACGCATCGCGTGAAGGCCCACGTCCGCGAAGCCGTCGTCGGCGACATCACGTCGGCGACGACCGCGGATGGCCAGATCGCCTGGGCGAGCGCCTCGGTCGTGCGGTTCGAAGACGACGAGGAGGCGGTGCCGTTGCGCGTGTTCGCCGTGTTCGAGAAGGCGAAGGCCGAGTGGTCGATGATCGTGCTCCACGAGTCCGTGGCCCTCGACGAAGCCGGCATCGGCGCGAGCTTCAAGAAGGTTGCTGCGCCGGCGATCGTCGGAGAACCGCCACCGGTCGTCGACAAGAAGCCGGACGAGTCGAAGAAGGTCACCGACACGAAGAAGAAAAAGAAGAAGAAGAAAAAGGCGAAGTCGTCCGACGACGAGTGAGCAGCGTGAACGTGAACGCGCCCGTGGTCGTTCACCGGACCCGTGATCGATGATTGCGACGTCGCGTACCGGATGTTGGGATCGTGCTCTCGCGCGCCTTCGTTCTTGCTTGGACCTCTGACCGGTGCTCGGCGCGACCGTCAACGGGCGCGGTGAACGATCACCGGTCCGAACAGGTTGACGTGCACGTCAACGATCACGGGTCCGATCACGATCTCAGGCGCGCATGCCCGGCGCTTCGCGGCCGGTCGAGGCGACGTACTCGTCGTAGCTGCCACCGTAGATCCGCGGCGTACCGGCGGTCGCGAGCTCGAGCACGCGTGTCGCGAGAGCCGACAAGAACTGGCGGTCGTGCGAGACGAAGATCAGCGTTCCCTCGTACTCGGCGAGCGCACGGACGAGCGCGCGCTTGGTCGCGATGTCGAGGTGGTTCGTCGGTTCGTCGAGCACGAGCAGGTTCGGGGCATCGTAGAGGAGCTTGGCGAGTGCGAGGCGCGCGCGCTCACCGCCGGAGAGGACCGGAACCGGCTTGAACACGTCGTCGTCTTGAAACCCGAACGCGCCGGCGAGGCCGCGCAGCGTGCCCTGGTTCGCGCTCGGGGCGTGTTCCTGGAGCTCCTCGAGCACGGTCCGCTCTCCGGACAACCCATCCATCACGTGCTGCGCGTAGTAGCCCATCGTCACCGATGCACCGATCGCCGCCTCGCCGTCGTCGGGCTTGAGCGCTCCGGCGATCATCTTGAGCAGCGTCGATTTGCCGGCGCCGTTCTCGCCCATCACGGCCCAGCGCTCCTTGCGTCGCACGGTCAGCGTCAGGCCCTTGTGCACGACGCGGGTGCCGTACGCCTTGCACAGCGACGCGAGGCGAACGACGTCATCGCCCGAGCGCGACGGCGTCTTGAACTCGAACACTTTCTCGACGAACCGCCGCGGCTCCGCGATCTTTTCGATCTTGTCGAGCTTCTTGACGCGGCTCTGGACCTGCGACGCCTTGGCGACGTGCGTCTTGAACCGTTCGATGAACCGGCTCTCTTTCGCGAGCATCGCTTGCTGCCGCGCGTACTCGGCCTCGCGGCGCTCGGCTTCGATCTTCCGGGCGGCCTCGTAGAAATCGTAGTTGCCGCCGTAGGTACGCAGGTTGCCGCCGTCGATCTCGACGATCTTCGAAGCGACACGATTCATGATCTCGCGGTCGTGGCACGTCATCACGACCGTGCCGGGGTAGTCGCGCAAGAACAGCTCGAGCCACAGGATCGATTCGAGATCGAGGTAGTTCGTCGGCTCGTCGAGGAGCAGCAGGTCGGGGCGCGCGAGGAGGATCTGCGCGAGCGCGACGCGCATCTTCCAGCCGCCGGACAGCGTGCCGACGTCGTTGCCGACTTGCTCGGTCGCGAAGCCGAGGCCCGCGAGGATCGCTTGCGCGCGCGCCTCGAGCTCGTAGCCGCCCAGATCTTGATAGCGCGCCTGGACCTCACCAAATCTCGCGACGGCTTCGTCGAGATCGTCGCCGGCGGCCTCGAGCCTGGCGGTCAGCGTGGCGAGCTCGTCGGCGAGCTCGGCGACTTCACCCGCGCCCGCGCAGGTCTCGGCCAGGATCGATCTGCCTTTGAGATCGCCGACATCTTGTCGGAAATATCCGGTCGTCAGCTTGCGCGGCTTTTCGATCACGCCATCGTCGGGGGATTCTTCACCGACGATCAGTCGGAACACCGTGCTCTTGCCGGCGCCGTTCGGGCCGACCAGTCCGACTTTCTCGCCGGGGTTGATCTGAAATGACGCGTCGACGAACAGGATCTGGCCGCCGTACTGCTTGCTGACTGAGGAGAACGCGATCACGCGCGCACCTCATAGCATGACCACGGCTCATTGAACGCGCTGGCACCCGACGCGCTGGCAACCCGACGCGCTGGCACCCGACGCGCTGGCTCGCGTCGAGGTGTCAACTACTTGCAGATCGCTGGTAGCGACCGTGTGCACCGTCCCTAGTCTTCGCCGGGGCGGGTGGGCTTCTTGGCCTTCGCACGCCGCGACTCGGCGATTCGCTGAGCCTCCTGCTGCCGCGTGATGCCGGTCGCACGCTCGCTCGACAGCTTCTGGTAGCTCGCGACGCGCTCCGCCGAAATCGCGCCACTCTCGACGGCCGCGCGCACCGCGCAGCCCGGCTCGGCGCGGTGCTGGCAATCGCGGAACTTGCAGCTCGCGGCGAGCGTCGCGATATCTTCGAACGCGACGTCTTCTTCGCCATCGTCGATAAATTGCGCGAGCTCGCGCATGCCCGGGGTATCGATCCAAAGCCCGTGACCGGTGACGAACAGCTCGCGGCGGGTCGTCGTGTGACGGCCGCGCTCGTCGGCGCGAATCGCCTGGATCAGCTGCGTCTCGCTGCCGAGGAGCGCGTTTAGCAGCGAAGACTTGCCGACCCCGGAACTGCCGAGCAACACCGCCGTGCGGTTCGTACCCGCAAGCGCGCGCACCGCATCGAGGTTCGTGCCCGCGACCGAAGACACGCCGATGGCCGGCGCGCCCGGCGCGACTTGGCGCAACGCTTCGAGCATCGGCTCGGGATCGGTCACCAGATCGATCTTCGACAGGATCAAGGCCGGCGCGATGCCGCCGTCGCGCAATAGCGTGATGTACCGATCGAGGCGCGCGGGAGATAGGTCGCGATTCGCCGACGTCATCACGATCCCGATGTCGACATTCGCCGCGAGCGGTTGCGGGGCCGTCGCTTCCCCGGCGGCCTTGCGGACGAGCAGGCTCCGCCGCGGCAAGATCTCGTGAATCACGGCCGCGCCGTTACTCGCGAGCGCTTGGGTCCATCGCTCGACGACGACCCAATCACCGACGGTGGGCAGCTGCCGCTTATCGGCGGCGCGGTGAAACGCGCGGCCCGTCAGCTCGACCCAGGCGACACCGCCGCGACCGACCGCATGATACGCGCCGCGGTGCTCGGTCGCGATCCGCACCGGCTCGAGTGCGCCTTCCGGATCGGCGGCGCGACGAGCGGCTTCCCACGCTTCGTCCCACCCGAGGTCGGGTTCTCCGGCCATCAGTCTTCGAAGCGACCCTTGACTCGCTTGAGACCCTTACCGAGCACGTTCGTCGCGTAGTAGTCGCTCTGCGAGACGCCATCGGCGATCGCCTTGTCCGCCTTCGCGAGCTCTTCTTGAATCAATTGATCGAAGACTTCGAACGGCAGTGCGCCGCTGACGTAGCGACCGTTGACGAAGAAGGCCGGCGTGCCGTTGACGCCGAGCGGCTGTAGCGACTGCCGAGCCTTGTCGAACCACGCCGCGCAATCGGGACCATCCATGTCGGTCTTCATCTTCGCGACGTCGAGCCCCGCCTCCGCGGCGATCTTGTCGAGATTCTCGGGGGCGATCTGGTCGGGCTGCATCTTCGGGCGACCTTCTTCGAGCTTGAAGAAGTGATTCCACAGCGCGTTCTTCATTTGCGTGTACTTGCCCTGCTTCGCCGCCGCGCAGGCCGCCATGCCGGGCGGCTTGGCCGGCGGGCCGTGGATGATGAGGTACTTGCCGACGACGCGAACGTCCTTGGGGTACTTCGCGATGATCTTTTCGATCGTGGGATTCGCCATGAAGCAATACGGGCACAAGAACTCGAAGCCCTCGACGATGGTGACCTTCGCGTTCTTCGGACCCTCCGACGGATCGACGGACTCGATCGGCACCGCGTACGTCGCGGAAGGATCAGGCTCGGCCGGGCCGAGCTTCTCGTCGAGGATCTTCGTGACTTTATCAATCCGGCGCTCGAGACGCGCGAGGCGCCCGTCCGCATCCTTCGGGAGATCTTCGGCTCGCGTGCCCTCGCTCGCGGGGGAGTCATGATCGACGACCTTGGGCGCCGTGCCGGCAGGCATGTCGTCGAGCTTGGATGGAGATTGTTTGCAGCCCACGCTGCTGAGCGCTGCGAGTAGGAAGCAAACGAGGGTCGGTTTCATGGCGGGATACATACACCCTCAACCGGGGAGCGGCTAGCCGGGATTCCTGGTCCCTGGATAACTGTGTTGCGAATCGGTTCGTGCTCGTACTCGTGCTCGTACTCGACGGGGCCGAGGACGAGCGTGGTCTCCTCGATCCGGCACGGGGATCGAGAATCTGTGGTCATCCAGATCTCGGCTCGGCGTTACAGATCTATCGTCGGAAGGCTCGAGATCCGACTACGAGTACGAGCACGAGTACGGGCGAGAGCCCATTCCTGGGCTAATGTGTTGTCGTGGCAACCGACGAGAAGCTGAGCCTGGCGGCAACGCGGGGGTTCGTCGAAGGCATCCCGCACAACCGCGCGCTCGGCATGAAGGTCGTCTCGATCTCGCGGGCCGAAGCCGCCTTCTTGCTGCCGTACGCCCAGAAGCTGGTCGGCAACCCGGATACCGGCGTCCTGCACGGCGGCGCGATCACGGCACTGCTCGATGCCACCTCCGGGGCCGCCGTGTTCGCGGCGCTCACCGAGTGGCTCCCGATCGCGACGCTCGATCTCCGGATCGACTATCTGCGTGCGGCCGAGCCTGGCCTCGACGTCACGGCACGCGCGACCTGCTACAAGCTCGGCAAGAACGTCGCCTTCACCCGCGCGGTCGCCTACCACGACGATCCGGGCGACCCGATCGCGTCGTCGGTGGGCACGTTCATGCTCGGCACCAAACCGGGCGGGCCGAAGGCCAAGAAGCCGTGACGCTCGAGGTGAAGTTGATAGAACGACTCGCCGAAGCCAAGCGGACCGGGAACTACCAGGCGCTGATCGAAGCCGTGCCTTATGCGCAGTTCCTCGGCCTCACCGCGGAGCTTGCCGGCGGGGAGCTCCTCACGACGATGAAGTATTCCGAGCAGCTGATCGGCAATCCCGCGCTCCCGGCGCTCCACGGCGGCACCCTCGGCGCGCTGCTCGAGTCCGCGGCGATCTTCGAGCTCCTGTGGCGTGCGGAGACCATCGTGCTGCCGAAGACGATCACGATCACGGTCGACTATCTGCGGTCGGGCGGGCCGGTCGATACGCATGCGCGCGGCGTGGTCACGCGGCATGGCCGGCGTGTCACGAATGTCCGCGTCGAAGCGTGGCAGGCGGATCGCAACGCGCCGGTCGCAACGGCGCACGCGATCTTCTTGGTCACCCGCGACGCCAAGTCAGATCATTGAGGCAGCGCGGGAGGCAAGCGCATCGTGATCACCGCTCCGCCGCCGGATCGCGAGGCGAGCGTGACCTCGCCGCCGAGCGTCATCGCGACAGAGCGCGCGACACCGAGGCCGACGCCGACGCCGGCGCCACGTGACGACGATCGATAGAACGGATCGAACGCACGCTGGATCTCTTCCGGTCCGAGGTCGCGTCCATTGTCGGAGACTTCGACGACGACCGAGCCCGCGCGCTCCTCGACCGCGACGACGATCCGATTGCTCGACGAGGCGACATCGGTATTGAAGCCCGAGCTCGAGAACAGGAGCATCGCGAGGACGGCCTGGCCGATCCGCGATTCTTCACCAAGGACCTGACTGACCGGAAAGATCTGCCTGATCACGTGCGCGCGCGGCTCGAGCGTCGGGGCGGCGAGCCGGAGGGCGGCGGAGACCAGGACGGAGAGATCCGTGGACTGCGTGGCGCTGCGCGTCGCGAGCGTCTGCAATGCGCGCACGTTGCTCGCGATCCTCTCGGCGCCGGTGCTGATGTCATCGAGGCAACGCAGCGCATTGGCCTGGACACGATCACTCATGTGCGTGAGCAGTTGCTTGCGCAGCGAACGCACGTTGAGGAGCACGGAGGTCAGGGGATTGTTGGTCTCGTGAGCAAAGCCGGCGGCGAGCGCGCCGACCAGACCGATCCGATCGGCTTCGAGCAGCGACAGCTGGGCTTGTGGTTGCCGGCCCATGTCGCGGACGACCAGCACGAGCGCGTGACCTCCCGAGAACGCGACCCGGCCCGCCGCGAGCTCGCCCTGAACTTCAGAGCCATCGCGATGGATCAACGAGACCGCGAGCGCCGGCGGCATCGTGCCGCCGCTCGCGATCCGTTCGAGCACCGTCACGAACACCGAGCGTTGCGCCGACGACACCACATCGAAGATGGGCAACGCGTACCATTCCTCGAGCGTGTACCCGAGCTTGTTGATCGCGGGATCGTTGGCGAACCACTTCTCGAACCGGCCGTCGCTCTCGACAAACACCAGCACCCCGACGTTTGCTCTCGTCAGTGCTTCGAGAACCGCGGGCAGCACCGGGGCGAGCTCGGAGAGGGGCCGTGGAGAGGTCACGTATCCTCTTTGACGAACGTTCCCGCGTCACGGTCCTTCACGACGCCTGGGAACTTCAGCACCTGGTTGTGCATCGCGACGTAGACGCCGGGTGCGAGGAGCTGCACGGCGAGCAACGCCTCGATCAAGTTCTGTAGCGCGTCGGTCGAGCGCAGCTCGTACGGACGCATCGCGCCGGTGAACACGATCGGCGATGCCGGCGTTCCGACGAGATCGAACACGCGATGCCCGGAGACGGCGAGCCGATCGGTGCCGTGGACGACCACGACACCGTCGTTGTCCTTTGCCATTCGCGCCGCGGTCTCCGCGATCAGCGTGTGATCCTCGGGCGTCATGTCCAGGCTGTCCTTGTTCATCAATGGCACACGCTGGACCGCGACACCACGCAGCTCGAGCGAGGCAAGCATCACGTCCAAGACCGACACCTGATTCGCGAGCACACCCGAGAGCTCGTCGTAGGTCTTTTCGATGGTGCCGCCGGTTGAGATCAGCGCGATGCGTCGCTTGGACATCCCGATCACGAAAAATACGGAAGCGCGAAGTAGACCACGGCGGCAGCGCCGACGGCAGCCAGCATTAACAAAACGGCGATGACGACCCGCCGGCTGCCGCGGCTCGTGCCAGATCCCACCGGGGCGACAGCTTTGCGCGGCTGCGAACGTCGCATCTGCCTCGACATGTCAGCGGCTGCGGCCGTGACCTCGGCGGCTGTGATCGAGATCGCAGGTGTCGTGATCGACCCGCTCGAGGCTGGCGAGCCGATGCCGGCGTGATCGTGATGCGGGATCTGCTGAGGTTGGCTCGGGCGCTGGATCGGCTGCGGCTGACTCGGGCGCTGGATCGGTTGCGGTTGACTCGGGCGCTGGACCGGGTGCGGCTGGCTCGGGCGCTGCGTTGGTTGCGGGTGACTCGGACGCGACACGCGGTGCGGTTGACTCGGGCGCGGCACGGTTAGCGAGCCACTCGCCGCCGCTAACGAGGGCTCGGAGATCGGCCGGTCGAGCTTCGTCATCGGGCCACTCGCCGACGGCGGCATCGCGTGTTGCAGCGTGCCTTGCGAGATCGAGATATCCGGGTCGGAGTCTTCCTTGCGCTGCGTGAACGCCCAATCGATCCACTCGACGACTTGCGTGTTCATCGCGACGAGCCCGAGGCGCTTCGTGACGGTGGTCATCGCGGTTCGCAGGGCGGTCGCGTGTTGCCAGCGCTTGTCGGGATCGCGCGCGAGCGCCGTCATCACGATCTCGTCGACCTGCGACGGGACGCTCGGATTGAAGCGCGAGGGTGGCTCGATCGGCATGTCCTTGACGCGCAGCAAGGTGTCCATGTCGTCGCGGCCTTGAAACAGCGGCCGGTTCGACAGGAGCTCGTGCGCGATCACGCCGACCGCGAACAGATCGGCACGGGCGTCGAGACGACCGGCGATGTACTCGGGTGCCATGTAACCGAACTTGCCTTTGACGACGCCGCTCAGCGTCTGCATCCCGTTGCCGCGCGCCTTCGCGATCCCGAAATCGATCAGCTTCAAGACACCGCTGCCCTCGGAGATGAGCAAGTTCGACGGAGACACATCGCGGTGAATGATGTTGAGAGGCGAGCCCGTCTCGTCGCAGAGGTTGTGAGCGTAGTCGAGCGCGTCGCACAGCTGGTTCAAGATGTTGAGCGCGATCGGCACCGGCATCGGACCGATGACCTTGACACACTGCTTGAGTAGCTCGCGCACGTTGCGCCCGGTGACCAGCTCCATCGCGATGAAGTAGATGTCGCCGACCTTGCCGAGCTCGTAGGTCTGCGCGACGTTCTCGTGGCGCAGGTGACTCGCGAGCCGGGCTTCGCGCACGAACGATTGCACGAGCGTTGCATCGTCGGCGACGTGCGGCAGCATGCGCTTGAGCGCGATCGGGCGGCTAAACCCTTCGATGCCGTGGGCCTCGGCACGATGTACGGAGGCCATCCCGCCAACTCCGATCTGCTCGTACACGAGGTACGGACCGAACTCCTCGGCGCGCGTGCCCACCTCAGAATGGTACTACGGCCAGGCTGGGCTGGGATTTCCGTGTGCAACCGCGACGAGCGCATCGTCATCGTGCTGGACACCTTCGAGCACGTCGCCGGCGCTGGCCCCGACCGCATCGCGGTGCTCGACGAGCTCGGGAACAATCGGATCGGCCGTGGACAGGACCTCGATCGCGAGCTTCACGGACTCGTGGGCTCGGTCGGGCGAGAGCGAAACCGGGCCTTTGCCGTCGGGGCGATCTTGCGATTGACGAGCACGACCGTCGCAACCGGAATGATCACGGCCATCGCGACCGGGCCCAGCGTGAAGGCCGCGAAGCTCTGGTCGGCGAGCCCACGTGCATTCGTGATCGTCTGCAGCAGCGGCCACGAGATGTACAGGTGGACCGCGGTTCCGACGATGCCGAACACGGTCGCCAAGATCCGGCTGTGCGGGCTCATCCGCACGAGCTCGTAACCAGCCCAGGCTTGAAGGATCACCAGTCCAACGCTCCACCAGATCGAACGCACACCGAACGCGCCGAGGACCGCCAGAAGCCACGTCGCGTCGTGACGGTGGGACGCGAGTGTTGGCACCATCAGCGACACGCCGAGTCCGGCGTGCGCGATGAGCAGCCAGCCAAGGCTCGTGAGACCGGCATCGGGGGCGCGGCGATGCAGCGGCGCCGCTTCGCCCGCGAGCAGATCCGCGAACTGTCGGTCGCTGTAGAACCGGCGGATGATCATCGGCCAGCTCATCAGCACCCAGCACATGCCGCAGATCATCGCGAGCAGCACGACGTCGACGCTACCCGACATCGCATACATCAACATCGCGCCGGCGGCGCAGAACGAGCTGACCACGCCGAAGTTCGCGTAACGGCTCGCCAGCTCGACCGAGCGGTCGACGGACGTCTCGCGCAAGCCCGACATCCCGGCCTGCACGTGGATCAGCGAGCGCAGGGCGAGCATTGCGAGCGCGAGCACGACCAGCACGCCGGCGCCTTTCTCGACCTCGCCGCCGGTGTCGAGCAGCATGATCAAGATCGAGCCCATCGCACAGACCCCGCCGAGGCCGAGGACCGTCATCAGGATCGCGGTGCCCTCGAAGCCCTTGTCCTCGGTCGGCGGGAGGTCGTGACGAAACCGCTTGAACCGAGGCAGCGCGAGGATGATCGCGAGGATCGCCGGCCACGCCGCGAGCCCGCCGGCAATTCCCAGCGCTTCGAGCTTGGGTGCTTCGAGCTCGAACACGCAGACGCCGGTCACGACGATCGTCTGGACGATCGCAAACACGATGTAACGGCGAACACCCGCCATCCGATCGACGCTGCTCGTGCCGTAGAGCATCTGCGTGCCGCCGGCGCGCTGGAGCAAGGAGCGTGCGATCGAGGAGCCAAAGATCAGGAACAGCCAGGTCTTCGAGTCTCGACCGTCGAGGAGCTCGAACATGAGCACGCCAGCGGCGGCCGCGAACACGTTGCCCGCGAGCTGAAGCAGCAGGCCTAAGCTCGACAATCCTTGATCCGCGGGGATGCCCGCATCGAGGAGGTCGACGACCCCGGACGCCCCCTTGTCATTCTGAGACATCAATGTTTGATAACATGCCGCCGAGTCGCGTTCACGACGAAACCGCGGCGGCGTGGCGTCGCAACCGATCCGCAAGTAACGGCAGGCGATCTTGTCCCCACGCGACGAAGTCGCCGACGCGAAACGACGGGACGCCCCACAGGCCGACGACCGCCAGATCTGCCGCGTTCGCGTTGGCCCACCTCGTGGCTTCCATGTTGCCGAGCGCCTCGCGCGCTTCGTTCCACGGCAGACCCGCGCGCTCGACGACGTAACGCAGATCGACGTACTCGGCCATGTCGCGCGCCTCGGCCCAGATGCCGCGCATCGCCGACCGCGAGAACTCCATCAGCGCACCGCGTTGATGAGCCCAGTGCGCGATCGCGATGCAGTTGTCGACGCCGGCGCCGATCGGATCACACAGCTCGCCGAACGGAATGTTCAGGCGATCGGCTTCGCGCTTGGCGTCCCGCACGATGTACATGCGCTTGATCGCCGGGACCTCGAGGCCGCGGGTCACCATCGGGAACATCGGGCGCAGATGGATCGGCACGTCGTATGGCGCGAGCACGTCCTCGATCTGCTCGAGCGCGAGGTACGAGTACGGCGAACGGTACGAGAACCACAGATCGCAGAGTAAGGGTTTGTCGGAGAGCTTGGCCGCGGCCCGCTCGGCCTCCGGCCGCGGCGTCACGACGTTCGCGACCGCGGTCCCGAAATCCGCGGCGAGCGCGGCCTCGAGATACGGCAGGCGATCGATGCCCCAGTACCAGCCGCCGCCATACTGAAACATCCCGCTCTGGTAGTGGCCCGCCTTGCGCAGCTCGGCGTAGTTCGAGTTCAGGATCGGCGGGACTTCGCCGTGCGACTCGGTACCCCAGGTGCCGCAGAGCTGAACGAGTTGCTTCTTGTCGTTCGTCCAGATCGCGCCGCCGAGATCGATCACGCACTGCAGCTGATCGGTCGCCGAGCGCTGCTTGATCAGCACGGTCTTGGCATCGCGGATCGAGCCCGAGTCCGACTCTTTCTTGCTGACGAAGTCGATGTTCCAGTACTCGGCGAGTTGCTGGCAGTCGCGCACGGCGTGTTTGGTCCGCAGGGTCGGCTGCGGGTCGACATCGGAAGCCGGCGGCGTGACGACGTGCACGGCGAGCTCGACCGGATACGCCTTGATGAGGCGGCTCGCGGCTTGGGCGGCCAGGTAGCTCCACGGATCGGCGATGTCGACGTAAAGGTCGAGGCGCTGCGGTTGTTTCGTGACCTTCTGCCGGAGCTGAGCGACGGCGCGGCGCGCGGCGTCCCCGGTCGGTCCGAGCCAGGTTGCGATGGCTTTACCCTTGAGGCGCTTGGCGATGATCATGCGGCGGGGCAGTATATGCCCCTCGTCGA
Source organism: Myxococcales bacterium (assembly GCA_028287115.1). Lineage (GTDB taxonomy): Bacteria > Myxococcota_A > Polyangia > Haliangiales > Haliangiaceae > JABFXX01. Next base: position 12,839 of record JAQBQF010000299.1, read on the forward strand.
TGTCTGAGGATCTACAAGACCGGATACGTGCTGCGATCGCGCTGATGGAACAGCTCGGCGGCGACCTCGAGACGCTCGCCGATCTCGACGAGGATCTACGAATTCGGTTGGTTACGGCCGCCGGCGTGTTGTCGCGGCCGGATCGCTACACGCGCAAGGCGATGGCCAAGGTCCAGCAACGCGCCGCCAAGGCCCAGAAACGTGCCGCCGATCGCGCGGTCCTCGACCAGACCGGAATTCGCGCCCTGCGCCGCGAGCCCGTGTTCCGGGCGCCGCTTCCGAAGCCGGCGTTCCAGCAGCTCGACGAGCCGGTGCGCGATGACGCCGAGGCCGACGCGTGGGCCGAGGCCGAAGCTCGGCGCGAAGACGCCGGCGCTGAAGATCAGCGAAGGGTCACCGACTCGCGCATGTGTTACGTGTGCAAGACCCACTTCAACGATCTGCATTTCTTCTACGACTCGATGTGCCGGCCGTGCGCCGAGCTGAATTATCGCAAGCGCGAGCAGACCGCGGATCTGCGCGGCCGCGTCGTGCTGGTGACCGGCGCGCGCGTCAAGATCGGCTACCAGGCCGCGGTGAAGCTGCTGCGTGCAGGCGCCGAGGTGATCGTCGCTACGCGATTTCCGCGCGATGCCGCGCGCCGGTTCGAGATGGAGCCCGATGCGGTCGAGTGGACGCGGCGTCTGCATCTCTACGGGATCGATCTGCGGCACACGCCGAGCGTCGAGCGGCTGTGCCAGCACCTGCTGCAGACGTGCACGCGGCTCGACGGCATCATCAACAATGCGTGTCAGACCGTGCGCCGCCCGTCGGGTTGGTACGATCACGTGATCGCGAGCGAGCTCGAGCCACCTCGCACGCCGTTCGAGCGCGCGGTGCTCGATCGCAATCATGCATTGCGCGGCGAGGTCGACCCCGCCCGCCTCCATGTCGGCGCCGGCAGCGGTACCGAGGTTGCCACGATCGCCGGCACCGAGATCCAGGCGGCGGGGCTGTGGAAGTCTGCGGTGCTGTCGCAGGTCCCGCTGCTCGCCGAGGATCTCGACCGCGGCGGGCACCTGTATCCCGAAGGCCGGCTCGATCAAGATCTGCAGCAGGTCGATCTGCGCGACTTCAACTCGTGGCGGATGACGCTCGCGGAAGTTCCGACCGCGGAGCTGTTCGAGGTGCACCTCGTCAATGCGATCGCTCCGTTCGTGCTCAATGCGCGGCTACGTCCGTTACTTGCGGCCGTGCCGACGCGTGACTCGCATGTCGTGAACGTGTCGGCGATGGAGGGCCAGTTTTACCGGCGCTGGAAGACCGACAAGCATCCGCACACGAACATGGCGAAGGCCGCGCTCAACATGATGACGCGGACATCGGCGGCCGACTACGTCAAGGACGGCATCCACATGAACAGCGTCGACACCGGGTGGGTGACCGACGAGGATCCGCTGCATCATGCCGAGCGCAAGAAAGCCGTTCACGGGTTTCACCCGCCGCTCGATATCGTCGATGGCGCCGCGCGGATCGTCGATCCGTTGTTCGATGGCGTGAACACCGGCAAGCACGTGTGGGGCGTGTTCCTGAAGGACTACAAACCCGCGCCGTGGTGACGGTCCTCGGACGCAGGTGACGCGAGCCGGCCGGCCACCCGGACACGTCTGAGAGAATTCAGTGACTTTTGGCTGGCATGGTCAGTGCTGCTCGGGTGCGGCAGACTAAAGGAGCAACCATGGATGCGACGAACGACGAACAGACCGAGCTGTTGCGCAACATCTGGAAGCAGATGGTCGCGATGGACCGCAACCTGTCGAGCCGGATCGACCAGACGAATGTGCGTCTCGACGGGCTCAACGAGCGAGTCGACGGGCTCAACGAGCGAGTCGACGGGCTCAACGAACGAGTCGACGGGCTCAACGAACGAGTCGATTCGATGGCAACGCGGATGCAAGAGAACTTCGCGCGGATTCAACGAAATTTCGAGCGCGTCGATGCGCGGCTCGAAGCGATCGGTGGCGCCCGGGTCGACGAGCTCGACACGCGGCTGACGCGGGTCGAAGAGCACGTCGGCTTGCGCTCGCGTTGATGGAGCGACGCGCTCTCGTCATTATCGACCGACCGCGCGACGAATCGGTTGCGAAGATTCGCCTACGCCGACGCCTACCCCCACGTGGGTCTGGCAACTGGCCACTAACTTCTGGGGAGCTGTAGTTAGCGCCGGCGCGTGATCCGCCGCATGAAGCCGCGGGCCTCGGGAACCTTCGCGGCGATCATGATCCCGAGGTAGACGCCGCCGAACCCGGCGATCGCGATCATCGCGGAGATCCAATCGAGCACGCCGAGCTCGAACGCGAGCCGGCTCGCGCCGTAGCCAAGGCCGCCGGCGACCGCCGATGCGCCGAGCGCGCCGAGACCGAGGCGTGCCGGAATCGCGACCTTGCCGATGCGCGCGTCGAGCCAGCGCTTGAGCAGCAGGAACTCGATCCACGCGGCGAACCCGGCGCTCGCGGTGAGCGCGAACGCGCCCCACGCGGCCGAGTATCCGAAGTGATCGCGCAGCGGCAGCGCGAATGCCCAGCCGAGCACGCCGGTGATCGTGACGCGAACGAGTGCGGCGTACAGCGGAGGTTTCGGCTCCGAGAGGGCGTAGAACGCGGATCCGAGCAAGCGGCCCTGCGTTCCCGCGGACAGTCCGAGCGCGGAGCCCGCGAGGATGATCCACACGAACTGCGTGTCGGCCGCATTGAACCGGCCCGACTGAAACAGCAGCGCGACGATCGAGCCGCCGATCGTCACGAAGGCAACCGCGGACGGGACGACGAGGAACACGACACGCCGGAGCGCACTCTTCAGGCGAGTCTGGAGATGTTGGGCGCGCGCCGTCGCATCGCCGGTCGCACTCGACATCTCCGGAAGCTCCGCGGCGGAGACCGCCATGCCGAACAGGCTGACGGGCAGGAGCGCGAGCGTCTGCGCGTTGGAGATCGCCGCGACGGTCGCCTCGCCGAGGTAGCTCGCGATCACCTGATCGACGTAGCTCGAGAGCTGGACCGAGCCGCGCCCGAGCAGCACCGGCACGAACGCGCGCAACGTCGAGCGAACGGCGGGATCGCCGACCGCGAGCGACGGTTTGAGACCGCGCAAGAGGGCGATCACCGTCGGTAGCTGCACGAGGAACTGCGCGGCCGATCCGATCACCGCGCCCCACGCGAGCCAGATCGCGATGTCTTCGTCGTGCCCTGCGAGGCGGCGCCCGGCAACGATCGCGGTCGCGATCAGCGCGGTGTTCCACAGCACGGGCGACACGTAGCTGAGGAAGAACTTGCGATGGCTGTTGAGGACGCCGAGGCACCATGCCGACAGCACGAGCAGCGCGACACCGGGGAACAGGATCCGGACCAGCGTGATCGTCAGCTCGCGCGATTCGCCGTGAAATCCCGGTGCGAGCACGGCGACGAGCGGCCGCGCCGCGATGACACCGATCAGCGAGATCAGGGCCGCGACGAGCGCGAGCAAGGTTCCAACGGCGCGGGCCGCGCGCGAGGCCTCCTCGTGACGACCCTCGGCGAGCAGGCGCGCGTACACCGGGATGAACGACGCCGAGAGGACGCCTTCGCCGAGCAGGTTCTGCAGCAGATTGGGAATCCGCAGCGCCGCGCGAAACGCACCGGCCGCGGCCGAGATGCCGAGGTAGTGAGCGATCGCTCGCTCGCGAACCAGGCCCGCGATGCGCGACAAGAAGATGCCGGCCCCGACCGCGAGCGCGCCGCCGATGCGGCGTGGAGGGGCAGGGTCGGGCATGTGGTGATTGTCGTGTGCGCGAGCGATCGCGGCAACAACGCGTCAGAACAACACGTTGTTCCGCCACCGGCAGTGGGACGATTACCGATCTGCAGACCTCAAAAACGCTGCGACTTACGGTCCGTTGCGGTGGCGAGAGCATCAGAGGTCGCAAAGACCGCAAAGCGAGGACGCAAAGCTCGCGACCGGAAACCTTTTTCGCTCCGCGATCTGGCCTGAAATCGGAGCCAGGCCAACCATTCGTCCGATCTTTGCGACGCCGCGACCATCAAGAGGACGAGCCACGGCGTGCGCATGATCCACGATCCCGCTGTTCGCCTTCGCGCGCTAGCAGTCAGCGAAGTCGGAGCTCGATCCCGAACGGCTTGTCATGGCGGGTGCCTTCGAGCTGCACGACCGAGAGCTGATCGAGGCGCGCGTAGAGATCGAGCAAGGTGTTCGCCGATTCGATGTGTGTGCCGTTCACGTCCGAGAGCAGATCGGCGTTCTTGAGCCCGAGCGCCGACGGTAACGAGCCGTCGCGGACGCCGAACAGCTGAAGGCCCTTGAGAGCGCCCTGCTCGCCGGTGATCGGCACGATGCGCGCGCCGCCCGGTTTGACCGCGCCGCTGACGAGCTCGCGGACGAGGCCACGCTCGACCTCGAACGTGTGGTCGTCGATCTTCTTGATCCGTCCCGCCCAGGGCTCGGCGGCGGCCGCGGGAGCAGGCGTTGCCGCGCCCGCTTCACCACGGCTCACCGCCAGCGGATCGAGTGAGGAGGGACCGAGTAGAAAGAGCGTCCCGTGACGGCCTCGAGCATCGACGAGCTCGATCGAGGTCCACCCGATCCGCACGATCGATCCGATGCTCGGGACGCGATCACCGATGCCAAAGCTGCCCTGTGCGGCACTGTGGAGGACGCGGACGGTCGCGCGTGGCTCGGCGCCGATGCTGGTTGCGATCAGGGCCGCCTCGGGTTCGAACGAGCTCGTCGAACCTGGCTCGCCGTGAACCGCGTCGCACGTGGAACAGAACATGTTCCGCGTGACGAAGCCGGTTCCATCCGGGGTGACGCGAGTGTTCGGTGGCTGCTTGGCGGGGACGGTGGAGGAAACACCGTGAAGAGAAGGTGCCAAGTAAGACGCTTCCACGAGCGCAGCAACCGCACGCGCTGCGAGGGCAGCACACACGACCATCGTCACACCGGCGACGAGCCAGGTCCTACGAACGAGCCCTACGGCGAGTTGTTGAAGCGCATGCATCGTGGGGCTCGATGGGTTCGAGCATCAACGACCGTGCCATTGGTGATTTGTGCCCCAAGCCCGCGGATCACCATCGCGGAGTAAACCGCGCGCGACACCCAGGCGAGCGCACGCTGCGACCAGCTGCCAAAGTGACAGCCCCACCCCAAGCCGCGGAATCCCCGGAGCGGGTTGAACGGCATGTATGATGAGGCGGCGTGAGCGTCGGCCCCCCACCCAAAACGATCGGGAGGTACCAGATCATCGACCGACTGGCGGTCGGTGGCATGGCCGAGCTGTTCAAGGCAACGCTCGTGGGCCAGCACGGGTTCGAGAAGCTGGTCGCGATCAAGAAGATCTTGCCGCACCTTGCGGTCGATCAGTCGTTCGTCGAGATGTTCATCGACGAGGCGCGGATCACCGCGCAGCTCGATCACCGGCACATCGTCGCCGTATTCGAGCTCGGGACCGATGCGGATACGCCGTACATCGCGATGCAGTACGTCGACGGGCTCGACGTGCTCGCGCTGCTTCGCGAGTGTGCCCGTGCGCAGATTCGGCTGCCGCCGGATCTCGCGGCGCTGATCGCGCGCGACGTGCTCGATGCTCTCGACTACGCGCACAACGCGACCGACACGAGCGGGCGGCCGCTCGGGATCGTGCATCGCGATATCTCTCCCGGCAACGTGCTGCTGTCGTGGCGCGGCGACGTCAAGCTGACGGACTTCGGGATCGCGCGTGCGGCGGAGCGCCGGCACAAGACCGAAGCCGGGACGCTCAAGGGCAAGTACGGCTACATGTCGCCCGAGCAAGTCTCCGGCGGCGATGTCGATGCGCGTGCGGATCTGTTCTCGGTCGGGATCTTGCTGGCCGAGATGGTGATGGCGCGCCGGTTGTTCACGTCGACGAACGATCTCGACATCCTGCTGATGGTGCGAGACGCGCGGCTCGATCGGCTGCACAAGTATGCATCGGAGTTTCCGGTCGAGCTGCGGGTGCTCACCGTACGTGCGTTGCAGCGGCGCCCGGAGGATCGCTGGCAGAGTGCAGCGCAGTTTCGCGACGCGATCGATGAATGGATCCGCCGGACCACGCGCGTGACCTCGCGCGATCTCGGGACGCTGATCGGGCGCGTGATCAACCAGCCGACCGCGGAGCTCGAAGGCGTGGTCGAGGAGACCAAAGACGAGGGCCTCTCGGGGCCGATGACGCGGATGAGCATCGCGAAGGCCGAGGCGGAGGCGGCCCTCGCGCGCGCGCAGTACATCGCCGGAGACGCGATCCCCGACGGCATCGGTTTTGAAGGTTCGAGTGGGACGGTCAGCATCAGCGATGACGACGTGATGCCCGAGCCTCTCGAACAAGCGTCGGGGCCGCGCGAGGTCGGCGACCTGCGGGAGCACCCGGTGCTGCGTGTCGTGTATCGGCTCGCGAAGACGAAGGGGACCGGCATGCTGTCGCTCGAAGGGCGTGCGGGCGTGCTCAAGGAGGCGTACTTCGCGGACGGCCAGCCGCAGTTCGTCAACTCGAACGTCGAGAGCGAGCGCCTCGGCAATTTCTTGCTCGAGCAAGAAGCGCTCACGCCGCAGGCGCTCCAGCGCGCGGTCGCAGTGATGCATCATTTCGGCGGCCGGCTCGCCGACACGCTCGTTGGCCTCGATCTCCTCGATCCACTCGAAGCGTATCGCCTGCTCGCGAAGCAAGTCGCCGCGAAGCTGATGGAGGCGTTCAGCTGGCAAAAAGGCCGCTACACGTGGACGCCGCGCGCGGTCAATCCGTACAAGTCGCGCGCTCTACACCTCGATGCATTCCGCGTGATCGGCGCCGGCTCCGCGCAGCTCGGTGAGCCGCTCGTCGATGAATGGGTCCAGGCGCACACGCGCACGTTCCTCGTCGCCGAGCCCGTCCAAGACGGCGAGCTCGCCCAATTCGGCCTCGGTGAAGCGCTGCTCCGCGTCTACAGCCTGATGGACGGTCGCACGCGCCTCGGAGATCTCGCAGCGCGCGTCCGCTCGCCGGAAGCGCGACTCAATCTGCTCCGGCTGACGTATCTGCTCGTCCAGACCGACCTCGCGCGGCTGAGCTAGGGACGGTCTCGACGTCCCCGATTCAGAACGGGGACTTCGCGCCCGCGTCGACGTGTTGCTTGAGCAATTTCTTGAGCTCTTCGACGACCGGCAGTTTTACGGTGACGAGGTTCGAGCGTTCGTCGGGATCGGCGTGGATGTCGTAGAGCTCGAGGTTCGAGCCGTTGTCGATCAGCTTGTAGCGGCCTTTGACGATCGCGGAGATGCCGCCGGGATTCGAGCGGTCCTTGATCATCGCCGCGAACGCGATACCGAATTCGGCGGTCGAGGCGCGCTTGCCGGTCGCGAGATCGGCGATCGAGCGGCCGTCGATGCTCGCGCCGTGCGGCGGCTCGAAGCCCGCGAGGTCGAGCAGGGTCGGCGTGAGATCGTTGAGGCTGACGGTCTCCTCGACGCGGCCCTGCTTGATGCCCGGTCCTGCGATCACGAGCGGAACGTGGATCTGCGAGTCGTAGAGATCGGTCGAGTGATACGGCTGGCCGTGATCGCCGAGCGCCTCACCATGATCCGCGCTGACGATCACGATCGGTGCGTGTTCCGCTTTGCGCTGTGCGAATGCGCCGAGCAGCTCGGCGAGGATCGCGTCGGACGTCGCGAGCGAGCGATCGTAGAATTTCCTGCGATCGTCATCGGAGTGCGGCTCGCCGCTCGCGGCCTGCCAGTTGTGAGGCTCGAGCACGTGCATCCACAGGAACAGCGGGCGACCGGTCGGGTGCTGCTCGCGCTCGTCGAGCCACGCCCGGGCCCGGCGCGCGAGTGCGAGGCCGTTCGGCTCGATCTCGAGATGCTCGAGCCCGCGATCGAGGCCGGTGTGAAAGTCGCCGCCCCAAAATCCGCCGCAGCACATGAACCCCGCGGTGTCGTAGCCACCGGCTTGCAGGCGCTCGGGAACGAGCACGTGTCGCGGATCGACGCGCAGTGCCCACCCGACGACACGCCCGTGCACGCGATTGGGCTGAAGCCCGATCACCATCGACGGAATCGATCGCCGCGTCACGTTGCTCGGCGAGAACGCCCACTCGAAGACCGCGCCCTTCTGCGCGAGATCGCGGAGCACCGGCATCTCCGCCGAGCCGCCGTACGGAGGCGTGTGATCCGCGCGAACGGTGTCGATCGTGACGAGGATGATGTCGGGATGCGGTGCGCCCGGTCTGAGGCTCGGCCGAAACTCCGCCAGCGAAACATCTGCACGGATCGCATCGAGATCGAACAGCTTGTCGATCGTCAGCCCTGCGAGCGGCCGGTCTCCCCAGATCGAGAGCGTCAGCGACGGCTCGGCTTTCCACGCATACAGGGACACGCCGATCGTCGCTGCTGCGATCACACCGATCGCCGCGCCGATCACGTTGCGCGCCGGCAGCCGGCTCCACAGGAACTGCACGATGCCGGCGGTCGCGACCGCGACGATGGGCACGTCGAGCACTCCAATATCGAGCACACCGAGCCGCGGTTTGACGACGAGCCGCCACACCGTGTAGGCGACCGCGACGGTCACGAGCAGGATCGCCGCCGTGATCCGCCAAGGCGTCACGAGCGAGCGCCGACCGCGCGCCTGCCACCTTCCGTCGGCCCATCGCACGATCGCCGCGATCCCGGTCACCGCCGGTCGCGAGACCGCGACCCCGATCAGCACCGCGGACACCGCGAGGATCGGCTCGGCGAACGACATCGAGAGCGGCTTGAATGCCGTCCACCCGGCGAGCAGCCACGTGCCTTGAAACATCACCCACGCGAGGCCGAATGCGCCCGCCCAGATCACGAGCACCCAGCCGGCGAGGCGAGGTGCACCGCCGCCGGCCTCGATCAGCCTGTCCGCGAGCTCGCGCGGCCGCCACGCCGCCCATAGCCCGCGGAACGCGATGCCGAGCACGAGCAGGCTCGGCACCGCGGCGAGCGCGAAGAACCCGGCCGCGGCGACGATACCCAAGGCGCTGTCCACGCGCGCGCCTTCGCAGACTCCGGCGACGATCGCGCCTGCACATGCGGCAACCGCGCTCGGCGCGACCCAGCGCGCCATGGAGGGGATCCGCGAACGGATCTTGGAGAACACCACGCGATCACGCAGATCTTACCCGCGACTGCACGGCATGGCACGATGCTGACGCTGCAAGAATCCAAACCCGGGCTCCTATCGGTCTTCCGCTCGCGGCGGATGGCGGTGCTGTTCGCGTTTGGCTTCTCTTCGGGCCTGCCGCTGCTGTTGACCGGGCAAACCTTGCAAGCCTGGGTCACGGGCGCGGGCGTCAGCCTCGACAGGATCGCGGCCCTCAACTCGGTAGGTCTCGCATACACGTTCAAGTTCCTGTGGGCGCCGCTGCTCGATCGCTATCGCCTCCCGCTGCTCGGTCGCCGGCGCGGGTGGATCCTGGTGTTTCAGCTCGGTCTCGTCGGTGCCCTCGCCGCGATGGGCACGCTCGATCCGATCACGCAGCCCGAGCTCCTCGTGATCCTCGCGGTCGCCGTCGCGTTCCTTTCGGCATCGCAAGACGTGGTGCTCGACGCGTACAGTGTCGACATCCTCGAGCCGCACCAGCGGCCCGCCGGATCGGCGGTCTATGTCCAGGGCTATCGCATCGGCATGGTCGTCGCCGGCTCGCTCGCGTTCGTGATGGCCGATCAGGTGCCGTGGCGAGTCGTGTACTGGACGATGGCGGCGCTGATGTCCGTCGGAATCATCGCGAACGCGTACGCCGAAGAACCTCCCTCGGTCGACCGCCCAGCGATCACGCTCGCGCACTCGTTCGTACGGCCGTTCGTCGATCTATTTCGTCGGCTCGGCTGGCGCGGCAGTCCGCTGATCCTCGGGTTCGCGCCGCTGTACGGTTTCGGCCACTACTTCGCGCAGTCGCTGGTGATCACGTTCCTCAAGGACGGCGTCGGGTTCACCAACACCGAGATCGGCGCCACCAACAAGACGCTCGCGCTCGTCGGCGCCACGCTCGGCTACGGACTCGCCGGTGTCCTCGGCGCGCGTTACGGCTTGCGCCGCATGCTCGTCGGGTTCGGTCTGCTCGCCGCGCTGACGAACGTGTTCTATGTCTGGCTCTCGATCACCGGCAAGAGCTTCCCGATCTATTGCAGCGCTGTCCTCTGCGACAACCTGGCCAACGCGATGGTCGTCGCGGCGTTCATGTCCGTCCTCATGAGCGTGTGCTCTCCGGTCGGCAGTGCGACGCAATTCGCGCTGCTCACGTCTCTCGCGTCGGTCGGGCAGCGAATCTTCGGGCCGCTCGCCTCGAACGTCGTGCAAGCCGTCGGCTGGACGGGCTTCTACGTCACCGCGATCGCGATGGCGATTCCAGGGCTCGTCCTCGCGTGGCTCGTCGCTCGCAGGACCGATCTGGAACATCGCGGCTGACGCCATCTCAGAACGCCGCCGGCCTGCGGTCGGCTGGAGTGCATCGAGCCGGGTTTGCGAGGAATCGTGGCGGAAATTTTGCGCCGAGGGCCCGCGATCCGTAGCGTCTTGGGGTGACGCCTCGGACCTGGCTCGTGATCCCCGTGATCGCGATTGCATCGATGGCGATCGCCGCGACGGCGGGGCAACTTGCCATCCCTGCGCTCGCGATCGGCGCGCTCGGGGCCGCACTGTGCACGGCCGTGCGGGCGTTCGCAGGAAACTCGCTCGCGGCCTCGATCGCCGCGGGGGCCGCCGCGTTACTCGGTGTGCTCGGTCTCCTCGATACCTCCGGCTTTTCTGTCGCGCGCGCCGCGTTCGCAGGTGCAGCCGCGATCTTTGCGATCTCCGAGCTCGCGCGCCTGACGCCGGTCAAGTCGCCGTATCCCGCGATCGGAGCCGCGGTGCTCGCCGCGATTCTCGATCCGAGCTTCGTCGGGCTCACGGCGATCGCCGGTGCGCGGTTCGTCGTCGGACCGTGGCCTCGGCCGCGGTGGGCCGCCGTGGCCGCACCGGGGCTCGGCGTCGCCGCGTTCGTGCTCGCCGTCATCGCCGCACTCGCTCACCACGGCGTCCTTTCGACGCTCTGGATCGCGTGGACCGGCGGTCCTCCGCATCCCGACGCACCTTCGCACGTCATGCTCGTGATCGGCGACGCCCTCGGACCGTTGACCGCGATCGCCGCACTCTCCGGACTTGCGGTATGCGCCAGTCGTGGTCGCACGGCGGCGGCCGCCGTCTTGGTCATCGCGCTCGGAGCCCTCGCGGTCGCGCTGCACGACGGCAAGCTCGTACCGGCGGCGCTCGTCACGGCTGCCCTCGCGGCGGGGGTCGGCGTCGGCCGGCTCGCGGCGACGGTGCGGTGGCCGGCCGGCCAAACCCTCGTCGGTGCGACTGCGAGCTTCATGTTACTCGTCGCTCCCGCGCTCGGTCTCATAAAGCGCTAGATTCCGCGTATGGAAGTCGTTCGCGGTCATCGCAACGCGCCCGCGTGGGCTGCGACGGCCGTGGCGATCGGCAACTTCGATGGCGTCCACGTCGGTCATCGAGCGCTGATCGCGAAGGCGCGCGAGCTCGGCACGCCAGCGGTCGCGCTCACGTTCGATCCGCATCCCTCGGCCGTGCTGTCGCCCCATGGCGCGCCGCCGATGTTGACGTCGCTCGCACGCCGGCTCGAGCTGCTGCAAGCCGCGGGCGCGGATGCCGTGGTGATCGAGCCCTTCACGCGCGAGCTCGCGTGCCTCGCGCCGCAGGCGTTCATCGATGACATCGTGCTCGGCGCACTGCACGCACGCGCGATCGTGGTCGGATACGACTTCACCTACGGGCAGGGTCGCGCCGGCACGACCGAGGCGCTGCGCGAGCACGGCGCGAACGCCGGTGTCGCGGTCGCGATCGTCGATCCCGTCGAAGTCGCCGGTGAGGTCGCCTCGTCGACCAAGATCCGCGGACATTTGCGCGCCGGAGAGCTCACCGCCGCGGCTCGCTTGCTCGGACGTCGGTGGGACATCGATGGCACCGTCGTGCATGGCGCAGAGCGCGGTCGCGCGATCGGAGTGCCGACCGCGAACATCACGCCCGACTCCGATCTGCCGCTCCTGCCGGGCATCTACGCCGTGACGCTGAGCGTCGAAGGCGATGTGTTTCCGGCCGTCGCGAGCCTCGGCACCAATCCAACGTTTGTCGAAGGTGGCGGCCTCGTACTCGAGGTCCACGTGCTGGATTTCTTCGGAGATCTCTATGGTCAGCACGTCCGCACGACGTTCGTAGAGCGCCTGCGAGGCGAGGAAAAATTCGATTCGGTCGAGGCCTTGGTCGCCCAGATCCAGCTCGACATCGAGGCAGCTCGCCTCGCTCTGGCGTCGCGCTGATACCCGCGACGCACGGGATTCGGAGCGAGTGGACTGCGATCAGTGGACCGTGACCGTCCCGTTGTAGCTTTGGAGGGGCGAGTAGAACCCGAAGGTGCCGGCCTGCGTGAACATCAGACACTTGGGGTCGCCATCACCGTAGATGACGATCACGTTCAGGCCCGGATCCGCCAGCGTCGCGTCCGAGGGGTAATGACCTGGGGCCGCCGGCACCGTGAACTCCACCACCTCGCCCGCGTTGACCGAGATCGACGACGGCACGAAGCCATAAGGTGGGGGCCCATTGGAGCTCGCGTGGACCACGGTGGCAACCGGCGTGACGCCCGCGCACGAGACGGTCCGCACCGTCGCGCCCGGCGCATCGTTCTGCACGTTGCTCTGATTGTCGGTGCTACACGCGCCGCATACGATCAGCACAAGAATCGTCTGCCGAACCATGTGATCCCCCGTCACCATCCTACCAGCAAGTCGGCGACAACTGCTCGAGTCTTTCATCCGCCATCGAGCCAGCTGCGCACTGAAGGCATCACGTCTTGAACGGACTGTGATGCCGGGAGGGCTCGAACCAGACGGCGGATGTCATGTCGCGCGCATTGGCGGTAGCGCGCTCGTGGTGTTCGATGCACGGACGAAATGGGGAGGCCCGTCATGCGTTTTCGTACCCTCGCAATCGCCACCGCGTTATCGACCGGGATCGTGTCGACGGGCGAAGCGTTTGTTCCGCACAAGGGCGCCGAGCAACCCGTCGTCGCCGTTGGCCGCGCGCCGCGCGCACACCGCGACGTCAGCTTCACGAACAAGGTCGCAGGCCTCGCGACCTGGCATGCGCAGTGGGATCGCGACACCGATGTTCCACTCCGCCTGTGGGGACCGAGCATCGCGGCTCCGCGTGCGATGGTCGATCCGAAGGCTGCCGAAGCGGCCGCACACGAGTTCCTCGCGGCGCACCTCGATCTGCTCGCACCGGGCGCGGCGATCAGCGACTTCGTGCTCGTGGCAAATCAGCTCGGCGACGCCGATGACGTTCGCACCGTCGCGTACGAGCAGCGCGTCCATCGCCTTCGCGTCGTCGGCGGCGGGGTCGGGTTTTCGTTCAAGGCCGATCATCTGATCATGGTGAGCTCGACCGCGCTACCGAACGTCGTCGTGCGCATGCCGGGCGGCAAGCTGCCGGCGGCGATGCTCGAGACGTCCGCAAAGTCATGGCTCGCGCAAGGCGGCCACGACGTCACCCTCCGTTCTCGAGGCGACCGCGTGATCATTCCGGTCGTCAGGCCCCGCGGCAACGGCGCGCCTGACATCGAATACCGCGTCGCCGAAACCTTGTCTGTCGAGACCACGCAAACTCCAGGTCGCTGGGATGTCTGGCTCGACGCCGCCGATGCGAGTCCGATCGCGCGCGCATCGACGCTCATGTTCGCGTCGGGAACGGTGCTGTACGACGCGGCCGACCGCTACCCGGGTGCCACGCGCGCGGGCCGCCCTGCGACGAACGCGAACCAGTCGGTCGACGGCGCGCCGGTGACGAGCGCGATGGACGGCACCGTGACATGGGCCGGCACCGCAAACGCGACGATCATCCCTTCGCTCGTCGGTCCGCTCGTCGCGATCACGAACAAGTCCGGCGCACTCGTCACCGACATGCTGACGCTGCCCGTCGGCGGCACCGTGACCTGGAGCAAGGCGACGACCGAGCTCGAAGACTCTCAGCTCAGTGCGTTCATCTTCGCCGGCCAGGCCAAGGAGTTCGTGCGGACTCACCTCAATCCCGGGCTCGCCTACTTGACGCACCAGCTCTCGGTGAACGTCAACGAGCCGCAGACCTGCAACGCGTACTCGACCGGCGACGACATCCACTTCTACAAGAAGAACGCGCAGTGCGAGAACACCGGCCGCATGGCCGACGTCGTCTATCACGAGTTCGGCCACTCGGTGCACTTCAACTCGATCATCCCCGGGCAAGGCCAGTTCGACAGGGCGATGAGTGAAGGCCTCGCGGATACGCTCGCGGTCTCGATCACCGGCGACCACGGCATGGGCCGCGGCTTCTTCTTCACGAATGCGGCGCTACGCGACCTGGATCCCGTCGGTATCGAGAAGCATTGGCCGGAAGACACGACCGGAGAAGTACATAACGACGGCGAGATCATCGGCGAGACACTCTACGACCTGCGCAAGGCGCTCGAAGCCAAGCTCGGCGCCGCCGCCGGTTTCGCGCGGACGCTCAAGGTCTATTACGGCATCATGCAACGCTCGGCCGATATTCCGTCGAGCTACGCCGAGGCGCTCGTCTCCGACGACGACGACGGGAACCTCGCGAATGGCACGCCGAACGAGTGCGAGATCACCGCCGCGTTCACGCTCCACGGGCTCGCGGATCCGGCGCTCACCGTCGGGCTCGTCCCGCCGACGCGCGACAACTTCACGATCTCGCTCGCGGTCAACCCGCCTTCGCAGGCGAGCGCGTGCCCAGCACCCGCGGTGCAGGCGGCCGTGCTGACCTGGTCGCCCGTCGGCGGCACCGGTGGTGACATCTCGCTCGCCGCCGCGGGTACGACCTGGTCGGCGCAGATTCCGACGCAGCCCGACGGCACGGTCGTCCAATACAGCGTCAAGGTGACGCTCGATAACGGGTCGAGCATCACGTATCCGCAGAACCCTGCCGATCCCGCGTACCAGTTCTACGTCGGCGCGGTCACGAAGATCGCGTGCTTCGACTTCGAGGCAGGTCTCGGCGACTGGACGCACGGCGGGACGCCGGCAAACCGCGACGAGTGGCAGGTCGGTGCGCCGATGGGCATCGCGAACGATCCGAAGTCCGCGCACGGCGGCACGAACGTGCTCGGCATCGATCTCGGAAGCGGCGACGGCCTGTACATGCCCCAGACGATGCAATGGGCGGAATCGCCCGAGATCGATCTGCAGGGTCACACGCAGGTCCGTCTCCAGTACTACCGGTGGCTCAACGCCGAAGACGGCGCCTACGATCAGGCGTCGATCCTCGCGAACGGTCAGAGCGTGTGGACGAACCTCGCGAGCCCGGGCATGCCGACCGTCGAGGTCAATCACACGGATCGCGAGTGGCGCTTCCAGGACGTCGATCTCTCCGCCCAGACCGCGACCGGCAAGCTCAAGCTCAAGTTCGCGCTCAGCAGCGATCAAGGCCTCGAGCTCGGCGGCTGGACGATCGACGACGTCTGCCTCGTCGCGACCGATCGCCCGGCCTCCGCGACGTGCGGCAACGGTACCGTCGACACCGGCGAGACCTGCGATGACGGCAACACCGTCGATGGTGACGGCTGCTCGGCGACCTGCCAGACCGAGATGGGCGCCGGCGCGGGCGCGGGTGGCGGTTGCTGCTCGGCCGGCACGAAGCCCACCGGTGCGATCGCGGTCTCGCTGCTCACGTTCGGCCTCGTGCTGCGCCGCCGCAAGCGGAGCGCGGGATGACCGGTCCGCACGAGCGCGTCGAGCCTTCCGCGGCGTCGATCGACGATGCGATCCGCACGATCAACGCGGACACGGTTCGCACGCCGAAGCTCGAGCTTTCCGTCGAGGCGGCGGCACGCGGCTCGAGCGCGGATCTCCCTCAAGCGCCGCCGCCTGCGCTCGCGGTGAAGATCTAGCAGCCGCCGAGCGGTGTCGAGCTCGGGTCACGCCGAGCACGTTGGCCGGCCGAGCGAGGCTCGGGCGTGGCAACGAGCGGCGTTTTCCGCCACCGGACGTAACACGTTAGCGATACACGAGGACCATCGCGATCGCGAACCCGATCGTCACGATGAGGGCGAACAGTCCGAACGGGGCGAGCCAGCGCTGCGAGGTGCGTTCGCGCAGGATCACTTTATCGAGGTGGGTCGTCATGATTGGCGGTGATGCATTCCGCGCACCGTGCTCATAGCGCTGCGCGGAACATCCCCACCAAGACGGCGACGAACAGCAGGACTCCCAGGATCGCGAGCGCGGGTGGAAGCCACCGCGCGTGGTGTGGATCGTCGAGACGTAGCGAAGTCGGCATAAACCCTCCACGTGAGGTCCGTGGCGAAATTTCTTAGGCGATAGGGCGAATCCTCACGCAACGAACAGCATGCATTCGTCGGGCCCTCCTTCATCCGGCATCGGACGAACCGCGCGTCGCACGGTTCGCGTGACATCCGGGCAGCGCGGCTCGTCGCGTCGGATCTGTTGCCCCAACGCGAGCCGATCGATCCGAGCATGGGCACGATGTCCGATCGCGAGCTGCCGTGCTCCACGCGAATCGCGGCAGGCTCGCGACCAACGCGACGACGCGCGATATCGCGACGCGTCGGCGTTCGAGTGATCAGACGGCGACGGGTAGCACGCGGCGCCGAACGAGCTTGATGCTCAGCAAGCGGTACAGCATCTTGCTGACCTCGAAGCTGCCCATTCGCGACTTGCGGATGATGTCCTTGACGGTGTTCTTGCCGTTGACGATCTCGAGCACCGCGAGCTCTTCGCGAGTCAGCCGGCCGCGGCCCATCTGCGCGACCGAGTCTTCGTTGCGCAGGAACACGACGTCGAAGTTGTCGATCGCGCGCTCGATCAAGTGCCACTCGTCGACGCGGCGATAACCTTCCATCAAGACCGCTTCGACGTCGAGGCCGAGCTGCGCGTCGATCACCGGCGGTGGCAGCTCGGTGCCCGCGCTGAACCGGAACCTGCCGTGACGCCAGCGCAGGATCTCGTAGATCAGCTCGCTCGACTGACGCGTGAGGCACGCCTTGAGATCGACGTCGGCGAGGTTGCCGAGCTTGACGAGCTGCTGGCCGATCAGCCGCGATCCGGTGTGGAGCGATCGCGATTCGAGAAACGCGTCGAAGTCGGACTGCTGCATCAGCTCGGCATCGAGCACGAAGCGGCCGAGCAGGAACTCGTCCGGAACGCCGTCGGCGATCGCTTGATCGACTCGGCCGCGGCGAAAATAGATATCGACCCGCGCTCCGGAGCGCTCGACCGTGAGCACTCCGGATTGCTCCTGGACATCGAGCAGCTGCAGCACCTCGGCAAGCGGCACGACGCGCAGATCGCCGCGCAGCCCCGGAATGCCTTCGCCAAACAATCCGAGATCGACAGACGACAGCATCGTTCCGAGCGCGACGTCATCGAGTGCCGTGCGGATCGCATCGGAGATCGCCGCGGCATCGGTGTTGACCTTCGCGTCCGGATCTTGCGCCGCATCCGCGAGCGCGAACAGCGCGGCGATTCGTGCGCTGACGACATCCGAGATCTGGGAGCGCAGCTGCGCGAGCGCAGAGCTCTTCGCGTGCGAGCGATCCGCGTCATCGGTCGCCGCGAGATCTTCGCCGGTCACGAGCGACGGATGATCCTCGTCGATGCCGCCGGGAGCGTATTTTCCGACGGTGTGTTGGACGACGGCGGTGATCGCCTCGGGCGAGAACGGCTTCGTAATGTAATCGACGATGCCCATCACTTTGACGAATCGCTCGCCGACCTGATCGCCCTTGGCGCTCATCAGGATCACCGGGATGTCGCGGAGCTTTGGATCGCCGGTCAGCTCTCGGCAGAACTGATAGCCGTTCATGCGAGGCATGACAAAATCGAGGAGGATGAGATCGGGCCGCCGCTCGCGAACCGAGGCAAGCCCCAGCTCTCCGTCGGCCGCCGTCTGAACTTGGTATCCCGCCTTGGTTAGAACGAGCTGCACCACCTTCGTGATGGTGGGGCTGTCGTCGATCACCAAGACCGTCTCGCCGGCCATGTGCGTTTATCCCTCACCCCGCGGCATATCCCTTAACCGGCGGGGATCGACATCTTATGTGCTCTGCGGAGGGGCTTCAACGCCACACGAAGTACTTCATGAATTGGTAGCGACCTACCCACCGTGGTAGCGTTGAGACGCGTGCCAGCCCACGAGGGAGACTGGGAACATTACCCCAGGAAATTCGGCAAGTATCACTTGCTGGCCCCCCTCGCCCAGGGTGGCATGGGCGCGCTCTACCTCGCTGTCACGGGCGACCGAGGACTCGAACGGCTGATGGTCATCAAGACCGTCCTGCCGCACCTTGCCGACGCCGAATACGTCGCGCGATTCCGCGACGAAGCGAAAGTTGTGGTGAAGCTGTCACACGGCAACCTGATCCCGGTCTTTGACGCGGGTCTGGTCTCCGGCGAGCTGTTCCTGGCGATGGACTTCGTGGAAGGCCGCGATCTTCGAGCCGTGTGGAACCGCTGTGCAAAGAAGCAGGTCGCGTTCCCGATCGATGTCGCGGTCTACATCGTCAAGGAGCTGTGCCGCGGCCTCGCGTACGCGCACTCGTTTCCGGACCTCAACCTCGTCCACCGCGATATTTCGCCGCCGAACGTCCTCGTCTCGTACACGGGCGAAGTAAAGCTCACAGATTTCGGGCTCGCCTCGTCGACCTTGAAGCTCGAGAAGACCGCGCCCGGCATCATCTACGGCAAGGTGGCGTACATGTCGCCCGAGCAAGCTCGCGGCGAGAAGCTCGATGGCCGCAGTGACATGTATGCGACGGGCATCGTGCTGTGGGAGCTGCTCACGGGTCGGCAGTTGTTCCCACCGGGCAAAGACCAGCCGCAGGATCTGCTGTCGCGTGCGAAGAATCCCGATCCGATGCGGCCCAGCAAGCGCGCGCCGCGCGTGCCGGTCGAGCTCGACGAGATCTGTCTAAAGGCGCTCGCGCCCGCGAAAGACGATCGTTACAAAGATTGCGACGAGATGCGGACCGCCCTGCAGGGCTGGCTCGCGCAGAACGCGCCGACGACCGATGGCACGCGAATGTCGTCGTTCCTGCAGGAGCTGTTCGCCGACGACATCGTTCGCGAACGGATCGAACGCACGGAGATGATGTCTCGCGTGCGGACGCGTGCGCTGACGTTGCCTCCGACCGACGAGCTCCGCCAGCTGATCGAGAAGTCCGACAAGATCTCGATCAAAGATCTCGCGAAAGACGGAGAGGGCGGCGAAGACGACGACGCACCGGTGCGCAGGCCGGGCTCGGTCGGCCGGCGCGCGACCGACAAAGGCAGCGAGGGACTCGATCGCCGCGGTCAGCCCGATCGCCGATATCCCGCGCGCGCGCAGTCGCCGGCCGCCGGGCGCAAGAGCGATGGCTCGGCCGCGCTCGCGCAAGCACCGAGCGAGCAGCTCGAGCTCGACATCGGATCCGAGATCGAGGGCCGCTATCGCATCATCGAGCTCGTCGGTGAAGGCGGTATGGGCAAGGTCTACCTCGCCGAGCACGTCGAGATCGGCAAGCGCGTCGCACTCAAAGTCCTGCATCCGAGCTACTCGCGGATGCCGGATCTCGTCGAGCGGTTCCGGCGAGAGGCGCGCGCCGCGTCGAAGATCGGTCACCCGAACATCGTCGACGTCACCGATTCCGGTTCGACCGCGGACGGCAGCGTGTACTTCGTCATGGAGTACCTCGAGGGCGTCGAGCTCGGCTCGA
>JAQBQF010000320.1 GCA_028287115.1 Myxococcales bacterium
TCCGCAGATACGCGCCGACCCGTGGCTCGACTGCTCGCGCGACGACCGTCCACACGAAGTCGAGTGCATCGTCGTCGATCGACATTCGTCCACGCAGAGTCCCTTCGGGCTCGTTGAACGAATCACATGTCGTCGGGGTTGGAGTCGCCACCTGCGCGGCGATCGCAGCGCGCTGCACGACGATGGCAATGCGTCGATCGAATGCGTCCTCCATTACCCCGCCATGTGATCAGTGCCATTCACGCGCTCTCCAGCTGAAATCCACAGGTATGAAAATGCTTTTCTCACCCCGACGTGATCGGCATTGACGCTGGAGCCGCATCCTACGACGCATCGCGGCCCCTTGTCGATCATCGCGAACACCTCCCACCGAAGTCCCTTAGGGCCCGCGTATGAACAAGTCGATTGCTCAAGGCGCCTTCTCGCGCGGACGGATGACGTAGTTCCAATCACCGTGGAACTCGTCGCGCTCGATGTTCAGCGCGCGCATCTCCTTCTCCGACACCTTCTTGCCAGTGGGGAAATTCCGCCGGTGCGTGGAGAGGTCTTGCCTGAGGACTACGGTTCGCAGAGGCAAGCGTGCAAGACCGTGCTCGCGGGACTTCAACCGCGTGCGTCCATCACCAACTTGAAGCATGAAAAGGATGACGGCCTCGTGATCCGCATCCAGTGCACGAGCTACCTACGGCAGTTACACGCGCGACGGGGGTGGTCATCACGCACGAACTCTTCACGCCTACACATCGCTACCGACGTTCGCGACGCCCATAAACTACGACCAGGCTGCGGTGCTACGCGCTGGCGTCGCCAAGAACCTGCGCATCCACGAATTGCGGCATACGGTCGTCGGTCTGTTCCTCGCCTCCGGCGGCGACATTTTCAAGTTGTCCAAGATCCCGTCGATACGTCGGCACCTCCGACATGCGCGCCTCCTTCGCACACCGTTCTCGCAATTGTCGCGAACGATCGGCCTCGCTGCGGCAGATAACTGGTGAAAGCCGAGATGGACGACGCACGGCTCCCGACTAACGAGCAGCTCATGGCCGAGATGGGCTGGGTGCGGAGACTCGCGCGTGCACTGGTGAAGGACGATGCGATCGCCGACGATGTCGCGCAGGACACCTGGCTCGTCGCGACGGAGCAGCGACCCGATGTCGATCGGCCGCTGCGTCCTTGGCTCGCACGTGTCGTCAGCAACCTGGTTCGCACGCGCCGCCGCGGAGATACACGGCGCGAGGATCGCCATGCCGCGGTCGTCGACGACCGAGCAGTTCCGACGCCAGCCGAGCTCGTCGAGCGCGTCGAATTGCAGCGCGCCGTCGCAGAAGAGCTGCTCGCACTTGCGGAGCCGTATCGCTCTACGGTGCTGCTGCACTTTATCGAAGGCGACAGCAGTGCCGACATCGCGCGCCGGCTCGGCATCCCCGACGGGACCGTGCGTCGCCGTCTCAAAGTCGGGCTCGATCATCTGCGCGACGGGTTGCGGAAGCGTACCGATCAACCAAAGCGCGGTTGGCTCGCGGGGCTGGTTCCGCTCGCTCGATTGCCCGGCCCGACGCCGGCATCAACCACGATGGGGGTACTTGCCATGAAGAAGGTTATCGGAATCGTCGCAGTGCTTCTCTTCCTGCTCGTCATCGGTGGTCTTGTCTGGCACGAGCGCGGGAAGAGCCACGATGTGGCCACGACGAGCTCGACGAACGCGGGCACGACGAGCTCCGGCAAGGGAGCGACGGTCGGCGCGGCATCGCAGCGGATCGACGATGTGCCGGCATGGCTCGCGCAGTTCGGCGTCAAGCCGCGCAAGATCGCGGGCAAGGTGGTGTTCGCGGACAAGCCCGTCGAGGGCGCGATCGTACGGCTCGCGCTCGATGCGAATGTCGGCGTCCTGCAGCAGCTCGCGGAAGCGAAGACCGGCGCCGACGGCACCTTCGATTTCGGACCACGGCCGGCGTCGCGGTTCAACGTCAGTGCCGAAGCGACAGGACGCAACGCAGCGCAGCTGACGGTGACGAGCGCAGATCCGAAATCGAAACCCGATCAGCTCGTGCTCGAGCTCGGCGAATGTAGCGCGCGGCTCTACGGCGCGATCCTCGACGCGAGCGGTGGCACGATCGCGAAAGCGAAGCTGCGCGTCGCGGGCCTCGCCGGCGCCCAGAGCGACGACAAGGGTCAGTACACCGTGTGCATCCAATCGTCGAGCGGGCCGAGAGGTAGCTCGGTGCGCGTCGAGGCAGACGGTTACGGCACGATCGAAGTTGTCGTCAATCTCAGCGGCGAACTGCGCTACGACTTCGTGCTCGTGCCCGAGGCGGTGCTCGTCGGCCAGGTGATCACCGAGGACAACAAGCCAGTCGCCGGCGCGCGCGTGATCGCGTTGCCCGATCCGGGCGAAGAGCCGCATCACATCGCGAGCGGCTGGGCGCTCAGCGAAGACGACGGTCGCTTCCGCATCCCCGGCCTATCGCCAGGTCACTATCGACTGATCGCGGCAGCCGAAGGGCTCGCGACGAAGGCGCCGGTCGATGCGATCGTGCAAGCGGGCACCGCGACGAAGGACACGATCCTCGTCGTCACGGCGACCGCGCGTGTGCGCGGCGTCGTCATGATGGCCGACAAACCGATCGCCGGTGCGACCGTGATGGCGATGGGAGGTACGCGCGGTCCGCGCGACCCGGGCCAAGGTCCGAGCACGGCTGCCCTCTCGCAGGACGATGGCACGTTCACGCTGCAAGGCGTGCCGATGGGCACGATCGTGCTCCAAGCGATGCCGTATCAGGTCGTCGCGCCGATGCAGCTCGATGTCAAGTCGGCGACCGTCGACAACGTCAAGCTGGAGGTCGCAGCGCTTGCGGCACTGCACGGCAAGATCACGCGCAACAAGCAGCCGGTCAAAGACGGCATTCTGATGGGACCAGGGCTGCCCGACATCGTGCACGCCGATCCGAGCGGCGACTATCGCGCCGAAGGCGTCAGGCCGGGCGAGCTCAACTTCTTCGCCGACAGTGAAGAGTACAAAGCATTCGCGAAGATCGAGCACCTCAAGCTCGCGGCGGGCGAGGACAAGCTGCTCGACATCGAGCTCGAGTACGCCGGTCGCGTCAAAGGCCTTGTCGTCGACGAATCGGGCAAGCCGGTGCCCGCCGTCTACGTGCGCATGTTGAACGACGAAGGCGACATGGGCCAGTCGATGACGAATGCGAAGGGCGAGTTCGACGCCGGCTCGATGTCTGGCGGCGAGTACCACGCGAGCGTGTATCCGTCGCCGATGGCAGGCCAACCGTTCGAGCCCGCCGCCAGCGATCCCTTCATCATCAAGGTGCCGAAGGACGGCACGGTCAACGGCGTCAAGCTCGCGATCAAGTACGAGACGTTCACGATCAGCGGCACCGTGCTCGACGATGCAGGCGGTCCCGTCGCCGACGTGCACATCGAAGCGATCGGTCGCGGCAAGCCCGGCATGGACCTGCCGTCGATCATGAGCGCGGCCGACGGCACCTTCCGCCTTCGGAATCTCGCGCGCGGCACGTACAGCCTGCACGCGCATGCCTGGGATGGCGGCGAAGGTGATGCGAGTAATATCAGCGCAGGCGCAGAGAGCGTCGCGATCAAGCTGATCCGGCCGGGCGCGATCGAAGGCACGCTCGTCGGATTCTCAGGGACGCCGCAGATCTTCATGCGCACGCTGACCGCCGATCTGCAGATCGGAAGCGCGCCGATCATCGAAGGCACGCGGTTCTGGCAAACCGGCCTGCGTCCGGGCAAGTACGCGATCGAAGCGAAAGCAGGCGGCGAGACCGACGGCGCGTCGGTCGAGATCAAGCCCGGGCAGACGGCGAACGTGACGCTGACGAGCCGCGGGGTCGGCAAACTTGAAGGCCACCTCTACGAGTTTGGCACCAAGACGCCGCTGCCAGGCTATCGCTGCGATGCCAATCTCTCGATGGCCGGCGAGATGGGCGGGCCGCCAGGTGATCCATCGCAGATGTCATTCCCCGACGACAAAGGTCACTTCTCGATGGGCGCTCCGATCGGGATGGTGCGCGTGTTCTGCTTCTCGCAAGCCAATCCGGGGCTCAGCCCGGCGGGCACCGACGTCGAGGTCACGAAGGTCGCTGCGGCGAACGTCGAGATCTATGGCGTGCGCGCGAAATTCGCGGGCTCGTCAGCGGGAGACGCCGGATTCCGCATCAAGCCGGTGACGCTGCCGCTCGTTGTCGCCGCGGTCGCGCCGAGCAGCGCTGCTGCGACGCAAGGCATGAAGCTCGGTGACCGCGTGCTCTCGATCGATGGCGCATCGCTGCAGGGCCTATTGCCCGCAGGTGCGATGACGCTGATCGGTAATCACAAACCCGGCACGACGGTCACGGTCGGCATCGATCGCGCGGGAACGCCGACGACTTTCACACTGCCGGTCACGGCATCGGCCGACTGAGCGGCGCTATTGGGCCTTGTCGCTCGGTAGCGCCGAGGCGCTGCCGGATGCGGTCGCACTGCGTCGTGCGCCACGGCTGTATCAGGAACTCGCAGTCGCGCGCGCTGATGGAACCTATCCTCGTCTCCTCGCACGTCTCGCAAGAACCGACGTGCTGATCATCGACGAATGGGCGCTGTCACCGCTCGCCGCCGATCAACGGAATGACGTCCTCGAGCTCCTCGAAGATCGGTACGGCGGTCGGTCGACACTCTTCGCCAGCCAGCTCGACGCCTAGCGCTATCACGAGTACCTCTCCCATTACGTGCCGCCTAGCGTCGAACGATTTCAGACGCTTAGATCGCCGCGGAGAACTACTTCTTCGACTGGCTCGTGTAGATTGGCTTTGCCGTGTACAGCGTGGCGTTCCAAAGCGGTTGGATCGCGCTGCTCGCGCAGGCCGTGATCTTGATGTCACTCTGGAAGGTCACGGGAATCCCGGCGACCGAAGCCCAGGCGCTGCGCAGCGAGGGTGACCGCTATCGCGCGTATCAGGCGATGACGAGCCCGTTCGTGCCGATGCCACGCAAGAGGCCGGGAAGCCTCGGATGATCCTCGAGCGGCTGGTCGACGCGGGGATCGTCCCCGAGCCGGTGTTGCGCGCCGGGATTCGCGCCGTCTGCGCGATGAGGCTGCGGCAGGAGCGATCGTCGGTTGAAGCCGAGCAGCAGAAGACACGCTCGCTCGTGGCCGCGCTACGCGACAGCGAGATCGCGATCGCCACCGATGCCGCGAACGCTCAACATTACGAGGTCCCGGCCGCGTTCTTCGAGCGCGTGCTCGGTCCACACCTCAAGTATTCAGCGTGTTACTGGCCCGCGGGTGTCACGACGCTCGCCGCTGCCGAGGTCGCGATGCTCGAGCTGACCGCGGAGCGCGCACGGCTCGCCGATGGGCAAGCGGTGCTCGATCTCGGTTGCGGCTGGGGCTCGCTGTCGCTGTGGGCCGCGGCGCGGTATCCGAACAGCACGATCACCGCGGTGTCGAACTCGCGGACGCAGTGCGCGTTCATCGAACAGGCGGCACGAACCCGCGGCCTCGCGAACCTGACGGTCCGCACCGGCGACGTCCGGCAGATCGAGCTTCCGGCGGCGAGCTTCGACCGCGTGGTGTCGATCGAGATGTTCGAGCACATGCGGAACTACGAGCAGCTGTTACGCCGCATCCGGAGCTGGCTCGCGCCGGCCGGCTCACTGTTCGTCCACGTCTTCGCGCATCGCCATCACGCGTATCCGTTCGAGGACAGCGGCGCCTCCGACTGGATGGCGCGCGAGTTCTTCACCGGCGGCCTGATGCCGAGCGCCCAGCTCCTGCACTATTTCCAGGACGATCTGCGGATCGTCGAGGAATGGCACCTCGCAGGCACGCACTACGCGAAGACGGCCGAGGCCTGGTACGACAATCTCATGACAGCACGCGACGAGCTCGAGCCAATCCTCGGCCGTCGCCGGCAGCTCCAGCGCTGGCGCGTGTTCTTCCTCGCGTGCGCGGAGCTGTTCGGCTTCGCGCAGGGCCGTGAATGGATCGTCGCGCACTACCGGTTCGCGCCGCGCTGATCAGGGCGCGGAGCCGAACGCCTGATCGAGGAACAGCTTCGCGCTCGCCGGCCGATCGCCGGGCTCCTTCTTGAGCGCCGCGATGATCGCGGCCTCGAGTGCCGGCGGGCAGTCTTTGCGCAGCTCGCGCGGCGGCGCGGCCGTCTCCGAGAGGTGCGCGAAGCCGATCGCGATCGCGTTGTCTCCGGAGAACGGCGGTCTGCCCGTCACGAGGTGATACGACAGCGCGCCGAGCGCGTAGATATCGGTCCGCACGTCGACCGGCTTGCCGCGCACTTGCTCGGGAGCCATGTAGTGCGGCGTCCCGAGGATCGCGCCGGTCGCGGTGAGTCCGTCGCCGGCGGTCGTCGTCGCGAGGCCGAAGTCGATGAGCTTCACCGCGCCGCGCTCGCCGACGAGCACGTTGCTCGGCTTGAGATCGCGATGGATCACGCCCGCCTCGTGCGCCGCCTCGAGACCGGTGCAGACTTGCTGCAGGATGTCTTTGACGTCCTTGATCGGAACGAGCCCGCGCTGCGAGATCACCTCCGAGAGCGTGCGACCCGCGAAGTACTCCATCGACAGGTACAGCAGGCCGGGGCGCGCCTCTCCGAGATCGTGGATCCGGATCACCGACGGCGAGCTGACCTTGCGAGCCGCCGCGGCCTCGCGCCGGAACCGCGCGACCATCGCCTGCTCGTCGGCCGCGAACGCGGACGAGATGACCTTGAGCGCGACGAGCTCGCCGAGCACCTCGTCATCCGCGAGATAGACCGCACCCATCCCGCCTTTGCCGAGGAGGCGCTGCACGCGATAGCGCTGCGCGAGCACCTGACCCGGTTCGAGCGTCGTCGACAATGACGGCGACAACGACGCGGCATGGTGCATCGCGGTCGCCGTCCGATCCAAGGCCGGAGCCTTGTCGCCTGAGGCCTTGTCCATGGGCGCCTTGTCGCCGCTCGGCTTGTCGCCTGGCGCTGCGAGCACGGGCCCCACCGGCACCGCACCGGGCGACAGCATGAGCGAGCGATGCTCCTCGATCATCTTCGCGACCTTCTGGTTGAGCTCGAAGTCCACCGAGCACACGATCGATTCGAGGTTCTCCACGCGCTCGCGTAGCAGACGGTTCTCGTCGACGATCTTCGCGTTGGCCTTCCCGCCCCCACCCGCTTCGAGCTCGAGGCGACGTGCCTCGAGCTTGGCCTTGCCCCGGAGATAGATAATCGCAGGTGCCATTCCGAACGTGCCGAGGATCGCGAACAGGCCCGTGATGTCGGGCATCAGCTATACGTTTCCAGCGGAGGACACGCGCACACGAGGTTGCGATCGCCGTAGGCGTTGTCGACGCGCGCGACCGGTGGCCAGTACTTGTGGACGCGCAACCAAGGCGCCGGGAACGCGGCCTGCTCGCGCGAGTACGGACGATCCCACTCGCTGCCGGAGACGGCGGCCGCGGTATGCGGCGCGTTCTTGAGCGCGTTGTTCGTGCGATCCATCTGGCCGTTCTCGATCGCCGTGATCTCGCCGCGGATCGCGATCATCGCCTCGCAGAACCTGTCGAGCTCCGCCTTGCTCTCGCTCTCGGTCGGCTCGACCATCAACGTGCCGGGGA
>JAQBQF010000327.1 GCA_028287115.1 Myxococcales bacterium
CTTGCGCTTCGGTGTGACGACGACGGTCTTCGCTCGCGGCTTGCGCTTCGGTGTGACGACGACGGTCTTTGCTCGCGGCTTGCGCTTCGGTATCGCAACCACGGTGTTCTTTCGCGCCTGACGCTTCGCCGGCGCCTCGGTCTTGGATTTCGCTTTGGGCTTGTTGCGCTTGTCAGGCGCAGCTCGGGTCGTCATCGTGAGGTCGCTCGGCATCGTGAGATCGGGGGCCGCGGTTGCGCCGAGCTCCTCCTCGAGCTCCGAGGGCAGTGCCTTCGCTTGATCGAGGAGCGCGCGCAAGGTCGCGTACTCGGTCCACCGTGGGTCGTCATCGTCGTAGAAGCCGAGCGCCGCATCGAACGGCGACAGCTTCGCGATGAGGCCGTTCGGGTCGCTCGCGCCGTACATGTACAGAAAGAAGGCCCCGTCCTCGGTCTTGCTCGCGACGAGCTCCCAGCCGAGCGCGGTGCATGCGGGGACCAGCCACTGCTCCTCGAACTGAGACAGCCGGCGATAGGCGGCCGCGTTCGGCAGCGACGACAGCTCGGTGATCGGATACGGCATCTCGACGACGAAGATCTTCGTCAGCTCGGGCCGCGGATCGAGCTCGCGGATCCTGAACATCGTCGGCGAGCCGTCATCGCGGCGGGCCTCGACCAGGTGCCACAGCTCTCCTGCCGCCATCCGTCTACGCTATCAGCGATCGTCGATCGTGAGATCGATCTCAGGCGCGAACGAAGCTATCGTGGTCAGGGCAACATGAGATCGGCGCGCTGCACGACGCGGGTGCGCTGTGGATCTACGCGAACGACAGCGCGACGCCCGGGCAACCGAGCTCTCAGGCGGCGCGTGTGGTGGCGCTGGCGACCGGACCCACGGTGGTCGCGCCGATCGATCTCGATGGCCAAGGTGGGCTCGATCTGATCGCGGCGGGTCGCTCGACGCCCTTCTCGATGCTCTTCAATAACTCGGCGCAGAGCAGCGGCTACTCGTTCGACGCGCGCACGGGCATGGTCGGAACGGCGGGGACGCACCAGCGTGCGGAGAGCGCAC
Source organism: Myxococcales bacterium (assembly GCA_028287115.1). GTDB lineage: Bacteria > Myxococcota_A > Polyangia > Haliangiales > Haliangiaceae > JABFXX01. The sequence goes on from JAQBQF010000327.1 coordinate 1,051, forward strand.
CGCGTGCGATCGCGTTCGTCGATATGGATCGTGTCCCACCGCTCGAGATCGTTGTCGCGTCGGCCGCGCCTACTCGGGAACTCTCGTGCTTTTCGGTGACTGAAGGATCAGGTACTTGGACGCGTCGCGGCGATTAGGCTCGGAGGCCTCCTAAGGGTATGCTTGCCGGAATGCGCTTGGCCGTGGTGGCAGCCCTCGCGAGTGCGCTCGCCGGCTGTAAAGGATCGTCCAATACCCTCGATCCGTCGCACACGGTCGCGCCGGGCGCGCCGACCGTCGCCGCCGCGACCGGGACGCCGGTGCCTTCGAAGGCAGGCGCGATGGTCGAAGGCGCGTCGGCCGTGCGGCCGCACCGCGAAGAGCCCGTCGTCGAATGCCCCGCAAAGTTCAGCGACACGGCGGATGACGAAGGTCGCGTCCAGGCGATGCTCGACGAGGCGAACAGGCAGATCGAGCACGGGTCGTTCGCGGCCGCCTGGACTTGCGCGGATCGGGCGGCGGATCTGGCGCCGACGTCCGTGGAGGCGCACCACCTGCGAGGCGCGGCGCTCGCGGCGCTCGGTCGCGATACCGAGGCGCAGACCGCGTATTCGCTCGCGCTCGCGCTCGATCCGGACGATCCCGAAACACTTCGTGCCGTCGCCGATTTCTACATCAACGGTAAAGGCGAACGCGGTCGTGACGCCCTGCGACTCGGGCTCGAGCTCGCGCAACGCGGGAGCCGGCGGGCGCTCGCGCGTCGTCGCCGGAATGTCCCGCTGTCCGCGGATCTTGCCGTGCTCGAGGCCCAGGCCCTGAACGATCTCGGTCGCAGTGACGAGGCGCTCGATCGAGTCGACGCCGCGCTGCGGATCGCGCCGGGTCGCGGTGATGCCTTGCACGAGAAGGGCGTCGCGCTGTTCGATCTGTCGCGGTTCGCCGATGCGAAGACCGCGTTTCAGAAGGCGCTCGCGCTGCAGCCGGAGGACGCATATACGCACCAGATGCTCGGGCTGACGCTCGAGCAACTCGGCGAGATCGCGACCGCCGATCAAGAATTGCAGCGCGCCGTCGAGCTCGCCCCGGCCGAGCTGTCCTCGCCGGTGTTGATCTCGCAAGCCGACTTTCAGAAAGAGATCGACGGCATCGTCGCGGGGCTCCCCGCGGAGCGTCGGGCTCACGTGAAGAAGATCAAGGTCGAGGTGACGGACCTGCCGGATCCGGCGGATCTGCGAGCGGTCTCGCCGCCGTTCCCGCCGACGATCCTCGGGCTGTACCGTGGGCCGGTCGGTCGCGCGCCGGTGCCGGGGGACGAGGCGCCTTCGATCGTGCTCTATCGCAAGAACCTCGCTCGCGCGGTGAAGACACGCACCGAGCTGTCGGAGCAGATCCGGGACACGCTGCTCCACGAAATCGGACACCTCGAAGGACTCGACGAGGACGACCTGCGGCGCCGCGGCATGGAGTAGCGCCCCACTGTAAGTGCAACTGGTTGTCCGAGGCGTTACGATGCGCTTCATGTCGGATGGTCAGGGACTGGCGTCGGCGGGGGCACCCGAAGCGGTGCAATCGCTCGAATCCGCCCTGCGCCGGGAGCAGAAGAAGGTCGCGCTGGTCCAGGAGGTCAGCCGCGCGCTGTCGACCGTCAGCGACATCGACGAGCTGCTGCGTCTGATCATGGAGAAGGTCACCGTCCTCATGGAGGCGGATCGATCGACGCTGTATCTGGCGACCGACGACGGGACGCAGCTGTGGTCGAAGGTCGTCCAGGGAGGCGAGGTGGTCGAGATCCGGCTCGCGGTCGGCGAGGGCATCGCGGGCTGGGTCGCCGAGACGCGCGAGATCGTCAATATTCCCGACGCGTACGCCGATCAGCGGTTCCAGCCATCGGTCGATCTCAAGAGCGGGTATCGCACCCGGTCGATCCTGAGCGTGCCGATGGTCGGCGCGCTTGGTCGGCTCGTCGGGGTCTTGCAAGTGCTCAACAAGCAAGATGGGCCGTTCACGCCGTCCGATATCGAGCTGATGCTCGCGCTCGCGAGCCAGGCTGCGATCGCGATCGAGAACGCGCGGCTGTATCACTCGCTCGTCACGCAGAACCAGGAGCTGATGCAGGCGCGCCGCGACCTCGAGCGCAGGCAGCGCGAGCTCAACGCGCTCTACGAGGTCGAGAAGGAGTCGTCGGCCGCGCTCGACCTCGACGATCTGCTGTCGCGTATCCTCGCGCAGGCGATCACGGTGCTCGGCGGCGGTGCGGGCTCGATCGCGCTCACCGACCCCGATGGGTCCCTGCGATTTCGCACGGTGCAGGGGCCGGCGGCGCCGAGGCTGATCGAGCGCACGCTGCCGCACGGCACCGGGCTCCTCGGCTGGTCGATCGCGCATCGCATGCCACTCGTCGTCGACGATCCGGCGAAAGATCCGAGGCACGCCGCGGAGGTCGCGAAAGAAGCGGGTGTTCGGCCGGAGCACCTGATGGTCGCGCCGCTTGTCGACGGTGAAGACGTGATCGGCGGCATCGAGATCATCGATCAGAGGCGCACGGTTCGCGAGGGCGCCTCGTGGGGAGACGAAGATCTCAAGCTGCTCGTGCTGATCGCGGCGCAGGCGGCGAGTGCGATCGGCTTTGCACGGCGGCGCAGCGAGCAGAGCAATCGCGATCGCCTCGCCTCGATCGGCCGGATGCTCGCGGGCTTGTTGCACGATCTCAAGACGCCGATGACGATCATCTCGGGCTACGGCCAACTGATGGCGGCCTCCGACGATGCGGCGCAACGCGACAAGTACGTCGAGCAGATCCAGCGCCAGTTCGACCTGATGGCGGGGATGACGCGCGAGGTGCTCGCGTTCGCGCGCGGCGACACCGATCTCGTCGTGCGGAAGGTCTACCTCAATCGCTATGCCGACGAGCTCACGACGCAGCTCGCCGCCGCGACCGCGGGCCGAGGTATCGACTTCGCGCTCGACGCGCGGTTCGACGGCATCGCGTACTTCGACGAGCAGAAGTTCTTGCGCGTGTTCCACAACCTCGCGCGCAATGCAGTCGAAGCGATGCCCGATGGCGGCAAGCTGCGCGTCAGCGTCGACAAGCAGGGCGATGACATCATCTGGGCCGTCACCGACAACGGTCCCGGCATCCCGCCCGAGCTGCGCGGCCGCCTGTTCGAGCTGTTCGCGACCGGCCGCAAAGGAGGCACCGGCCTCGGCCTCGCGATCGTAAAAAAGATCGTCGACGACCATCGCGGTAAGATCGAGTGCGAGACCGGCCCGACGGGAACGACGTTCACGATCCGGGTGCCCGCCGCGCGTCCGTCCGACGCAGACTGAGGGACGGTCTCGACCCTTACGTTCCGTAACGCACGGAAACTCCAGGCCCGCTCGGGGACGGACACAACTCGTGGGCGGCCGCGTTCGAGTGCGAGATTCGCAATGTCCTAACCCCGCCACGTGGCGATGTCGATCAAATCGGGAAACCCCGAGTCGCCGCGACACGCGCGAGTGCTGCAAGTTGTGGGAGGAGCCAGTTTTCGGGCGCTGCGCACCGCAAGTTGTCTAAGTCGAGACCGTCTCCATGTCAGACTTCGCGCGTGTTGAAGCTCGAGCGAGTTGCGAAGGCGTTCGGCGAGAGGCGCGCCGTCGCTGGAGTCTCGCTCGAGGTCTCGGCGGGCGAGGCGGTGCTCCTCGTCGGACGCAATGGCGCAGGCAAGACGACGCTGTTGCGAATCGCGACCGGCTATCTCGATCCGGACGCCGGTGAGGTCACGATCGACGGCATCTCGATGACCCGCGAGCGCACTCGCGCACAGGCGCGACTCGGATATTTGCCCGAGCATGCGCCGGCATCGGACGAGCTCACCGTGCGCGATCATCTGAGGCTACGCGCCAAGCTCAAGGGCTGCGACGATGCGGCGGTCGCGCGCGTGCTCGCCGCGGTGTCGATCGGAGCCGAGGCGCTGCAGCGGATCGGCACGCTGTCCAAGGGATTTCGCCAGCGCGTCGGCCTCGCCGATGCGCTGCTCGGCGAGCCAGCGCTGCTCGTCCTCGACGAGCCGACGAGCGGCATGGATCCGATCCAGACCCGCGACCTCAGACAGCATCTGATCGAGGCCGCGAAGCACCGCGCCGTGCTGGTCTCGAGTCATGCTGTTTCGGATCTCGAGACCCTCGCGACCCGCGTCGCCGTGTTGCGCGCGGGCGAGCTCGTCGCCATCGACTCGCCCGAAGCGCTGCGCGCGCAGACCGGGAAGTCTCGCCTCGAGGACGCGGTTGTGTCTTTGCTCGGCGAGGACGCCGCCGCATGACCTTGCCAAGCTCTCTCCGCGCGACCTACTGGGTGTGGCGACGCGAGCTGAAGATCACGCTCCGCGCGCCGATCCTCTACGTGATCGGCGGGCTGTTCCTGGTCGTCCAGGGCATCGCCTTCGCCGGGCTCGTCAATGCGCTGTCGGATACGCGCCGCCCGGCACCACTCGGTGCGTTGCTCGAAGGCCAGCTCGCCGGAACGCTCCTGACCTGGGTGCTGCAGCTCGTCGTCCTCACGCTCCTCGGTATGCGCACGATCGCCGATGACAAGCGCAATGGCGGCTGGGAGCTGCTGCTCACCGCACGCGTCGGCGAGGGCGCCGCGGTCGCCGGCAAATGGCTCGCCGCGGTGACGATCTACGCGCTCCTGTGGTTGCCGACGCTGGCCTACCTCGTGCTCGTCGCGGCGTTTCGCACGGATGCCGGTGGCTGGGATGTCCCGACGATCATCACCGGCTACACGGGCGCGATCGTGCTCGGTGCCGCGCTCCTCGCGTGGACGGTCGCAGCGAGCGCCGCGATGGCGACGACGCTCGCGGCGGGCGCCCTCGGCTTCGCCGCGCTGATCGGACTGTTTCTCGTCGGCGAGTTGCCCGCGCTGTGGCCCGATCTAGCGATCGATCATCCCTCGCTCGCCTCTGCTTTGAGCGCGGTGTCCTTGCGCGAGCACCTGTCGGCGTTCGCGCGCGGTGAGCTCGGGCTCGCTCCGATCCTGTTCGCTCTAGCGCTCGCGATCTCCGGTCTGTCGCTCGCGATCACGCTCGCGTGTGCCGGTCGCCGGCGCGCTCGCGAGATCCGGATCCGCACGACCGCGACCGTGCTGGTGCTCGCTATCGCGATCGCCGCGGGCATCCTCGCGGCGCGGCATCCGCACCGGATCGACGTCAGCGCCGCACGTCGCAACTCACTCGATCCGCAGACTCGCGGCGTGCTCGCGGACTTGCCGGGTCGCGCCACGTTGACGATCGTCGAGCCGACGCTCGGTGCCCTCGAGCCGCTCTACGACGAAGTTGCGCGCGTCGCAGACCGGATGGCCGAAGCCGGTCCGCTGACCGTGCGCCGTGTCGATCCGATCGCCTTGCCGGGCGGGCTCGCTGCGGCCGCACGGATCGCCGGCCTCGCGCCCGGCGATCTCGCATCGAACGGCGGCGTGATCGTCGAGCTCGGTGGCAGGCGTCGCGTCGTCGATCGGCTGCAGATCGCCACGATCGATCGCGGAGCGACCGGCGCACCGGAGGTCGAGCATCTCGCAGTCGAGCAAGCGCTCGCCGGCGCGCTCGCCGAGCTCTCGGTCTCCACACCGATCACCGTCTGCGCGACCACGGGTCACGGCGAGCTGCCGCTCCTCGCGAAAGCCGACAAGGACGCCGATTGGACCGCGGTCGCCGATCGGCTGCGCGCGGATGGGATGTCGCTCGAGGAGGTCAGCATCGCGACCGCGGTTCCCGATCGCTGCAACGTCGTGATCGTCGCGGGCCCGACGCAGGCACTCTCTCCAACGGAGGCGCTCGCGATCCAGACGTTCCTGCGCCGCAATGGCGGGTTGTTCGTCGCAGCGGCGAGCCGGCCGGTGACAGAACACACCAAGGTGGGGCACGGCGGCGGCCAGACGTTCACGACCGTCGCCGAGACCGGCCTCGAGAGCGTGCTCGCCGCCGATGATCTCGGCTTGCCCGCGGCGATCGCGATCGATCGGTCCCTCGCGATTCGCGAGCTTCCCGGCGCGCTGATGATCGTCAGCGGCTACACAGCCCACGAAGTCAACGGCGGCTTCCCCGACGAACGCGCGACGATCTGGTTTCAGCCGAGACCGGTGATCGCCACCGGCAGCGCGAAGCCGCTGATCCGCGCGACCGCCGAGAGCTGGGGCGAGCAAGACATGCAGACCAGCCCGCCGACGAAGGACGCGACCGATCTTGCCGGCCCCGTCGTGCTCGCGGCGATCGGCTCGCTGCATCGCGTGATCGCGGTCGGCTCGGCGGAGTCGTTCGAGACGTCGCTGCTCGGCGGCGGCGCCTCCGCGGCGGACCTCTGGCTCGACCAGGCGATTCGCTATCTCGCCGGCCGGCCGCAGAGCCACCTCTCGATCGCGGGACGTACGCCGAGTCAGATCCGGCTCGTGATGACCGCGGCCGAACGTCGCGCGGTGATCGGGATCTCGACCGTCGGGATCCCGCTACTCTGGATCCTCGCCGGCGGTGCGATCGTCCTCTGGCGCCGAAAGCAGACGCGGTGACCGCCTCGTTACGGGCACTCCTCGTGCTTGCCGCCCTCGCGGGGAGCCTGGTGCTGGCGGTCGTCATCGACGGCATGCGTGCACCGGCGCCGCCACCGAGCCGCGCCCTGCTGCCTGGACTCGATCCCGAGCAGGTCACCGAGCTGCGGTGGTCGCGCGCGCACGGTCCGGACTCCCGGGTCACTCGCGAGGCGGCGATCTGGGTAGCTCCGCGGTCCACGGTCGACCAACAAACGGTCGCCGCGGTGCTCTCGACGCTGCGCGCCGCGCGCTGGCATCGGCGCGACGTGAAGGCGATCGCGGGGACGACGAAGGCACAGCTCGTCGTATTTGCTCCGCGGAAGCACGTCATCGAGATCGCCGAGTCGCTGGTCGGCGCGGATCAGACCTGGCTCGTGATCGACGGCGGCGATGCGCGGCTCGTCGACGGCTGGGTCGCTCGGGCACTCGATCCGAGCCCGCTCGCTCTCCGCATGCGGTTTCCGCTGGCAGAGGCGGCGAGCGCCGACACGATCCTGATCAACGGCAAGCTCGAGATCAAAGGTCACCCACGACTGCTCGATCACACGTTCCCGGGACGAGGCTCCGGCTTCGGCCCGCCGCCGGTCATCTGGCTCGATCCTCGCTTCGTCGATCGGCTCGAACGCGCGCTGGCCGAGCTCGAGCTCGTCGCCGAGGCGTCCGCCTCCGGAGATGCCGCTGCATCACCGGCGCTCGCGGTCACCGGCACCAGCATCGTCGTCGATGACGTGACGCTATCGGAGGCGGGACCGTGCCCCGAGCATCCCGAGCTGGTCGCCGTGGCCGGCAGTTTCGGAAACGGCTGCGTATCTGCCGTGAGCTGGAACGAGATCGTCGCCGTCGTCCACGCGCTCGACGGAAGTCCCGGCGCGATCGCCGATCGCCGGATGACGGCCGATCCACCGGAATGGATCATGTTCCAAGGCGGCGACCGGCTCGAGCTGAACACGATGACGGTCGTGCGCGCGGGGCGCCGCGTCGCCGCGGATCCGTCCCGCGCCCGCGAATTGGTCGCCGCGCTGCTGGACGAAGCCGAGATCGTCGGTGACACGTCCGTCGATGACATCGAGTCGAACAAGCCGACAGGTCATCTGACGGCGTTGTCCGCTCGCGGCCGCAATCGCATCTACTGGGATGCGGCAGGCTTCGTGTTCCGCGACCACGAGCGACTCAAGTTCCGTCCCACCACGAGTGACTTGAAGATCTATCAGCGAGGCGTCGCCGCTTACGTCGACGACCATCTGTGGACCGAGGACCCGACGTCGATCACGGCCATCGAGATCGATCATGTGACGTATCGGCGCGGCGCGGTGCTCGGTGAATGGACGCGCGACCCGAGCGGCAAGATCAAGGCTGCAGCGCTCGACGCGCTCGCATCGGCACTGGCTGCCGTGCGTGCGCCGGCGAGCGAGGGCGATCTCGCCGTCGCGCACGAGGTCACCGTCACGATCACGCCGCCGGTAGGTGCGCCCTCCAAGCATACGCTCGAGATCGCGGCCGGCTGCGCTGCTCGCGTCGACGGCGCGCGCGTGACGCTGTCACGATCCGTATGCGCCGCGGTTGCCGCGGCTCAGTAGCGTCGCTGCGATGCGATCGCGCCGAGCACGAAACCCGTGAGCGCGCCGACCAAGCCGCCGGACACGCCGCCGTACTCGCTGCGTCTTCGCGTGCTCTTGTGTGCGACAGGCGGCGTCTCGCCACACGGCATGCTGGCGATCAAATGCTCCGCCTCCAGCGGATCGGTGATCTGGGCGGCGATCTTGTGGCGCTCGATCAGGCACGTGTTGCGAAGCCTCGCCTGCTCCTCGGGAGTCCCGCCGCACGGCATGTTGGCGATCGCGCGCTCGGCTTCCTCGGCGTTGGTCGCCTGTGCGACTGCCTTCGCGCGTGCGACGAGGCACACGTTACGCTCCTTCGCTTGTTCGGGAGACAGCTGCGTCGCGACCCATTCATCGTGCTGGTCGTGCAGCTCGCGACAAGCGCCGGCATAGCCCTGTCCCTTGTACGCCGCGAGCGTGAATCCGACCGTCGCTGCTGCTCCGAGACCGATGTTCCAGTCGTAGAAACTGCACGACGGTGTCCCGAAGAGACCGGCGGTGTTGTCGACGCAGCCATGGTCCTTGTACGACAACAGCGCGAGCAACGTGAACACCGCCGCGCTCGCGGCCATCGTCCCATCGAAGCCGGTCGCCGAGTAGGACTCGCTGCACGGCTGCTCGTCCTCGACGTACACGGTGCTCGGCGGCTTGCCCATCGTGAAGGAACAGGCCGTCAGTTGCACGATCACGGCTGCACAGACGATCCGCATCGTTTGACCATAGGGACTGCGATCTGCGGCCGCAATATGTCTCTTCGCGATCGGGCGTGAGCTTCGCGTGATCTGCTTCGCATAGCGTGAACTTCGCGTGATCTGCCGCAGGTTTCTATTGAGCGGAGCGCCCGCGAATGGTTCTCTGTAACTGTGGTGAGCGTCGACCTCAGCGTCTGTGTCCGTTGCTCCGGCTGCTCGATCCTCGCGCCGTCGGTGTTCGCGGTGACCCGCAAGGGCTCGCAGCTCATCCGGCAGCCCCAGAGCTCGCTCGAGCTTGCAGCCTGCCGCGCGGCCGCCCTGGTCTGCCCGACACGCGCGATCGCGATCGCGAGCGAACGATGAGCGATGTGATCGCAGACGGACTGTACAGCCGCTTGTTCGATGAGGCGGAGCGCGCGCGTTGGGAGATGGCGGACCTGCCGTGGCACCGGATCGATCGCGAGCGGGTGACACCGGCGCTGTGCAGCCTGGTCCGCGAGATCGCGTACTCGGAGCTGACGACCACGACCGCGACGCGACGATTCCTGACCGAGCTCGCAGACGACACCGACTTCACGCAGTGGATCTCGGTGTGGTTCTACGAGGAGACCAAGCATCCGCAAGTGCTCTTACGTTGGCTCCGTCAGGTCGGTGTGACCGTCGATGATCAGTTCATGTTGCGTGGTCGAGCGACCGCGCCGTTCATGAAGTCGCGGATCGGCACGCTCGTGACGAACATCATCTCGGAGATGGTCGCCTCGTCGGCATACACGAATCTCGGCGCGCGCACATCCGAGCCGGTGCTCGCGATGATCGTTCGGAACCTCGCAGCCGATGAAGCGCGTCACGCCGCGAGCTTCTACACGTACGCACGGCGCCACCTCGAACGCTCGAGCGATCCGGACGCCGATCGGCGCGATGCGCTGAAGGTGCTCTACGTGTGGTTTGCAGATAACGAGCAGGTCCGGCACCCCGTGAACGAGTTCTACGCGCGCAATGCGGCGATCATGACCGAGCTCGACATCGATCCGCGCGTGCCCCGCGATCGGATCATCCAGTTGATCGGAACGCTGCTCGATCTCCCGCTCACCGCGGATACCGACTTGCTTGCCCAGCTTCGCGATGTTGGTCCGTTACCCACCCGAGCAGAAGGACAGACCCGATGAACCGACGAGATGTGATGAAGCTCGGAGCCGTCGCGGCCGGCGCCACCGTCGGCGCTCCCGGCTGTGCGGTGCCGCGGATGCTGGGAACCCTGCGCGGTGGCGACGGCGCGGCCGCGTTCAACGAGATGCTCGACGAGCAACTCGCGCGTCTCGACAAGCCGGGTTTTCTGCAGCGGCTCGTCACCGCGGAGACGAAGCGTCCGTTGTCGGCCGAAGCCGAGGCGAAGATCGCCGAGAAGGACGTGCTGTTTCGCCGGATGCTCGGCACCTTGCTGATCACGCAAGGCTTCCGCGAGCTGCCGGAGGAGACCCAGCTCGAGACTGCGGTGCAAACGCGAATGTGGAGTCACATCGACCAGATCGGATCTTCGGTATTCGAGATGAGCGACATGCTTGCGGCGCTCGAACCCGATCAGCGCAAGCACATCCAGCAACGGCTCCGCGACAACCCCGACCTCCCGATGGCGCTCGGCGAGACCCTCGACGATCGCGCCGCAAAGGTCGGCATGTCGAATTCACGGCGACGCCAGCTTCGCAACATGATGACGCAGTCGTCATTTCGACTCCGTCACGGAGATCCAGCGTCGATCATCGACGAGTACGTCGGCAAGGTCGAGCGGATGCGCGAGAGCAGCACTCGCGATGGCGCCGCGCTCGATCTGTCGAAGCGGCTCGGCGAGCGCGAGTTCTGGCGCTACCAGCACTTGCTCGCCGATGATCCGGGGCAACCCGCTACGGCCGGATCCGCGACAGGTGGACCCGCGACCGGCACACCGGGTCCTGCGACCCGCGCACCAAGTGCCGGAGGATCTGCGTCGGGTACACCGGGTCCTGCGACCGGCGTAGCGTCTCCGGATCCGACTGTGGTGCCCGAACCGCAGCTCGCGCCACCGTCGGGTCCCGCGCCGTTCGAGCCGAAGGTACCGATGGCTCGGACGCTTCGCGATGCCGCACGCAATGCTGCTCGCCGAGGCGACTGCGGTTCGATCGAGATCATCGGCAAGCGAGTTCGCGAGCTCGATCCCGACTACTACGAGCTCGTGTTCAAGCCCGATCCCGTGATCACGTCATGCCGGCAGGGCGTCGCAAAACCCGTCCCGGTGCGACGCCATGCCGCCGAACCTGCCGCACCTGTCGAACCGACTGCGCACCCCGGATCCGGTGGCTTGTCGGCGGGTGGTTACATGCTCGGAATCGGCTTTCTGACCGGCATCGGAGGCGCGGTGCTCGTCGGGATCGGCGCCGAGAGTGGCGTGGCGGTCGTCGGGGTGATCGGATTGACGGTCGCCGTGATCCTCGTGGGCCTCGGTCTGATCACCCTCCTGATCAGCGCGCTCATCTACGCGGCCAACGACTGAAGCCATGGCGGCCTTGATCACGGGACTCGGTGCGGTGTCATCGCTCGGTCGTGGAACCGCGCGGGTGTGGTCCGCGATGGCCGAGGGCTGGGATGGGCTCGAGCCGATTCGCCGGTTCGATCCGCAACCGTTCGGCGCGACGCTTGCCGGGATGGTTCCAGACCGCAACACGCCGGCGTTCGGGGCCGACTCCGCTGCGGTCTCGTGCGTCGAATTTGCCGTCGCCGCGGCGCGCGAAGCCTGGGACCGCGCGGGTCTCGGTCGCGTCGCACGCGATCGGATCGCGTTCGTGTTCGGAAGCAGCCTCGGCGATCCGGACCTCCGGATCCACGAGATCACCGAGCGCGTGGCAGATGTCCTCGGTATCGCGGGGCCACGCGTCACGGTCTCGACGGCGTGCGCCTCGTCGGCCAACGCGCTCGGGATCGCACTCGATCTGCTAGCGATGGGCGCGGCCGATGCGGTGATCGCCGGTGGCGCGGACGTCCTCACGCCTCTCGTGCTCGCAGGATTCAACGCGCTCGGCGTGCTCGCGACCGGGAAGTGCGCACCGTTCAGCGAGCCCGCCGGCACGACGCTCGGCGAGGGCGCGGGCTTCATCGTCCTCGAGCGCGCCGAGCAGCGGCCCGGACTCGCGATCCTCGGCTACGGGCTCGCCGCCGATGGCTTTCATGATACGGGTCCCGATCCGTCGGGCGCAGGGGTCGCGCGTGCGATCCGCGCCGCTCTCGATCATGCCGGTGTCGCGGCCGAGAGCGTCGACTACATCAACGCGCACGGCACCGGAACGCGCGCGAACGATCCGGCGGAGTGGCGAGCGATCCAGCACGTGTTCGGCGGGCGCGCAGAAGCGATTCCGGTCAGCGCCAGCAAGAGCTTCCTCGGCCATGCGCAAGGTGCGGCCGGTGTGCTCGAGACCATCGCGACCATCGTAGCGCTCGAGCACGGCACGATCCCGCCGACACAACGGTTCACGGTGGCGCGTCCGAATAGTCCTCGCGATCCGGTCGGCCAGGCGACCGCGCGCGCCGCTACATGCAACATCGCGCTCGCGACCAGTGCCGGGTTCGGCGGCGCCAACTGCACGGTCGTGATCGGACGCGCGCGGCCGCCGGCGCCAACCGCGCGCCGCGAGGTCTCGATCTCGGGCTGCGGCGCGATCGGTCCGCATGGGACGACGCTCGACGAGCTCGTCGCGGGAGGCATGCGCGGCCGTGCGCGAGCGTTTCGATTCGAAGCTCTCGTGCCGAGCGCCGATCCGCGAGGCCTCGATCCATCGACGCGCTACCTGACAGGTGCGGTCGCGCTCGCACTCGCGGATGCGCACCTTCGGTTGCGGGCGAGCGACGCCGATCGCTCGGGGCTCGTGCTCGGCGTCACCGCGATGTCGGCCGAGAGCGAGCGCGCGTTGCAGCAGACCATCGCGGCCCACGGCTATCGCGGGCTGTCGGCGAGCATGTTCGCGCGCCAGGTCGTCAACGCGCCTGCCGGCACGTGTGCGCGGCTGCTCGGCTTGCGCGGTGCGCACAGCACGGTCGCCGCGGGGCCCGCGACGGGGCTCCTCGCATTCGTGTACGCCGCCGAGCTCCTCGCCTCGCATCGCGACTGTGATCGGATCGTCGCCGCCGCCGTCGACGAGCTGCCGGCCGAAGTCGGCGACGGCAGTGACGGAGCCGTCGCGGGCGTCCTGTGCGCTTCTCCCGGAGCGGTTCGGGTTGCGGGCTGGCACATCGCCGGGCCGGGACGGATCGCCGAGGCCGCGGCGTCGGCACTCGCGACCGCGGACCTCGACGAAGTGGACGTGATGATCGGACCGCCGCTCGACTGCATTCGGTTCGGCAGGCGGATCGATCCCGCGGCGCTCGTCGGGGAAAGCCCGTGTTTTACGTCGGGGGCCGGGGTCGTGATCGGGGCGCGTCTCGTCGCGACCGGTCAGGCGCGCCATGTCGTTGTCGCGGGAGGCGGTGCATCCGCGGACTGCGCGATCGTGTTAACGCGAGGAGAGGCCCATGCGAGCTGAGATGACGGAAGCGGAGAGGGGCAAGATGGAGAGGGACGAGGTGATCGATGCGCGACAACAGATCCTATCCGGCCTGCGCGAGGTCCTGATCGATCGGATGCGCCTCCGGCGCGAGCCCGACGAGATCGATCCAGACGCGCCGCTGTTCGGTGCGGGTTTCGGTCTCGACTCGCTCGACGCCGTCGAGCTGGTTGTCTCGCTCGATACCAAGTTCGGCGTCCACCTCCAGGACACCGGCCTGCTGCGGCAACAGATGCGCACGCTCAACACCGTCGTCGATCTCGTCCTCGCCTACCGAGCAGGTCATGTCAGCGGCCGCTGATCTCGCGGCGGTACGCACGTCGGTGACGCTCTCGGCGAGCGATCACATGGCGTGCGTGCGAGTACGTGGTGCGGGTGCGCACGATTTGCTCGACCGCGTGTCGCCAAGGCAGCTGTTCGTGCGCAGCGGGCAGATGCTTCACACGCTGTTTCTCGACGAGTCGGCCAAGCCGATCGCCGATGTGTACCTGTGCTGCGACGATGACGATTATCTGATCGTCGCCGAGGGCCTGTCCGGTGCCGGGCTCGTCGGCTACCTCGCGGATCACGCGAAGGGTCTCGATGTCGCCTGCATCGATCAATCCGCGTCACACGGCGTGCTCTCGCTCGACGGCCCGTATGCATGGGAGCTGCTCGCGGACATCACCTCACCCGACGTGATCGGACTACCGTACTCGAGCTTCTTCCACGAGGCGCGCTTCACGTGCTTGCGTGGCGGCAAGACCGGCGAATACGGCTACGATCTGCTCGCCGAGCGCGATCGGATCCCGCAGCTTCGCGAGCGGATGCTCGCCGCCGGTCAGCGGCTCGAGCTCCGCGAGGTCGGCCGGGCCGCACTCGAGCTCGCGGGTCTCGAAGCGGGTTTCTTCAACGTTCGCCGTCACGTGCGCGAAGGGCTCACGCCCGTCGAGCTTCAGCT
>JAQBQF010000001.1 GCA_028287115.1 Myxococcales bacterium
TTCGGAGACTTGCCCCTCACCCACGTGCCTGACTTCCCGCCGCGCTTTTCTTCGAGGCGAACGTCGCCGATCACCATGCCGCGATCGATTGCCTTGCACATGTCGTAGATCGTCAGGGCGGCCGCACTGACGGCGGCGAGCGCTTCCATCTCGACGCCACTGCGATCGAATGCGCGCACGGATGCCTGGATCGCGACGGCATCGCCGCTGACTTGCAGATCGACATCGACGCCCGTGAGCCGCAGCGGATGGCACAGCGGGATCAGATCCGAGGCGCGCTTCGCCGCTTGAATGCCCGCGATCCGCGCGATGCCGAGGACATCGCCTTTGCCGATCTTGCCGGCGCGAACGGCCTGCGCGGTCTCCGGTGACATCGTGACCGTGCCGGTGGCGATCGCGAGCCGCGCGGTCTCCGGCTTCGCGCCGACCTCGACCATGCGAGCGGCGCCGGCGTCGTTGAAATGCGTCATCCGCGGCTTGGTCATCGGCCGCATAGTAGCCGAGTCACGGGTTCTGGATGGTCAGCGTGAATTCGGGATTGACCGTCAGCACCACCGAGCATTTCGCGATGCCGCCTTCACACGTCATCACCGGCGGTTCGCGCCATGCGCCGACTTTCAACACGCCGGTTCCCTGCAGCTTCGCGGGCACGTCGAGCTCGAGCTCGTGGCCGGTGACCCGCCAGCCGCCATCATTGCTCGACAGCATCGGAGAACCCCGTCCGTCATAGAAGGTGGCGAACGCGCCTTTGATGGTCGTCGCGCTCGGCCACATCAGAATGAGAGGACGCCCTGGAACCATCGCGCTTGCCGGTGCGAGGTCGTTCGTCAGCAGGTCGCGGACCTCCATGCGGAACGTCGTGTTCGCGTCCTTGATCTGGAGCGACGAGATCAGACCCGGCAGCGCCGGCGCGTTCTCGACGGTGAAGCTCGGCCACTTGCAGCTTGTCGATTCATCGACATAGCTGTTCTCGATCGTGCCGCGCGACGTGATCGTGGCGGCCTTGCTGTTGACCTCGGCGGTGACGTCGTCCGTGATCGAGAAGCAGTCGCTCGCGATGAGGTCGATCGTGAGCGTGTTGCCCGTGGGATCGACCTTCGCCTTGACGGAAACCGTCGCGCCGGTCAGATCGGCGAGCCGCTGTTGCGGCGCATCCGGGTTGATACAACCAGCAAGCGAGCAGGCCAGGAGAACACCCCGTTTCAACATGCCCGCCGACATGTGCAACACGCAGACCCGACGACCTCTCGCCGGGTTAGGCGGCAGCGGTGGTGGAAATCGACCGCTATTCGACGGTGACGGACTTTGCCAGGTTGCGCGGCTGGTCGACGTCGGTGCCTTTGCCGTCGGCGACGTAGTAGCTGAGCAATTGGAGCGGCAGCACCGTCAGGATCGGTTGGAGCTCGAGGGCGGTGTCGGGGACGAGTACGACGTCGTCGGCGTGGCTGCCGATGTCGTTGTCGCCCTTCGTCGCGATCGCGAGCACTTTGCCCTGGCGCGCGCGAACCTCGGCGAGGTTCGAGACGATCTTCTCGTAGTGCGGGCCCTTCGGCACGAGCACGACGACGGGCAGATGCTCGTCGATGAGCGCGATCGGACCGTGCTTCATCTCGCCGGCGGCGTAACCCTCGGCGTGGATGTACGAGATCTCTTTGAGCTTGAGCGCGCCTTCAAGTGCGATCGGATACTGCGAGCTGCGCCCGAGGAACAGAAAGCCGTGGGCCTTGCCGTAGCGGCGCGCGAGCACTTGGAGTTGTGCCGCGCCGTCGACGATGTCCGTCATCTTCTGCGGCAGTTGCACGAGCTCGGAGAGCAGCACGCGTGCACGCTCCTTCGACAGCGCACCGGTGCGGCGGCCGAGGTGCACCGCGAGGAGCGCGATCGCGACGAGCTGCGTGGTGAACGCCTTCGTCGAGGCGACGCCGATCTCGGGACCTGCGTGCGTGTAGAACGAGTAGTCCGCGAGGCGCGGGATCGACGACTCGACGACGTTCGAGATCGCGAGCACCGAGGCGCCCTTGCGCTTGGCCTCGCGGATCGCTTCCATCGTGTCGAGTGTCTCGCCCGACTGGCTGACCGCGATCACGAGGTCGCCGGGACCGACGATCGGATCGCGGTAGCGGAACTCGGAGGCGAGGTCGACCTCGACGGGGATCCGCGCGAGCGCCTCGATCATGAACTCGCCGACCATCGACGCGTGATACGAGGTGCCGCACGCGACGAAGATGATCCGCTTGAACTTCTTGACGTCGAGCTCGATGCCGTCGAGCAGCACGTCGTCGTTTTCGAGATCGACGCGACCGACGAGCGTGTCTGCCACCGCGCGCGGCTGTTCGTGGATCTCCTTGAGCATGAAGTGCTTGAAGCCGCCCTTCTCTGCCTGAACCGCCGACCAGGTGATGATCTTCGGCTCACGCTGCTTCACCTTGCCTTCGAAGTCGGTGATCACGACCGCTTCGCGCGTGACCGTGACGAGCTCGCCTTCGTCGATGAAGATCACCTTGCGGGTCTCCGCGAGGATCGCGGTGACGTCCGAGGCGACGTAGTTCTCACCCTCGCCGAGCCCGACGACGAGCGGCGACGAATTCTTCGCGGCGACGAGTGTGCCCGGCTCTTTGTCGCTCATCACCACGAACGCGTAGCTGCCGCGGACCTTCTGCAGCGCGCGGCGGACCGCGGCTGTCAGGTTCTCGGCGCCTTGCACGAGCTGCGCGGCGACGAGGTGCGCAAAGATCTCGGTGTCGGTCTCCGACGCGAAGTGCGAACCGGAAGCCTGCAGCTCCTGGCGCAACGCGAGGTGATTTTCGATGATGCCGTTGTGAATGACGGAGATCGGCCCGACCTTGTGCGGATGCGAGTTCTCGTCGGAGGGCCGACCGTGTGTCGCCCATCGGGTATGGCCGATCCCGATCGTGCCGGCTGCCGGTTCCCTCGTGAGCTTCTCTTCGAGGTTGGCGAGCTTGCCGCGGCAGCGCACGACGCGCGAGGTGCCTTCGCTGTAGACCGAGACCCCGGCAGAGTCGTAGCCGCGATACTCGAGCTTGCGTAGCCCGCCGATCAGAATCGGGGTTGCTTGTCGGCTACCGATGTACCCAATGATGCCGCACATACGTCGAGCTCACTTTCCGGGTTCTGCGCTTCCGCTACCGCTGCCTTCGTCGCTCGTGTCCGGCTCCTCGATGCCCGTGATCTCGCTGATATCCGGCGCTTGATACGACATCATCGGCGCGTCGACTCTCATCTTGCCTTGGGTGCCGCACGCCGCGAGGGTCGCAAAGGCGAGGACCTTCACCAGGGAAACAACCGTCGCTGTAGTCTTCATCGCCTTGGACGCTATCATCTTTTCAGCACACGTTGCCGCACAGCAGGAGTCGAGGGTGACGACGCTCGCCGGGGTTCGTGCACGAAGCGAACCAGGGCCGGTTCCCTCGACGAATGTGAGCCTCCCGACGTTCTTGCGGTACATCCAATCACCGGAGGCGGGGCACTGTGGCGGAAATGGCCGGGGGGCACGTGCGGCCGCGCACGACGGGCGTGTTTGCGGCGCTCGCGGCCGCGGATCTGCAAGATCGCTTTCGAGCTCTGCGTGGCGGATAGCTTGCACGCCCTCCGACCGCAGTGGCGAAGCGTGCGCGAGAGCTCGAGTACGGATCGACCATCGCGATGACCCCGATGCAGGTCGTGTTCGCCCGCGAGGGCTATGCCCCGACCGATCAGATCGAGCCGCTGCCGGCGCCGATCCCGAAAGCGAGCTCGCCGCTCATCGTGGCGAAGCCGACCTACGCCCGCGGACCGCGCCGCCAGCGCGAGTCCTTGAAGGCGCTTCCGAAACCAAGCCGCAAGACCCGGTGAACGGGGCCGG
>JAQBQF010000037.1 GCA_028287115.1 Myxococcales bacterium
CGCTGGTCTCGCGGTCGCACGCTTGATCGCGACAACCACGAGGAACAGCACGAACGCCACGATCACGAAGTCGATCACCGCGCCGATCAGCACGCCGATCTTGACGCCGGCCGGTGCCCACGTCAGGCCACGCGCACCCGACGTTCTCCGAGACGATCAAAGGCGCGACCGAAGCCGCGCTCGGCCACGCGATCGATCTTTGACGGAGCTTCCGGACCTCGTCGCCGCGCGGCGTTCGTCCGAATCGGAGCCGGTCGGAGATAACCGACAAGGCGACAAGGCGCCAACGTCAGAGCGAGCGTGGCTTCGGTCCGGCCCACCGGTTCTGGAGTCGGATCGCTTCGCGGTCGTGTGGGCACTGATCAAGACCCATTGCTTCTTCCGATCTTGGCGCCTCGGCGTCTTGGCGGTTTCTCCGAACTTCGAGCGAACCTCGACCCGATGGCCCCATCTCGTGCCGTGACCCTGCGGATGTGACCGATCACGAGAGGCGCCACGGCGCCAAGCGAGCTCGCCACGGCCGTGCGAACGGCTGTACTACCGCCGGCGGGTGGTATGCGGTATCCATCCGGGGATGTCCGAGTCGCGCGTTCACTTGCCGGTCGTGACCGCGGGCCTCGAGCCAGCGAGCTCGCCGGAGGCCCCGCCGCGCCGTCGCCATCCCGAGTGGATCCGCGCGCAGCTGCCGACCAAGCCCGCATTCTTCGAGCTTCGGGCGATGGTCAAGGAGCTGAACCTCCACACGGTCTGCGAGAGTGCGAGCTGCCCGAACATCGGCGAGTGCTGGACCCGCAAGGCGCTGACGATCATGATCATGGGCGATATCTGCACGCGGTCGTGCAGGTTCTGCGATGTGACCACGGGCAGGCCGTTACCGCTCGAACCCGACGAGCCGCGGCGCGTCGCCGAGATGCTCGGCCGCCTCGGACTCGAGCACACGGTGATCACGTGCGTCGATCGCGATGATCTCGCCGACTTCGGCGCCGCGCACTGGGCCGAGACGATCCGCGAGGTCAAGGCCGCGTGTCCTGGCATGACGCTCGAGGTCCTCGCCGGCGACTTCAAGGGCAACACCGATCTCGTCGACATCGTGCTCGCGGCCGATCCAGATGTCTTCGCGCACAATCTCGAGACCGTGCCGCGCCTGTCGCGCCAGGTCCGCGTGCAAGCGAGCTATCCGCGCAGCTACAAGATCCTCGAGCATGCGCGCAAGCGCGGCGCGGTCACGAAGACCGGCCTGATGCTCGGGCTCGGCGAGACGATCGACGAAGTCCACGAGGTGCTGCGCGAGCTCGCAGCGCTCGGGGTCGACATCGTGACGCTCGGGCAGTACCTGTCGCCGAGCAAGCAGCACCTCGCGATCGAGCGCTACGTCCATCCGAGCGAGTTCGTCGAGCTCGAGCAGTTCGCACGCGAAGCGGGTATCACGCACGTCGTTGCGGGACCGCTGGTGCGCTCGAGCTATCACGCCGATGGCCAAGCGCAGCTCGTTCGCGATCTGCGCGCCGCCAAAGGGCTCGCGGCCGTCCCCGCTGGCGAGCGTTCGCCGGCTCGCCCCACCTCGGGCAGCTGAGCTCAGCCGACCCAGGGCCGGATCAGATCGTACGCGAGCTTGGCGACGAGCGATCCCGAGACCACGAGCACGGCGATCCTGACGACGCGCGCGCCGCCCTTCATCGCGAGGTGCGCGCCGAGGATCCCGCCGGAGAGCTGACCGCATGCCATCGGCAACGCGATCTCCCACGCGACGACGCCATCGCGCGTGAACACGATCACCGCCGCGAGGTTCGACGCGAAGTTGACGACCTTCGCATCGGCGCTCGCGTTGACGAGGCTGCGACCGCACAGCGCGACGAACCCGACGATCAGGAACGTGCCGGTCCCCGGTCCGAAGAAGCCGTCGTACGCGCCGATCACGAGCGCGAGCGCGGCGGCGACCGGCCAGTTGCGCAGGCCGGTGTCCTCGTCGCGGGTTGGCTTACGAATCACGAGCAATGCCGCGGCGCCGATCAGCATCGCGATCACGATCGGCTTGAGCGCATCCTTGTCGATCGCGATCACGATGCTCGCGCCCGCGAGCGAGCCGAGGAAGCCCAGCGGAAATGCGAACTGCGCCTGCTGGCGATCGACCCGGCCCGCGCGCCAGAACGCGGCGAGAGACGCACCGGAGCCCCACACGCTCTGTGCCTTGTTCGTGCCGAGCGCGACGTGCGATGGCAGGCCCGCCGCGAGGAGCGCCGGCACGGTGACGAGCCCGCCGCCGCCTGCCATTGCATCGACGGTCCCCGCGAACAGCGCGGCGAGGGTCAGCAGCACGAGGGTCGACAGCGGCACCATCGCAAGCTACCAGCCGGCTCGCCCGCGTGCGAACGCAGCCCCGTGCGGCGATCACCACGTCGCGAACTCGTCTCGCGTCTCCTGCGCGGCGTCGACCAGAGCGCTATGCTTGGACCGCATGGAAGTCACGGTCGTCGGTGCCGGCATCATCGGGCTGACGACCGCGCTCACGCTCGAGGAGCGCGGACACTCGGTGCGCGTCGTGACGGCGGGATTCGGCGACCAGACGACGTCTGCCGTGGCCGGTGCGGTGTGGTTTCCGTATCGCGCTGGACCGCCCGCGAAGGTGGCCGTATGGGCGGCGCACACGCGCGACTGGCTCGAGGCGCTCGCGCGGATCGATCCCGCCGCAGGCGTCGACGTGCTCACCGGTTACGAGATCACCGACGAAGATGGCTCCGAGATTCCGTGGTGGGCCGCGGCGATCGAGGTCGTGCGCGCAGCAGCGCCGGTGACGGGCGCGCCGCTTGCGTGGCGGTTCACCGCGCCGCGTGCCGAGCCTGCGAAGTTGCTGCCGTATCTGGCGGCGCGCCTGCGAGCTCCGATCGCCGTCCGTAGCGTGATCGATCTTGCGGCCGAGCGCGGTGACGTGATCGTCAACTGCACCGGGCTCGCATCACGCGAGCTCGCCGCCGACGACTCGCTCTATCCGCTGTTCGGACAGATCGTGATCGCCGAGCGCGGTACTGCAGATCTCTCGATCACGATCACCGATCATCGCGATCCCGAGCGCTTCTTCTACATCATCCCGCGGCGCGACGAGCTCGTCCTCGGTGGCTGCTCGCTTCCCTATCCGCCCGGCGCGCCGCCGGAGCTGAATCCCGGGATCACGGCGCGCATCCTCGATCACGCCCGCTGGCTCGGTCTTCGGATCGGGGCCGTACGCACCGAACGCGCGGGACTCCGGCCGTATCGCCTCGAGGTGCGGCTCGAGCGCGACGCGACAAATCCACGCCTGATCCACAACTACGGCCACGGCGGCGCGGGCTTCACGCTGTGCCGGGGCTGCGCCGAAGAGGTCGTCGCGCTGGTCGATCAGATCTAACCCCAGAGCTCGGCTCGGTTGATCCGAGCGTGCACGTGACACGTCCACGTCGACGAGCACGGAGATCAACACAGGTGATCTCAGTGGCAGATCTAGTGGATGACGTGGCCGAAGTAGAGGCCTGCGGCCGCGCCCGCGAGCGCGAGCAGCACGAGCGCGGCGATCAGCAGCGGGCTGACTCGACGCGGCGAGATCGGTGGAACCATGTCGGTCGGCTGATCGACTTTGGGATCGCCGTCGAGCTCGCGCTTCCGCGCAGGATCGGCGCTCGCGATCTTGTCGACGCGCACGCGCTCGGTCTTGCGCTCTTGCTCGGTGAGCTGCGGCCCGGCCTTGCCGGGCGGAGCGACACCGCGCGAGGTCGAGTCGGGCTTCCTCTGGCCCTCTTCACGGACCATCAGCGTCGTCGGATCATCGTCGCCCGCACGCCTCTTGGCGCCTTCGACGATCAGTTGCTTGGGTTTGGCCGCCGCGGCCGCCGCCGCCGCCTTCGCGGGAATCTTGTCGTCGATCGCGGTCACCGAATCGGAGTCGCCAAACGAAGCTGGAGCGAGCCGCGAAACGCCGCGCGCTTCGTGGAACCGGACCGCCGCCTTGTCATGGGACATCTCGTCCATCGCGAGCACGGCTGGATGCACGAGGCCCTGCGTCAGGCACCGCTCCCAGGCCTCGCGCAACGCCTGCTCTGCTTCGGAGGCGTCCTTGAACCGGCCGGTCGCGGAAGGCTGGAGCGCGGTCATCGCGACCGTCGAGAGCGGCTCCGGAATCGACGGATCGTGACGCGTCGGCGGCGGCGCGTTGCCCTGCACGACGTAGCCGTTCGTCGTCTTGGTGTCCGGGCCCTCATACGGGATCCGGCCCGACATCAGCTCGTACATCACCGCGCCCCACGCGAAGACATCGGCCTGCGGCGTGTAGCGACCCTCACGAATCGCCTCGGGCGGCGAGTACCCGGGCGTGCCCATGAAGATGCCGACCTGAGTCAGGTCGCTATCGGGCAGCCGCGCGATTCCGAAGTCGGCGAGCTTCCAGCGATTGTCGCCGGCGTGGAGCACGTTGGCGGGCTTGACGTCGCGATGGACGATTCGCTGGCGATGCGCGAACGCCAGGGCCGACGACAGATCGAGCCCGATCTGCACGCAGCGCGCGAGCGGCAGCCGCACGCGATCGAGGCGATCGGCGAGGGATTCGCCCGGGAGATACTCGAGCACCATGAACGGCGCACCGGAATCCTCGTCGAGGCCGACGTCGAAGATCGTGACGATCGCGGGATGAGACATCTTCGCAGCGGCCTTCGCCTCCCGCTGAAACCGCTCGAGGAATGCCGACCGCACGCGCCGCCCCTGCTGCTGCGGCGACATGATCGTCTTGACCGCGACCACGCGATCGAGCAGCGGGTCGCGCGCCTTGTAGACGACGCCCATTGCGCCCTTGCCGATGGTCTTGATGACCTCGTAGCGGCCGATCGTTTTCCGGCCCTCTTCGCGCTCGGACAGCGCCAGTCCCGGCGGCGCCTCGGCACGAAGTCGCGTATTCGTACGCGGGCGAGCTTGGACTTCGTCCGACATCAACCCGAGAAAAGTCTAACACGGACGCGCTGATGGCGGAAAAACCCGCCCTACTTCTGGGTCCGGCTGGAGCCCGAGATTCTCGTGCCAGCGGGCACCGAGGCCGTGATGAAGGCGTTTCCGCCGACCACGGCGCCCTTCCCGATCACCGTATCGCCGCCCAGGATCGTCGCATTTGCGTAGATCACGACGTCGTCTTCGAGCGTCGGGTGGCGCCGCCGACCGGGCTCCGGGCGCGCTTCCCCTTGCGGGACCGTCAGGGCGCCGAGCGTGACGCCCTGGTAGATCCGCACGTGATTCCCGATCAGGGTGGTCTCGCCGATCACGACCCCGGTGCCGTGATCGATGAAGAACGAAGAGCCGATGTCGGCGCCCGGGTGGATGTCGACGCCGGTTCGCCGGTGCGCGAGCTCGGTCATCATGCGCGGCACGACGATCGAACCCTCTTCGAGCAGCGCATGGGCGATGCGATAGACCGTGATCGCGTAGGTACCCGGATAGCAGAACAGGATCTCGTCGACGCCGGTCGCCGCCGGATCACTCTCGTACGCGGCGTGGAGATCGAGCCTGACTTGCGCGCGCAGATCGGGAAGCCTCGCGATGAAACGATCGGTGATCAGGTCCGCCTTCTCGGTGCATTCCATGCACTCGAGATCGGACCTCCCGAGGATCTGTTGGCGTTTGTGATGGCTCGCTCGATAGACCTGCCGTTGGAGGGCGGTGCGAAGCTCCTCGACGCGCATGCGGACGATGCCGCGCAACCCGGGGCGATCGAGCCTCGGGAGATCAGGACCGGCGTAGCCGGGGAACAGCAGCGCCCGGCACATCTCGACGATCCGCTCGACCTGCGATTCGCTCGGCAGCTCGTAGCTGCCGATGTGCTGCATCTCGGCCGCTTTCGGATCGAGATACGCGTCGAGTAGCTGCTCGGCGAGGCCATCGAGCGCGGAGCTCGGCTCGCCGGTGACGTGGAGCGGGCGCCTTTCCGAGGACATACAAAACCTCTAGCACGAGATCGTCGCGGTCTGTGACCCTACGATTCGTCGGGCAGTGCGCCGGTACGCTCGCGAGGCACCGGAGCCGGCGCCGTGTTGATCTTGGCGATCACGTCGTCGAGCTTGGTCTCCGGAATCGTCACGCGCGTCGGCATTCCACCGCCGAGCTCGAACAGCTGGACAAAGTCCCAGCCGGAATCGAACCCAGCCGCGATCGTCAACATGCCGGAGTCGCGGACGATCGAGACCGGCGCCTTCGCCTGGCCAGCGAGGAGCAGATCCGTCTTGTCGAACTGGCCCTGCGATCCCGCGGTATCGACGACCGCGACGCGCCCGCGGATCGTGAATCGCTTCGCGAGCTCCTGCGTGTGCGCGTCACGCCGTTCGAAGTCTGCGGCGGCCTCTTTGATCAAATCGTCCTGAACACCGGGCTTCATGCCGGTGCACAGGAACTGGACGACCGCTCGCTTCAGCTGATCGTCGCGAAACTTCGCACGCAGGGCGCGGTCGATCCGGATCGCGATCGGCCCCGGCGTTCCGACCCGCGTGTCGACGGCTCGCGCGTCATCATCGGCACCTGGATACGGCTCGCGCCCGTCGAGGATCCACTTCGCCGCGGCGTAAAGGCCATCGAGATCGACGTGCGTCATGATCGTGTCGACGGGTCCGACCTGCCGCACGAGCTCCGGAGTCACCATCTCGGGACACGCGCCGTGCTGCGCCTTGGTCGCGAGCACGAACCGCGGATCGCGCGCCATCTCCGCGTGGCGCTCGTGATCGTGATGATCGACCCACGCCGCGAGTCGATCGCCGAGCGCGTCGAGAAACGGCTTCGTCGTCAGCTCGAACGAGACGCTCGTCCCGACGGTCGCCGCAAACGCGATGTCGAGGACGACGACCCGCCCCTGCAGCTTCTCGGCGCGTGGCAGCACCCGCGGCGAGGCAAAATACAACTGCGGCAGGTGCACACCGCACCATAGCTCATCACGTGGGTAATCGTGCCAGCTGCCCTCGCCATCCGGCGTCGATCGAAACCGAGAGCTCGCGCAACCGAGCAATGCCCGCGGCGAATGCAGCGTCCTCGGGCTCCATCACGAGGAGCGTCTCCTGCAGCCGCAAGAACTCCGCGCGCGTCGTCTGCCCGTGGGCTTCGAGCCAATCGGCATACACGAGTCGGCTCGAGTGATCGCCTTTTTCGATCGCTTCGATCAATGCGATCTCCACCGGATCCACACCCACGATGCGGGGCAGTCTTTCGACGGCCCGCTCGATCGCGAGCTGATAGGCCCCGATCTGAATGCGATCGCTGATCCCAACAGCGACCGGCGCGCCGACAGGCCGCCCGTTGACCCACATCCCGTCTCCGCTTCCCACACTCCGCAACATGATCCCCGCTCTGCTCCTAGCGAGGAGCGCATGCACTCGGGCAACGGTTCGCGGCGGGAGCACGATGTCGCAAGATGGCAGGCTTCCGATCGTGACCTCGGTCTTGTCGAACGCCAGCCGATGGTGCGGCCTGCCCGGTCCGGTCACGAGGACGACGAACACGCGATCATCGTAGCAGCCGGGATGCCGAACATCCGCTCTGGGTGCCGGTCGCGAAATGATACGATCGGCACGTGCCGGGCGGTTTGGCTGGTTCCCTGATCATCGCGGTGACGCTGTGTGCGTGCGGCCGAGTTGGGTTCGAACCGATCGCAGGCGTTACCGGTGGCGACGGCTCGATCTTGACGGATGGCCAGACGGCCCGTCGCACCGCGTACATCAAGGCGTCGAATCCGAGCGGCTTCGATGTGTTCGGCGGCGCCGTTGCAATCTCGGCAGACGGCGCGACGTTCGCGGTTGGTGCGATCGCCGAAAGCAGCGCGGCCACCGGCATCAACGGCAACCAGTTCGACAACACCGCGCAGCAGAGCGGCGCCGTGTACGTGTTCGGTCGTGTGGGCGACACCTGGGCGCAAGCCGCCTACGTCAAGGCCTCGAACACGGAGACCTCGGACGCGTTTGGTGCCGCCATCGCGATCTCGGCAGATGGCAACACGCTCGCCGTCGGAGCGCCGACCGAGGACAGTGCGGCGCTCGGGATCGACGGCGATCAGACCAGCAACCTCGAGACCGACAGCGGCGCCGTCTACGTGTTCACCCGCCTCGGCGGAACGTGGAGCCAGCAAGCCTACGTCAAGGCCTCGAACACCGGCGTTCGCGATCTGTTCGGCGTAGCGGTCGCGCTTTCGAGCAACGGCAACACCCTCGCGATCGGCGCGCAGGGCGAATCCAGTGCTGCGGCTGGGATCAACGGCAATCAAGCCGACAACTCGCTGGTAGATAGCGGCGCGGTCTACGTCCTCACGCGATCGGGTACGGCCTGGACGCAGCAGGCGTACCTCAAGCCTTCCAATACGGGCGCCACGGACAACTTCGGTGGCTCGCTCGCGATCAGCGCAACCGGCGATTCGCTCGTCATCGGCTCGCCAAACGAGGACAGCGGCTCCGTTACGAACCAACTCGACGAGTCGCAACCAGGTGCCGGTGCCGCCTATGTCTTCACGCGCGCCGGCACCGTGTGGACCCAGCAGGCGTACCTCAAGTCGACCCCGCCGATCACCGGCGATGGCTTTGGCAGCCTGGTCGCGATCGACGGCGATACCGTCGTAGTTACCTCGCCCGGCGAGGACACGGTCTTGAACAGCGGCGCGGCGTTCGTGTTCGCGCGCGGCGGCACCACGTGGACGCAGACCGCGCGGCTCAACGCCTCGAATGCCGACACGGGCGATCAATTCGGCACGAGCCTCGCCCTGTCGGGAGCAACGGTGCTCGTGGGCGCGATCCAAGAAGATAGTGCGGCGACCGGCATCGGCGGCGACGCGATAGACAACACCGCGCCGGACAGCGGCGCGGTCTACATGTTCTCGGGCGGCACGACGTGGACCCAGACCGCGTACATCAAGGCATCGAACACGGGGGCCGGCGATCTGTTCGGCGCCGCGGCCGCAGTTTCGGCGACCGGCACGTTCGTGATCGGTGCGATCCGCGAAGACAGCGTTGTCAGCGGCGTGGACGGCAATCAGAGCGACAACTCACTCACGGATAGCGGTGCCGCGTACGTGTTCTATTGATCACGTCCGGCGATCACTTCGGGCAATGCATCGTCACGCTCCACCCGTCGTGCAGGTAGACTTGGCGGACGGTGCCGCGATCGCCGCATTGCGCCGCGCCCGGGCCGAGGAGACACAGCGTGCGTTCGCCGCCATCGGCGACGAGCGCGCTGCGCCGGCCCGGCGACACCTGGCCGACGAGGCTGCCATCGATCCACACATCGACCGGATCCGCGCATCGCGTGTTATCGACGAAGAACGTCGAGCGCGGCTTGGCTCGCAGCGGCGCCGTCGTCGGGATGGCCTCGGGCTGATCCTCTTCGATCACGCGATAGCGCGACGGATCGGCGACCGCCGCCGCGAGCAGCCTATCGGTGCAGCCGACGACGCGCAGCTCGGGTCCAAGGCCGCGCGTCCACTCGGAGCGCAGCTCGCCGACGTCGGCAAGCGCCAGCTTGAAGCTCTTCTTCGCGGCGGCGACCGCGATCCGCGCATTCGGGAGCAAACCGGCGGAGAGGCCGATCTCGTCGTGTCGCGCGATGAACCGATACGCGGCCTCGAGCTCGACGCCGAGCCGCTCGTAGCGGTGTAGTGCTTCCTGTGCGCTCGCCCACGGCTTCGCCATGATGCCGACCGGGCATGTCTTCGCCGGCTTCACGTGCGCGGCCGGCCCGACGCCGAGCGCGCCCAACAGCGACAGGAAATGCCCCTGGTATTCGACCCGGATCGTCGCCATCGTTGCTGCGATCAGGTTGTAACGATCGAGCGCTTCTTGCAGCGCGTCGCCATCGCCCCACGGCCGCGCGAGCTCCGGCTTGAACTCGAGCGTGACGCCGCCGCCGGCGTCG
>JAQBQF010000045.1 GCA_028287115.1 Myxococcales bacterium
GCCAACCTCCTCTTGGAGGTGCTGATCACCCGGTTGTTCTCGGCCACCATGTTTTACCACTTCACGTTCATGGCGGTCGGACTCGCCATGTTCGGGGTCGCTGCCAGCGGCGTCTACGTGTTCCTGCGCGCGGAGACGTTCTCGACAAACGTTCACCGGCATCTCCGAGTGCACGCGCAATGGTTCGCAGCCGCGACACTGCTGGCCCTGCTGTTCGCGACCAAGCTTCCGGTGTTCAAGGGCAGCAAGGTCCCCGAGATGGGGGTTGGCCTGATCCTTCACCTGCTGGGGCTCGTCACCACGACCGCCCTCCCATTCTTTTTTGCGGGGGTGGTCGTCTCGCTGGCGTTGACGTGGTTCCGCGATGATGTCAACCGGGTCTACGCATTTGACCTCGCGGGCGCCGCAATCGGCGCGCTGCTGTGCGGGGTCGTCCTCGGTGTTTTCGGTGGGCCGACGGCCGTACTCGTCGCGGCGACCGCCGGGCTTGTAGGTGGAGCTCTGTTCGACAAGGCGTCTCGGTGGCGCTGGATTCCCGTCGGGCTGGGAACAGCCCTTGTGGCGCTGAATATGGTGTTCCCGATGATTCGCGTCGGGTCGGTGAAGTGGGAAGGCAAGCTCACGTTCGAGAAGTGGAACGTGTTCTCGCGGATCACCGTCGACAAAGGCCTCAGCATCAAGATCGATGCAGGCGCCGCCACCACCATCCACAACCTTCGCGATGCTGCTCCAGGTCTCGAGAAGGACAAGATCACGGCACTCGCGCTCGCGACCTGGGACACGCCACCGGACAAAGTGCTGATCATCGGTCCGGGCGGCGGACGTGACGTGCTGTTTGCGCTGTCCGGAGGCGCAAAGAACATCACCGGTGTCGAGATCAACCCGCTGATCGCCAACGACGTGATGCGTGGCAAGTATGCGAAGGCGAACGGTCATCTCTATGAAGACCCGCGCGTTCACATCGTCGTCGATGAGGGCCGTAGCTTCGTGAGTCGCTCCGACGAGCGCTACGACATGATCCAGGCCTCGCTCGTCGATACCTGGGCTGCAACGGCCGCCGGCGCGTTCGCGCTCACCGAGAACACGCTCTACACGACCGAGGCGTTCGAGGACTACTTCTCGCACTTGACGGACCGCGGCGTGGTCACGATGACGCGGTTCTACGGGGGCAGCGACGGCCAGGGCGTCGCGGAGAGCCCGCGTCTCCTGATCCTCGCCGGCGGCTCGCTCGAGAAACTCGGGGTCAAGGTTGCCGACGTTCGCAAACATATCTTCTTCGCAGTCGGCTCGGCAGAGCCGCAGGGCACGCTCGTAGCAAAGCGGACCGAGTTCACGCCTGACGAGGTCAGCCGACTCGAGCAACGGGCCGCGTTCGCAAAGATGACCGTGCTCGTGTCCCCGAATACTCCGGGCACGTCACAGCTCGAGCATTACCTCGACGCGGGCGCGTGGAGCGAGACCGTCACGGGTGCCCTCGACGAGCTCACGCCGCCAACCGATGATCGTCCGTTCTTCTTCTTCTTCAAGAAGTTCGGTGACCTGTTCGAGCTCTCGGGCAAACAGATCTACGATCCCGGGCTCTGGGTGATCGTCTCCCTCGGTTCGGTGCTCGGCCTCGGCTTGATCTTCATCCTGTTGCCGCTGATCGTGCGTCTGATCCGGACGGGGACGCAGTCGAAGATCGAACCCGCAAGCACGCAGGTTCTCGCGCTGACCTACTTCGGGCTGGTCGGCTTTGCGTTCATGGCGGTCGAGATCGCGCTGATGCAGCGGTTCACGCTGTTTGTCGGCCACCCGTCGTACTCGCTCCTCGTGGTGCTGTTCTCGGTCTTGCTCTCGACAGCGGCCGGGGCTGTCCTCACTGCGCGCTTCCCCGTGGCGCGACTGGGCCGTGTGATGCTCGTTGCCGGCGTTGGCCTCGGTGTGCTTGCGACCATCTACGGGCTCACGCTCGGTGACCTGCTGCGATCGTGGATCGGAATGGCGCGGCCACTGCGCATCGCGATCACGGGCATCCTCGTCACGCCGTGTGGCCTGTTGATGGGCGCGATGATCCCGAGCGCGGTGCGAGTGCTCGGTGCAGCGAAGAGCCCGCTCGTCCCGTGGGGCTGGGGCATCAACGGCGCGATGTCCGTGATCGGCACGTCGATCGCGACGATCATCGCCATCTATGGCGGCTTCACGATGACCTTCATCGTGGGTGCGGTGATCTATGCGGGCTCTGGTGCGCTCGGCGCGGTCTTCGAACGCCGCTACCGTTCGCTCGCCAAGCGCCCGTCGTCATCCACCGAAACCTCGGATGCTTAGTACAGCTCTCCGTGAGTTGGTGGCCATCAGGCCGCTGCCTTCTCGACGAAGACATCGGTCCACTTTATCCCGCTATCTCTCGGTGTAACCAGTCACAAGGCTATGGTGGCGAGGGTCCGAGAGCTTCGATCTCCGCGAGCTGGAGCTGGTAGCCGCCACGGACCTGACTGAGGTGCGTTGCGACGATCCGGATCTGGTCCGTGACGTCGGCGGTCTGCCACTCGAACATCTGCGGTACGACGTCAGGAGCTGGATAGTTTGTTTTCACCACGCGATCGACCCATGTCGCGCCATTCCAGATCTGGATCTTGAAGTCGATCGGAAATCCGTAACCGGTCGAGTGCAGCACCACCTTCGAGATCGATCGTGGAGATGGATACTGCAGCGCGATCCACTCCTCGTGGTCGGTGAACACGCCGGCGTGGCTCGCGTACCCGTACGATCCAGGAACCGAACGCCGCTCGCCATCGGCCACCGAGGCACGAGAGAACCCCTCGACCTCGAACGAGCTCGACGCCGTCACGCGGATGCCCTTCGCGTCAGCGCCGCAGAACTTCCACTCGGCTTCCACGGGATCGGACGGGATCTCGAGTCGCGTGCGGGCGATGGAACCGGTGAAGTTCGCCCAAAACCGACCGAGCGACATCGGTTCGCGCACGGATGCCAGCAGCTCCGCGAACGCGCCGCAGGACATTGCGTGACGCGCGGCGCGCAGCGTGCTCGGTAATACGCTCGTAGATTCGGCGGCAGGATCGACGAAGTCCGCGACGAGCCACGCGACCGGTAACGGCTTCTCGTGTCCCGCGTATCCTGGCAGGATCGCCGTGATCCGCGCACCGAGCGGGTTCGCGAGGCCGAGCATGTCTGCGACGATGCCATCGAGTGGGACCACGGCGCCACCGGTTCCGAGTCTGCCCGCGGCGTAGACGATCGGCCCAGAATGCGCCGAGCTCATCGGTCCAAGGATCCGTGCGTCCGCGATCATGACGAGCCGGGTGCGCTCGCGCATTGCCTGTGCGGCGATATCCGATGCTGGGCGATCGGCGCGCACGAACGGTCCGGTCTCGATCGGGTGGCTGTGGCCAGTCCACCGGACATAGCCAACGTGCTCGTCCTCGATCCCGTTGACGCCGCTCGTGTGGCTTTCGTGATCGTCGAGAGAGATCCCGATCACCAGCGCCCAGCCCGCGAGCAAAGCGATCGCGGGCGCGGTGATGCGGCGCACGGGCAGCATCATCGCGGGCAATACTGCGAGGAACGTCGGCGGCAGCAACATACGCGCGTGCATGAAGTCGCCGCCGACTCGGACGACATAGGTCGCG
Source organism: Myxococcales bacterium (assembly GCA_028287115.1). Lineage (GTDB taxonomy): Bacteria > Myxococcota_A > Polyangia > Haliangiales > Haliangiaceae > JABFXX01. Next base: position 3,630 of record JAQBQF010000045.1, read on the forward strand.
AGCAGCAACCCAGTCACGACAGGCGCAGCAACGACGATCCAGTCGCGTCGTGCGAGCGAGCGACGAGAGATCACGATTGCTCCGAGCACCGCGAGCACGGTGAACGGCAACCACATCCAGTACGGGCGCACGAAATCGAACAGGTACGTCAAGCCGTGACCCCACAACGATCTCGACGCACTCTTCGCGATCGCAGGGAGAGGCACCAGCGCGCCGTAATAGCCGGCGCGGAAGATCTCGTATGCGATCGGCAGCGCGACGGCGGCCACGCCGAGTCCGAGCGAGCGCCGCCGCGAAGGCCGCACGATCACCCATGCCGCGAGGAGGAATACCACCGTCGCCAACCCGACGTCCGGGCGCACGAGCGGGCCGAGCCCGAATGTGATCGCCGTGACGAGCTGGCGCCTTCGAGTTGCCGTCGGCTCGAGGGTCACGAGCAACCACCAGAGCGCCGCGAGCCAAACCGTCATGAGCCCGGTCTCGAGGCCCGAGGTCGCATAGTCCCAGAACGGATAGGCGCCGAGCACGACGAACGCGCCGGCCGGGCACAGCATCTCGGTGACGCCGCGCCGTCGATGCAAGCGGCGCGTCGCGTCGAGCGCGATCCCGACGCCGGCCACGGTGAGGAGTCCGCCGGTCACGACCGCGAGGTGCGGGATGTTGGCGCGCGTGATCGCAGCCAGGATGACCAGCAGGTACGTCCAGAGCGGGCTGGTATCCGCTTCGGCGCGCTCGAACGCGTTGATCACCGGACCGTTGCCCGCGAGGATCTGGCGCACCGTGCGAACAATGATCAGCCCGTCGTCCGACATCCAACGGCGTTGCCACGCGCACCACGCGAACGTGAGCATCACCGCCGCGATCCCCGCGGTGGTCAGCATCGCGGCTCTCGTCCACCGCACGGTCATAAGTGCTGCAGAGCTCACGTTGCGCGACGGACCATACACGCGGTAGTCGCTTCGATCACCGAGCATGAGCAGCGCGAAATGTCGTGTTCAGCACACGGAACTGCTCCAACACGTTAGATCGAGACACAGCCCGTAGTACGTTCGCAAGCACATCATGATGTCGAGAACGGGGTTGCGCTGGCATCGCCGGGCGTGGGCCCGAATCGACGTGCATTCGACCCGACCCGCGATCCTCGTCGGTGGTTGGCTGCTGTTCCTGATCTATGCCTTCCCCGGCGCCATGAGCCCCGACTCGCTCCTGCAACTCGACCAGGCTCGCACGGGCAACTTCGGAGACTGGCACCCACCGCTGATGGCCTACCTGTGGCGGCTTTGCGAGTACCTGCTCGCCGGGCCGTTCCCGATGCTCGTCCTTCAGAGCGTGACGTTTCTCCTAGGTCTCGACGCGATCCTGCGGCGGTTCATGTCGCAGCGGAAGGCCGCGCTGCTCGCGATCTCGATCCTGTTGTTCCCGCCGGTGCTCGCGCCGATGGCGTTCATCTGGAAGGACTCGCAGATGGCTGGCTACATCATGGCCGGGATCGCGGCGCTGTTGTCGCCGTCCCGGAAATGGCGGCTCGTCGGCTGTGGCTTCCTCGTGCTCGCCACGGGCGTCCGCATCAACGGCCCGGCGGCGACGTTGCCGGTGATGATGATCCTGTTCGTGTGGAACGATCGGTGGACCCGCTGGCGGCGCTACCTCGTTGCAGGCGTCGCGTGGGTGGTGATCACGCTCGCGGCCATGCTCGCCAACGCATGGATCACCGACTACCGCGACTACCCCTGGCACAACTCGGTCGCGCTTCTCGACATCGCGGGCGTCGTCAGATTCGCGCATGTGAAGGACGACGCGCAGCTGCGCGAGCTGCTGGACGGTGCGCCACTCGTCGTGCAGGACGACATTCTCAGGAAGTTTCGCCGCGTGTACTCGCCAACCGCGCACTACTGGCTGACCCACGGCGACGATCGCGTGTTCGACTTGCCCGATCTGCCTCACCTCGAGGGAGTCAAGGCATGCTGGTGGCGTGCCGTCACTACCTACCCTTCGGCGTACTTGTGGCATCGCAGTCGCGTGTTTCGTGAGGTGCTCGGTCTCGGTACGCTGCCCGTCTTGGGTGCTGTCTACGACCAGACCGAGAATCTCTCGAGACTGCAGGCGGTCTGGAACCACGGCCTGTTCGCTATCTCAGCCGGAGTGTGGTTCCGACCTCATCTTTACTTCGTGCTCGGGTTCGTCATGCTCTGGTTCGGACGGCGATCGAGGCTGGTGCTCGCATTGTTGACCTCGGGGCTCGTTTGCGAGCTGTCTTTGTTTATCGGCGCGCCTTCATCGGACTATCGTTATTCGCACTGGATGATCGTGTGCACGATAGCGGCGCTGGTAGCGATCACCGCCGAGCGGGCTCGCGATGGGCTGCAGCGGAGAGACCTGCGCCAGCCTTCTCCGTCGGATCCCGTTCGCCGCGATGATCAGGATCGCTCGTAGCGCGTACGGAAGATCCCGCGAATCAACGGAGACAGCGGTTAGTCGACCGCAGCGTTGATCTATTTGCCATGACTACGTCGCTCTGATTTCACGTTTACGCCCTCGGGGCGATCGCGTCGCGCTTGCGCGCGTCCTTGGGCGCCGGGTACTGCAGATACGCAATGCGTTTGGCTTCACGGCGTACGTGAGCCACGAGGTCGAGGATCAGCCCGGTTGCAATGCACATGACGGCGATCACGACGAGCGCACTAGCTAGAATCGCGGTCGGAAACCGCCGCACCAGACCGGTATCCGCCCATTCGAGTACGACAGGAATCCCGAGGCCGACCGCGATCGCCGTGAGCACCAGACCGACGAGCGAGAAGAACAGCAGCGGGCGCTCGTTCCTCATCAGATTCATGATCGTGATGAGGATCCGCCAGCCGTCGCGAAACGTCCGCAGCTTGCTCACCGAGCCAGGGGGCCGCTCCTTGTAGTTGGTGTCGACCTCGGCGATCGCCATCCTCATCTGAAGCGCATGCACGGTGAGCTCGGTCTCGATCTCGAACTCGCGGGAGGATGACGGGAAGCTCTTCGCGAACCGGCGCGAGAACACCCGGTACCCAGACAGCATGTCCTCGATCGGCGACGTGAACAGCCACCCGACGAGGCCCGTCAGCACGCGATTGCCCAGGCGGTGCCCCATCCGGTATGCGGCCTGATGCGTTTCGATGCGCTTGCCGACCAGCATGTCGAGGTTCTCGGTCACGAGCTTCTCGACGAGCTGCGGTGCGACCGTGGCATCGTACGTGTCGTCGCCATCGACCATCACGTAGATGTCGGCTTCGATGTCCTGGAACATCCGGCGCACGACATTGCCTTTGCCTGGCCGCCGCTCGCGACGTACGTTGGCTCCTGCCGCCGCGGCGACCGCGGCTGTCGCGTCCGTAGAGTTGTTGTCGTAGACGTAGACGGTGCAGCCCGGCAACGCCGCACGGAAGTCTTTGACGACCTTGCCGATCGCTGCCTCCTCGTTGAGACAGGGAACCAGGACTGCGATCTCGAGACCGTCGACGAGCGACACTCGTTAAAAACTAACACGCTTGCATGCGTTGAGAAGAACCGCGGCCAGCCGTATCTCAGGCTCCCGGCACTCCGCGCTACCCGAACGCCAGCCGGCGCAGCTGCCGCTTTCGATCCTCTGGCGCATCGGCGTACTCGCGGATTCGATTGTCTTCGACGAGGACCTTGTCCTGAGCGCCGCTCCGAAAGGTCGCGGTCTGGCCACGATGGAACCTCGATGACCTGCTCGCTCAGCTCCTGACGCCGTCTAAGACTATTGTCTTCCAAGCGCCGCTCGCGCCAGCCCGAGCGCGCGGTAGATGTTTACGATCGCCGCCTTCTTCGCTCGCATCCGTGCGCGCGTCCACAGGCCGGCCTTGCCGTAACGTGCCGCGATCGCGTTGGCTTGCTCGACCTGCTTCGCGAAGCCTGCTCCGCTCTTGCTCGTGCCGTACCACCGGAAACACGCGACCGGGTCCTCGAGGTAGATGGGCCGGCTTCGCAGCGCCAGCCGAAGGAACAGGTCGTAGTCAAACGCGAGATCGACGCTCGGATCGAGATAGCCGACTTCCTCGTGGACGGCACGTCTCCAGAAGGCAGTCATCTGGCTGATGTAGTTCTCGGTGAGCAAGTTCTCGAACGAGTGATGACGTCCACGATAGTGCTTGTACAAGCTCACCCACCGACGGACCGGGCGATCGCTCTCATCGATGATCACGCAACGACCATGTACCCAGTCCGCCTCGGGATGAGCACCGAACGCCGCCGCTACCCGACCCAGCGCCCCCGGCAGCAGCGTGTCATCACTGTTGAGCCAGCCCACGACATCGCCGGTGAGACCGCGCAGCCCCTTGTTGATGGCATCGACCTGGCCCTCGTCCCGCTCGCTTGTCCACGTGACCCGATCACCGTAGCTCTCGAGTACTTCGATGGTTCCATCGTTGCTGCCGCCATCGATCACGCGATAGTCGAGATCGAAATCTCCCCGTTGCGAGAGCACGCTGTCGATCGTGCGCCCGATGAAGCGTGCCTGATTGTACGAAGGCGTGACGAGCGAGATCCGGATCCGGGGCATGGCGCTCAGACCTGTGGAGCTCGGCCCGACAAGGCGGCGCTGACGTCCGCCTCGTCAGCGCGCACCATCATCGTGACAAGCTCTCGGAACCCGACCTTGGGCTTCCAGCCGAGCTTCGTACGCGCCTTGGTGGCGTCACCGTGGAGATGGTCGACTTCGGTCGGCCGAAAATAACGCTGATCGATCTCGACATAGGGCTTCCAATCGAGGCCCAGCGTCTCGAACGCGACATCGAGGAGCTCGCGCACCGAATGAGACTCCCCGGTCGCGACCACGTAGTCGTCCGGCTTGTCTTGCTGCAGCATCAGCCACATCGCCTGGACGTAGTCGCCGGCGAAGCCCCAGTCGCGCTTCGCGTCGAGGTTGCCCAGAAACAGCTTCTTGTCGAGGCCATGCTTGATGCGGGCCGCCGCCCGCGTGATCTTGCGAGTAACGAACGGGATGCCGCGCCGTGGCGACTCGTGGTTGAACAGAATTCCACACGAGATGTGCAAGCCGTAGGCGTCCCGGTAATTGTGGCAGATCTGGTGTGCGAACACTTTCGCGCACGCGTACGGACTACGCGGCTGGAAGGTGGTGGTTTCGTTCTGTGGCGGAGGTGCTGCGCCGAACATCTCACTCGACGAGGCCTGGTAGAACCGGCATTCGCTGCCGAGCCCGCGCACCGCCTCGAGGAGCCGCAGCGTGCCCATCGCTACGGTGGACACCGTGTACTCGGGGACATCGAAGCTCACGCGAACGTGACTCTGCGCGCCGAGGTTATAGATCTCGTCGGGCTGAATTTTCTTGACTAGGTTGGCGAGCGAGCTGCCGTCTTCGAGATCACCGTAGACCAGGCGCAGCCGATAATCGGTGACGTGCGGATCCTGATAGATCGTCTCGAGCCGCTCGGTGTTGAACGAGCTCGAACGACGTACCAGGCCATAGACCTCGTAGCCCTTGGCGAGCAGGAGCTCAGCGAGATACGAGCCGTCCTGCCCCGTGATGCCGGTGATCAGCGCCTTCTTCATCGGTGCTCCAGGTACCACGCGACGGTGTTCGCCATGCCATCGATGAGGGACGTGTTCGCCGTGAACCCGAACCGCTCCCGCGCACGCGTGACATCGAGCCGCCGCCGCGGTTGGCCGTTGGGCTGCTGCACATCCCAGACGAAGCGCCCCGTGTAGCCCGTGGCCCGAGCAACCACGGTGGCCAGGTCACGGATCGAGATCTCGTTGCCGCTGCCGAGGTTGACGGGCTCGCTCGAGTCGTAACGCTCCGCAGCGAGGACCATGCCCTCTGCTGCATCGGCGACGTAGAGGAACTCGCGGGTCGGCGAGCCATCGCCCCACAGCGTGACCTCGTCGCGGCGTTCGTCACAGGCGGTGACAAACTTACGGATCATCGCCGGGATCACGTGCGACGTGCGCAGATCGAAGTT
>JAQBQF010000095.1 GCA_028287115.1 Myxococcales bacterium
GCGGCCCAACCGCGCAACTGCCCCAAAAACCAGGCGGCTCGGTGACGGCGAGCCCGCCGCCGTCGAACAAGAGCGGATCGGCGCCCGCGATTCCGAGCGTGCAATTGCAGAGCGGCGCGATCCCCAACTCGACGCCGATCTCGCAGCGACTGCCATTATCGGCCGATCGACCGCCACGGCCGGCATCGCCGTCGCCGCCGCCGAGCCCGGCGGGCTCGCGCCCGGCCGCGGTCCTGATCGACGACTCGGCGACGATTCCGGAGCTCTCGCCTTCGCATGTCTCGAAGCTCGCGGTCCCCGTCGGTGAATTCGATGCGGCCACGAGCGAGGCCAAGCTGCGCGCCGCCTACGCGCAGGCGACCCAAAAGCGCGATGCGGCCGAGGCGCTGCTCGGCATTCCGTCGGCGCCGCGGACGGTCGTCAAGCACACGCCGGTCGAGGTCCTACTCGGCGAGACCGCCGCCAAGCTGCGCGGTGATCCGACGAACATCGATCCGAAGACGATGCCGTTCGAGCGCGGCGATCCGACGATCGGTGAGCGCGCCGATGCGACCGCGATCCAGAGCCCTGCGCTGCATCGCACGCCGTCTTCGGGCGGGACGTTGCGCAATGCCGCCGCTCTTCGCCGGCAACGCGGCATCCTCGGAGACGCGCTCTACGTGTCGACGGCATGGTTCGGGATGCGGCGAGCCCGGCTCGAGCTCGTCGAGCTCGAACGCCGCCAAGATACCCGCCAGCTCTCGCGGCGACGCCATCTCGTAACGCTCGGCCGTACCGCGGTGATCACCGATTCGTTCGATCATCCAGCGGTCGGAAAAGCCCGCGAACTGCTCGGCTCGGTCGAGGAAGAACGCTCGCTCCACATGGGATCCGTCGCGGCGGCGGACGCCGAGCTCGATCGCGTTCGCCGCGACCGGGAAGCCAAGGCCAAGCAGTATGTGATCGACATCTCCGCACTCGACGCGGAGCTGACGTCGATCGCGAAGAAGCTCGAGCCGCTCGAAAAAGAGGCCGCGGTCATCAAGAAGCGCTCCTCCGAGCTCCGCGATTCGATTCGCCGGATCGAGAAGGCGATCTCCGAGTCGCAGGCGAGCCTGGTGTCGGTGCGCGGCCCGAAACCAGATCGCGCCGCCGTGCTCGCCGAGATCGCGACCCACAAAGCCGATCTCCAGTCGGTGCAGCGCGACGAGCCGCAGATCGCCGCCGAGCTCGATGCGCTCGATCCGCGGATCGCCGCACTCGAGGCGGCACGCAACGAAGCCCAGAAGAAGAAGCTCGCGCTGCAGACCGCGGAGACCGAGGATCAGCGCCGCACGTCCGAGCTCCTCGAAGCGATCGGCGCCAAGCGCAAGGTCGTCGACCGCGCCGCCGGCGATGCCGAGGCCGCGCGCGACCGCGTGCTGTTCGAGCTCGGCGACCGGCTCTACGTCGATCGGCCCGCGGTGCTGACCGCACAGCTCTCGCCGATCGACCAGATCGATCTCGAGCTCGGCGAGAGCGATCGCCGCGCGATGGAGCTGCGAGAGATCCAGTCCAACGTCGACCGGGCCAAGCTCTACCGCGGCATGGCGGTGATCGCCGCAGCGATCCTCGTCGTCAGTGGCATGATCGGCTGGCTGATCTACGTGCTGGTCTAGAAAATTGGCCCGGGCTCGCTCCCGGCGTTAGCGTCGGGGGGTGCACCGCCTGGCCCTCACGCTCGCGTTTGGCGCGATGTTCGCCGCGGGGCTGCCGTCTCCCGGTCTATTCGCCGCGATCGGGCTCGGGCTCGCGGCCATCGGCTGCGGCTGGGTCGGCTACGCACGTCGAGCGGCTCCGGGTGCGACCCGGATCGCGTCCGCTGCCGCGGTCACGGTCGGCACGCTGGGCTTGCTGCTCGGCGCGGCCCGCGTCGTAATCGCCCTCGCTGCCATCGATCGCATCGATCGCATGCTCGGCTAGGCCCGTGATGTGCTACACGAGCGCCCGATGGACGTTCGGGCCGGTTTCTGCGCGATCGTCGGATTGCCGAACGTCGGCAAGTCGACGCTGCTGAATCGCGTCCTCGGTCGGCGCCTCGTCGCGGTGTCCTCCAAGCCGCAGACCACGCGCGACCGGATCCTAGGAGTCCATACGATCGAGCTACCCGGTGAGACGCCGCCTCGTGCGCAGATCGCCTACGTCGATACGCCGGGCGTCCAGACCGGTCGCGGCCCGCTGCGCCGTTACATGCGCGACGCGGCGATCGCCGCTGCCGAAGATGCTGATGTCGTGCTGCTCCTGGTCGACGCTCTCGATCCGAAGAGCAAGACTGCGCCTTCTCCCGATGGCGAAGCGAACGACTCCGACATGCACGCGCTGCTCGCCGCCTCGCGCGAGCACCCGCTGATCGTCGGGCTCAACAAGGTCGATCGGCTCGCGAAGACGGATCTGCTGCCGATGATCCAGGCCTGGTCGGCGCTCGCGCCCGGCGTCGAGATCGTCCCGATCTCCGCGGCGACCGGCGACAACGTCGATGCCCTCGAGCGCGTGATCGCGAGCAAGCTTCCCGCCGGACCGGCGCTGTTCCCCGAGGAGATGGTCACCGATCGCTCGCCGCAGTTCATCGCGCAGGAGATCATCCGCGAGCAGCTCTATCACCAGCTCGGCAAGGAGCTGCCGTACGCGAGCGCCGTGCAGATCGAGACCTGGACCGAGCGGCGCGGCGAGCTCGTGATCGGCGCGGTGATCGTCGTCGAGCGCGAGTCGCAGAAGCCGATCGTCGTCGGCAAGGGCGGCAGTCGCGTGCGCGAGCTCGGGATCGCGGCGCGCGCGGCCGTCGCCGAAGCGCTCGGCAAGCCGACGCACCTGACGCTGTTCATCAAGGTCCGCGAGGAGTGGAGCCAGACGGAAACCGAGCTGCGCAAGCTCGGCTACGGAGGAGACCCGTCATGAGCGCCCCACTGCTCGCGATCATCGGCCGGCCGAACGTCGGCAAGTCGACGCTCTTCAATCGGCTCGTCGGCGGGCGTCCCGCGCTCGTGCACGACACGCCGGGCCTGACGCGTGATCGCCGCTACGGCGATGCTGATTATTTCGGCAAGCCGCTGCGGATCGTCGACACCGGAGGCCTCGATCCGGAGGCCGCGAGCGAGGTCATCGGGGCCGGCATTCATCGCCAGGCGATGATCGCGATCGGCGAGGCTGATGTCCTCGTGCTCGTCGTCGACGGACGCGCCGGCGTGTCCTCGATCGATCATCAGCTCGCGAACGAGCTCCGCGCGACCGGCAAGCCGGTGTTTCTCGTCGTCAACAAGATCGATCACCCGACGAATGATCCCCTCGTGCACGAGTTTCACGAGCTCGGCCTCGGCGACGCATGGCCGGTCTCCGCCGCACACGGCCGCGGCATCGACGCGCTCCTCGAGGCGATCTGTGAAGTGGTCGACCCCAATGCACCGCCTCCGAGCGAGCCCGAGCCCGAGGATCTGTTCGACAAGTACCTGAGCCCCAAGCTCGATGAACGCGGCCAGCCCGACGAAGAAGCGCCACAAGAAGAGCCCGACGACGGCCCGCTGCGCGTCGCATTCATCGGCCGGCCGAACGCCGGCAAGTCCTCGCTGACCAACCGCTTGCTCGGCGAAGAGCGCTCGCTCGTCCACCATGTCGCCGGCACGACGACCGATCCGGTCGACACGCCATTCTCGCACCGCGGCCGCGAGTACATCTTGATCGACACCGCAGGGATCCGGCGCAAGGCGCGGATCGACGAGGACGTCGAGAAGATCGCCGTCTCGATGGCGATCGGGCAGATGGCCCGCGCCGACGTCGTCGTCCTCGTGATCGACGCGAGCATCGGCCCCGCGGAACAGGATGCGCGGATCGCCGGCAAGATCGAAGACACCGGCCGCGCGGTCGTGATCGCGCTCAACAAGTCCGACACGATCTCCGGAGAAGAGGCCAAGACACGACTCCGCGATCTGACCAAGGACACGTTCCACTTCATGCCGTGGGCGCCGGTGACGATGCTGTCCGCACAGCGCGGCGACGGCGTCGACCGCTTGCTCGATCTCGTCGATCAGGTCGCGCTCGAGCACTCCAAGCGAATCCCGACCGCTCAGCTCAATCGGTTCTTCGCCGAAGTGATCGAAGAGATGCCGCCGCCGCTTCATCACGGGCGCTCGGTCAAGATCCACTACATCACGCAGGGTGCGACGCGCCCACCGACGTTCCTGCTCTGGGCGAACACGCCCGACGGTCTCAACCCGACGTACAAGCGCTTCATCGCGAATCGGTTACGCGAGACCTACGGGTTCCGCGGCACCCCGATCAAGATCATCATCAAGGCGCGCAAAGACCGGCACAAGGAAGACCCGAATTGGAGGGGCTGAGACCTCGTGTCTTAGAAGTAGCCCCAGCGCACCGTGCCGCGGACGCCGAACGTGAGGATCGTGACGTCGCCGCCGAACGAGGCCAGCCTGCCTTCGAAGCCCCACGATCGGGAGCGGCTCTGCAGAAAATCAACCCCGCCTCCGATCGCGAGCACGACCTGCGCGCCGCGTTCGATCGGACCGCCACCGGAGACGAGTCCGCCGATGCCGACGAACGCGTAGGGCACGTACTTGAGGACGTCGAACCGAAATACCGCGCCGACATCGCCAAGGCCCGCGTACGATGTCTTGCTCTGCATCGCGTTGGCGACGCCGCCGTAGAACAGCCCTCCGGACAGCTCACCGCGGAGCGCGAAATCGGTGCCGATCGCACGCTCGTAGATCACGGAGAGCGCGCCGCCGACGTCGGGAGATAGCGCAGGAGGTGCCATGTTCCCGGTCTTCTTGCCGGGCGCCGAGAAGGTCGCCCAGCCAAGCCCGACCGACAGCGCGCGCTCGCCTTCAGCCAGCGCCGGAGAGGCGGCCAGCAGCAAGCTCGCGATCAACCACGCGCGTCTCACGCCTCCGACGGTCGCTCGTTTGGCCAGCGGAAGCAACCCACCGGCAGACCACGCAGTCCAAACGCCAACCCCCTGATTTGTGCTACATCGCGGTCTGCCGTGGCTGACAAGGACGAACCCAACACCAAGAATGCCCCGACCGCGACGCCGCGGCTCGAGGTCAAGGCCGTGTCACTCGGGAACGAGTCGATCCTCGATCGCTTGCTCCCGCACATGAAGAAGATCGTCATCGCGATCGCGGTGACGGCGGCGATCCTCGGGGTCGTGTTCTTCGTGGTGTGGATGCGCGATCGCAAGCACGGTCACGAGACCGAGAAGGTCGCGACCGTGCTCGAAGTGGCCGAGCGCCCGGTGCGTCCTGCCGACGAGAAGCCCGATCCGAAGAAGCCGGCGGCTCCGAGCTTCGCCGATCCCAAGGAACGCGCAAACGCGGTCCTCGACTCGCTCGTCAAGCAAGGCACCGACATGGTCGGCCCCACGTATCGCGCGTCGCTGCTGGTCCAGGCCGGCAAGCTCGACGAGGCGATCGCGGAGTATCGCAAGGCGCAGGGCCAGACGGGTCTCGACGGCGTGCTCGCACGCGAAGGTCTCGGCATCGCGCTCGAGATGAAGGCGACCCAGGAGAAGGACGCAACCGTGCGGCAGAAGGGCCTCGAAGAGGCACTCGCGACGTTCAAGGCGATGCAGCCCGACGACAAGGGCCCGCGCGCCGCGTACGCGCTCTACCACCAAGGCCGGATGCTCGCGCTACTCGGCAAGCGCGACGAGGCCAAGGCCGTGTTCGAGAAAGCCAAGGAGCTCGGCAAGAACACCGATCTCGCGGAGCGCGTCGACGAGCGGCTTGCAGGTCTTGGAGCGTCGTGATTCGAACGGGTGAACGCGCTCGAGCGATCGCGCTGGCCGTCCTCACGACCAGCCTCAGCTTCGCGATCGCCGGCTGCGTCCGCGTCCCTTACAAGACCGCGGACGCGATGAGCGCCGAGCCGATCGAGTCGCTCGGTGAAGATCGCTTGTCGCTCAAGTGGAAGTTCATCACCTCCGATCGCAGCACCGAAGTCACACCCCAAGAATTCGCGGCCGCCGCGGTGTACGCCGACACGATCTACATCGGCTCGGCGAGCGGGAAGTTCTTCGCGCTGCGGCTCGCCAACGGGCTCGAGCGCTGGCACAAGCAGCTCGGGTCGGTGGCGTGCGCGCCGCTCGTCAGCCAGGGCATGCTCTACATCGGCACGAACGAGGGCTTTCTCGTCGCCATCGACTCGCAGACCGGGATCGAGAAGTGGCGCTACCAGAGCCGCGGACCGATCGAGCAGACGCCGAGCTCGACGGGTGATCTGATCATCTTCGCGAACGAAGCCGATCAAGTCGTCGCCGTGGATGCGATCACCGGCAAGTTCAAGTGGCAGTACAAGAGCGAGACGCCCGAGGAGTACACGCTGCGCGGTCACGCGGGCGTGGCGATCGATGGCGAGCTCGCCTACACCGGGTTCTCGAACGGAACCTTGGTCGCGTTGCGCAAGGAGAATGGCTCGGTCGCGTGGTCGACGTCGCTCAAGGCCGACGCCGATCGCTTCATGGACGTCGACGCGACTCCGCTGGTGATCTCCGGCACCGTCTACGCGTCATCGTCGTCCGGTGGCGTCTACGCGATCGACAAGCTGACCGGACTCGTGCGCTGGCGGGTTCCGTTCTGGGATGCCGCGCTGCCAAGCTCCGTCGGCAACGTCGGTGGCCTCGCGAGCGACGGTAAGGTGCTCTACGTCTCGGTCGCGGACCTCGGGACGTACGCGATGGACTTCAGCGGCAACGTGCTGTGGCGCGTCGGTGCTCGAGGCGGCGGCGAGCCCGCGGCGCCGGTCGTCTTCGGCGACCTCCTCGTGTACTCGCTCGCCGGTGCGGGGCTGTTCGTCGCCGATCGCAAGACCGGCGAGACACTCGAATATTTCGATCCGGGCGACGGCGTCTCGGCGCAGCCGACGATCACCGCCGACGGTCGGATGTTCGTGATGTCGAATCGCGGAATCGTCTACGCGTTCGATCTCGACTGAGGCGCATTAGATCGAATTTTGGTCCGCAGCGAAGCGAGGACCAAAATCTCCCTGCGCCGAAGGAATCCCCCTGGGGAGATTGATTACAACGGATCGCAGAACGGCGGCGCAGGCCGCGCGAGCAGGTAGCCCTGCAGCAGGTCGCAACCGAGGTCAACGAGGACCTTGGCCTCCGCCTCCGTCTCGACGCCTTCACCGATGATCATCGTGCCTTGCTCGCGGCACAGCTCGGTGACCGAGCGCACCAGGCGCTGCTTCATCGGGTGCTTGTCGATATCGCGGACGAGCGACATGTCGAGCTTGACGAAGTCGGTGTCGAGCGGCGTGAACGTGCCCATCCGCGCGTGACCGCCGCCGAGGTCATCGATCGCGATCCGGAACCCGAGGTCGCGGAGCTCGGCGACCCGGTAGCGCAGATCGATCTCGCCTTCGAGCGACGTGCGCTCGGTGATCTCGAGAACGACGCGACCGGCGACCTTCGACAGCGGCGAGAACGAAGACGTGAGCTGCTTGTCGAACAGATCGAGCAGGTGAAGGTTGATGAACACGACGCCGCGCGCCGCCGGTGACTCGGCGATGACCTTGGCGGTCTGCGCTCGCACGGCGCGTCCGAGGAGTGGGATCTTCTCGAGCCGCTCGGCCGCATCGAGGATCGCACCCGGATGTGGCAGCGACTTGTCGGTCGAGCGCAGCAGGGCTTCGTATCCGAAGCGCGCGCGCGTGCTCGCGTGAACGATCGGCTGGAAGTGCATCGTCATCGCCGCGAGACAACGCGACAGCTTCTCTTCGAGATCGCGAAGGTGTGCGTTCCCTTCGGCGTGAACCGTCTCGGGTGGCGCGGTACCGACCGCGAAAGGCTGCGAGCGTTCGCTGGTCTGCTCGGAAATCACGCCGGGCGGCGCCACGGGCGAGCCTCCGTCACGAGTCCGATCCGTCGACACGAACTTCATCGTACACATGCATCGGCCGAGGCGCCAATCGCATAAGGGCCTTCGCGATGAAGGAGCGTGTAGGCGGACCACCCCGCGCGAATGCGCACGGTGCAGCAAAATGCGGCAGGGCTCAGCCGAGTCGGCGGAGGTGCTCGCGGAATTCTCCGACGACGAGTGAGGCCGGATGGCCGTCGAGCTCGTTGCTGATCAAGTCATCGACGATCGGCAGGTCGAGCACGAGGCGATACAGCATCATGCAGGCCCGTGAGGAGAGCGGTAGGAACCGAGCTTCGCCGGACATGACCACGTTGGAGGTATCGGGTGCCGTCCACGCCACCGTATAGGTGCTGGGATCGTAGCGGTACTCGAGCGTGTACCCGAGCGAGCCGCGCTCGAGCTTGCGCGTGAAGGCGACGCGGGTTGCGCGGCCGTCCAACGCGCGCGTGACGATGCGTGCGGTCTGGATGATCGGAAGCCAACGTGGGACCTCGACCGCATCGGCAAACACCTCGTACGCCACCCGCGCACCGACCGACAACGTCGTGGAGACCTCGCTTGCGAGAGGCGCTGGCTGGGTAAATGCGATCGCGGTGGCCATGTTCAACTCCTTGCGTACCGAACACACAGCAACCGCGATACCAAGGCGGCGCCACCTGATTCCGAGCAGTTGAAGGCGACTCGGTGGCAAATTACCCGACCAGTCGAGTTGCCGGCGGCGTGATCGCTATCCGCTAACTGGAGACAACACAGACACTCCCACCGCGATCAGCCCGTAGGTTGCGCACACGAAACACGGGGTTGGCAGTGCGGACACGACCACGTCCAGCGAGGGGGATCGCCCAGCTGGTAGCAATCGATCGCCGCCACCTCGCAGCGGCGACACGGCTTGCCGCTGCGGCCGTAGACGAAGTATCGCTCGGCCTGATCCGGCCGATCTCCAGACAGCAGCTGGCGCGTGGCGCGAGGGGATGGCCCGAGGTTGTCGAGCATCAGCTCGCGGGCCGCGGTGTACAGCCGTTCGACCGCGAGCCGATCGAGCCGGCCGATCGGCTCGCGCGGATCGATGCCGCGCGCGAACAGCGCTTCGCACTTGTAGATGTTGCCGATGCCCGCGACCACGCGTTGATCGAGCAGGACGTCCGAGATCGTGCGCTCGGCGCGACCGAGCGCTCGCTCCGCGGCGGCGTGCGGATCGAAACCGTCGCCCAAGATGTCGGGCCCGAGCGAAGCGATCGCCTGGCCGTGCATCGGCGAGCGGCGATGCGAGATCTCGACCGTCCGTGCGCCGACCCAGACGTAGACGCCATCGCGCGTCGTGATCGCGAGACTCGCGCGACCGGGCGACAGCTTCGCGAGCGCGGCATCTCCCACCTTGCGATCGTAGGCGCGAAACCTGCCGTACATCCCGAGGTGCATCCGGAGATACGCTCCATCGTCGAGCTCGATAACAAGGTGCTTGCCATGCGCCGCGACACTCGCGACCGTGCGCCCCGCGATGTCTCGTGTGAGGCCTTGGGTCGTGACGCGCTCGAGCACGAGGCCCGTGAGCCGCGGTGCGAGCTTGGCGGCAATCCGATGAATCGTATCGCCCTCGGGCATCACGCCTCCGGATCGAGGTCGGTCGCAAACGCGGCTTCGTCGTCTTCAGCCGCGACCGGCTCGGCCGGCACAACCGTCGCATACGGCGCGCGGACCACCAGCCCGCGGTAGTCAACGCGTGCGCCGGCGGCGATCAGCGCGGGCGCGAACGGAGATTGCGCGGCGACGGCCCCATCGATCGTCTCGATCAACAGCTCGCGGCGGCGTGTCTTGGCAGCGAGATGAGGGAGGCCGACCGAGAACGCCAGCGCGATCGTCTCCGCCGGGAGCTCGGCCGTCGCGAGTCGCCGGCCTTTCGGCTCGCAGAACACCGCGAGCTCGCCGTCGACCTGGATGACGGTCGCACCGACGCGTCTCGAGGCCCGCACCCCCGGATCGCGCAGCTGCGGCCAGGGCAGGGCGCCGCCCCACACGCAGGCCGGATCGACCACGGCGAGCACGTCGACGCGCGCGGCGGTCCCACGCGGCGCTTCACGCAGCCTGTCGATCGCGCCGGGCCACGCGAACTGCGCACCTTCGAGGTTCTCGACGAAGTAACCGCGCCGCACGGTGCCCGCGTCTTCCATCGCGCGCAGCACATCGCCGATCGCGGCGAAGCCGCCGGGCAGATCATCGGCGCGCGCGGTTGCGCGGCCTGCGACGCCCCACCGCTCGAGCAATGCGGTCGCCTGTGCAACCGCACGCTGGGTCGCCGCCGGCGCGGCACCGCTATCGGCGCCGCCGAGCGCCGAGACGAGCGACCAGCGGCCGCCGAAGCTCGCGTGCACGTTGACCCGCCGACCGGCCGGCGCCTGCAGCGAGCGCAGCGGCGCGAACGTATCGTTCGTGACGAGGCCCGCCCACACGAGATCCCACAGCGCGTCCGGGATGCTCGCTCGGCCAGCCGTGTCGCGCGGAAGAGCCGTGGCGACCGCCTGCTCGATCGCGACGCGGAACGAGGCGCCCGATTGCTTCAGGTGCGCGAGGATCACGTCGTGCACCGGTGATGGCTGCGCGAGAGGCTGCGGATCCGGTGCCAGGAGCAGCGCGCGATCGCGGCGGAGCATGATCACGCGACCATCTTTCGTGCCGAGCGATCCGGCGCCGACCCACACGAGCTCGCCTGCCGCGCCGAGCTCGTCGAGCATCCGCGGGTGATAGTCGAGGATCCGCGCGGGCAAGATGCGCGCTTCGAGCTCCGAGAATGGAATCGCGACGCCTTCGATCCGCGCGATCGCATCGCGCAACGCGCCGACGCCACGCCGTGGTTGATCGAGCCCGTGCCAGCGCGGCACGAACGCGGCGAAGCTCGCCGCACCGACCGGCGCGACCTGCGCGCGCAACCGAGCGAGCGTGCGGCGGCGAAGCTGGCGCAGGACCTCCGGATCGCAGGAATCGCGGCCGCTACCGCCGGGCCGCAGCTCGCCGCGCACGAGCTGACCGCGCGCCTCGAGCAACGCCAGGATCGGTTCGATCTGCGCCCGCGGCATGCCCCAGCGCGCGGCAGGCTCGGCGGCGGTAAACGGCGCGTGCGTCCGCGCCCATCGGCCGACGAGGGTCTCGAGCGGCTGCGCGACCGGCTCGAGGAGCGCCGCCGGCAACCCGGGTGGCAGCGCGACGCCGAGGCCATCGCGATAGCGTGCGGCATCTTCCGCGGCGATCAACCGCTCGTGCCCGGCGATCCGTACCGGCGCGAGCCGCCGGCTCGCCACGAGCGTCGCGATCGCCGCGTCGACGTCCCGTGCACCTTCGAGCGGTGACGCCGAGGAATCCCCGGAGGCGGATGATGCGGAATTCCCGACGAGGGACGACCGCGCCGCGATCTCGTCGCGATCGAGATCGCCCAGCCGCCGCACCAGGTCGTGGATCTCGTCGATCGATCGCGCACGGCGCTCGGGCACGAGCTGCTGGAGCTCCGCTTCGAGCTCGGCGAGCACCTCCGGATCGAGCAAGTCGCGAAGCTCGCCACCGCCGATCAGCTCGCGCAGGAGGCCGCGATCGAGCGTCAACGCCTGTGCCTTGCGCTCCGCGAGTGGCGCATCGCCTTCGTAGAGGAAGGCCGCGACGTAATCGAACACGAGCGACCGTGCGAACGGCGATGCTGCCTCGGTGATCGCCGGTTCGATCCGGATCGCGCGCGACCGCAATTGACGCAGCAGATCGACGAGCGCCGGCACGTCGAAGATGTCGCGCAACACTTCGCGATAGGTCTCGAGCGTGATCGGGAACGCCGGGAACCTCAGCGCGACGCCCATCAGTTGCTGCGCGCGCAACCGCTGCGCCCACAGTGGCGTGCGCTGGCCCGGGCGGCGCCGCGGCAACAGCAGTGCGCGCGCGGCGTTCTCGCGAAAGTGGCTCGCGAACACGCTCGACCGCGCCAGCTCTTCGACGAGCAGATTCTCGACCTCGTCGGGATCCGGAATCAGCTGATCGTCGTGCGGCAGGACATCACCGTCGGCGAACCGCATCGCGATGCCGTCATCGGTGTAGAGCGGATGGATCGGATAGCCGAGGTCGCGCTCGAGTTGCCGCGCCAGCACGAGTGACCACGGCGCGTGCACGCGGCTCCCGAACGGCGTCAGGATGCAGATCCGGACGTCGCCGAGCTCGTCGCGGAACCGCTCGATCGTGATCGCGCGATCGGTCGGCACACCGCCGGTCGAGGCGCGCTGCGCCGCGAGATACGCGATCAAGTTCTCGGCCGCGTGGCTATCGAGCTTGTACTCGCCGCGCAGCCACGTGCGTGCGCCCGCCGGATCGCTCGCGAGCTTGGCATCGAGCTCGCGGCAGAACGCGCCGAGTGCTTGCCCGAGCTCGAGCGGGCGCCCCGGACCCTCGCCGCGCCAGAACGGCATCTTGCCGGGCTCGCCGGGCGCCGGGCTCACGATCACGCGATCGCGCGTGATGTCCTCGATCCGCCAGGTCGTCGCGCCGAGGATGAACGTCTCGCCTTTGCGGCTCTCGGCGACCATCTCTTCATCGAGCTCGCCGATCCGCGGCCCGCCGGGCAGGTGCACGCCGTACGTGCCGCGATCCGGAATCGTGCCGCCCGACACGATGCTGAGCAGGCGCGCGCCTTTGCGGCCAACGAGTGTATCGGTCTGCCGGTCCCAGGTCAGCCGCGGCCGGAGCTCGGCGAACTCGTCCGAAGGATAGCGTCCCGCGAGCATGTCGAGGACGCCGGTCAGCTGCGCGCGAGACAGATCGCGATAGCTCGCCGCACGCCGGATCACGCGCTCGAGCTCGTCGACCTGCCACGGATCCGCGGCGACCATCGCGACGATCTGCTGGGCGAGCACGTCGAGCGCGCTGTCCGGAACCCGGATGCTCTCGACTTCGCCATCGAGCATCTTGCGTGCGACGACCGTCGCCTCGAGCAAATCGCCGCGAAACTTCGGCACGATCTTGCCGATGCTGACGCCGCCGACATGGTGGCCCGCACGGCCGATCCGCTGCAGCCCGCGCGAGACCGCGCCGGGTGACTCGACCTGGATCACGAGATCGACCGCACCCATGTCGATGCCGAGCTCGAGGGACGACGTCGCCGCGATCGCACGCAACCGACCGGCCTTGAGGCTCTCCTCGATCTCGAGCCGCTGATGCCGCGCGACCGAGCCGTGGTGCGCGCGCACGAGCTCCATATCCGCGGGCACCTGGCCGGTCGTCACCGCCAGCTCGGTCAGCGCCTGCGAGACGCGCTCCGCGAGTCGTCGCGAGTTGACGAAGATGATCGTGCTGCGATGCGCGAGGATCATCTCGAGCAGCCGGGGATAGATCAGCGGCCACATCCCGCCGCCATCGGCCTTGCCGCCTTCGGCCTGCGCACTGGGGCCCGGCGCCTCCATGTCCGGAACCGGCACGACGAGCTCGAGATCGAGCGACGGCTTCGCGCTGGCATCGACGATCTCGACCGGCCGGTCCCCTCCCAGATATCGAGCGACTTCGATAAGTGGTCGTTGCGTCGCGGACAGCCCGATCCGTTGCGGATCGGGATTCCCGGCGCTCGTCACGAGGTGGCTCAGCCGCTCGAGCGTCAGTGCCAGGTGAATGCCGCGCTTGGTCGGGGCGAGCGCGTGGATCTCGTCGACGATGATCGTATCGACCCCGAGCAAGCGCTCGCGCGACCGACCCGCGAGGATCAAGTACAGCGACTCCGGGGTCGTGATCAGGATCTGGCCGGGGTTCTTGCGCTGGCGTTCGCGATCTTTCGGCGAGGTATCGCCGGTCCGCACATCTACGGTGACGGCCTGGCCAGCGCCGAG
This sequence comes from Myxococcales bacterium, assembly GCA_028287115.1. Classification (GTDB taxonomy): domain Bacteria; phylum Myxococcota_A; class Polyangia; order Haliangiales; family Haliangiaceae; genus JABFXX01. The sequence goes on from JAQBQF010000095.1 coordinate 13,730, forward strand.
CCGCTGAATGCCCGCGAGCGGCGCCCGCAGGTTGCGCTCGACATCGTAGGCGAGCGCCTTGATCGGCGACACGTAGACGACGCGCGTGCCTTCGGACGGCTGCCGCGCGACGCGATCTAGTGACCACAAGAACGCCGCCAGGGTCTTGCCGCTGCCGGTCGGTGCGAGCATCAGCGTGTGCTGACCCTTGGCGATGCTGGCCCAGCCGCGAGCCTGGACCGGCGTCGGCGCGGCGAAGCTGTTCGCGAACCACGTCCGCGCCGCATCCCCAAACGCCGCGAGTGGATCTCCCGCCACGCCTTCGTATAGCGCGCTAGCCGCGAAACGAGGCGAGGAGCTCGATCAAAGCTGCCGGCAAATTTCTGGCCTCCGCGACCCGCAGCGGGCACGCCGGCGCGATCACCATCCCCGCGGGCCAGGGGCGGGCATCGGCCAACGGAGCAGGCGCGAACACCATGCCCTTGGGTGCAGGCTCGCCATCGCGAATCGCGGGTGGCGCGACCACGGCAGCGTCATCGCCACACAGTCCCGACACTTGGAACTGAAACACGCGGAGGTCCTCGATCACGGGTTGTCGAACCTCGGGCACGCAGGGTGCGATCACGTCGAATGCGCCGAGACCGGCGGCGACTCCAAGCCCGGATCCGATCGCCACCGCGAGCACGACCTTGGTTCGCCACGCGCTGCGCCGCCGCGGTGATTGCGTCTCGCGTACAAGCTCCATCACCGGCCAAACAAGACCGCTGGTGCAGCCATTCCCGACAGCCCGCAAAGACCGTTCGCCGGCCTGAGGGTCCGGGGCGCGCCATCCCGGAATTCCCCATACCACCGAGTTGACATAATATAGATTCTGCGACGCGACCCGTAACACAGTGCAGGCCCTAACCTTGCGGATCTCAGGCCTAATGCCGGGTATCGGTGGCGAGCGCCTCATCGAACGCCGCGCCATCCGTGTACACGAGCATCGCATCGCCGAGCTCGGCGAAGCGCCGGACGAAGTCAGCGGTGAGCTGCACGAATCGCGAGCCCGTGAGCATGTGGATCCGGATCAGCTGATCGCGGCGCGCGCGGAGCCACTGCGCCCACACGTTGCTGACGTCGACCGATGCGCCTTGCGTGCGCCGCGCATCGATAAACAAGCTGAACGGCCCGCGGCGGATCTCGTCATCCAGCGCCTGGAGCGGTCCGTCGCCGTGCTCCCCCGCATCGCGCCCCGTGATCGTCAGGACGACGACATGCGACAGCGGCCGCGCGATCGTCAGGGTTGAATGGACGCCTTCGAAGCTCTTCGTCATCCCCGGAGCATGCCGCAATCCGCGGCCGGGGCTAGCCGATCGCGTTGCGCGAAGCCACGCGGTGGTTCAGCTGCGCGATTTCATCGGCCGTCAGGCCGCTCGAGGCCTCGATCGTGACCGTGGCGGCGCGGCCCGTGCCGACCTCGATCGCGGTGACCTCGAGGATGCCGTCGGCGTCCATCGTGAAGCTGACCTCGACCTTGGTGTGGCCGCGCGGCGCCGCCTTGATATCTCCCAGCACGAACCGGCCGAGCCGGCGGTTGCGCGACGCCTGGTCGTGCTCGCCCTGGTGAATCTCGATCGCGACGAACGTCTGGTTGTCCTCGGTCGTCGCGAAGACCTTCTTCGCGCGCGTCGGGATGCTCGTGTTCGATTGGATCACGACCGACATCCGGTCGCCCGCGACCTTGACGCCCATATTGTGCGGCGTGACGTCGAGCAGCACGACTTCTTGAAGCTCGCCGCCCATGATCCCGGAATGGACGGCGGCACCCATCGCGACGATCTCGTCCGGGTTGACGCCCTTACTTCCCGGCTTGCCAAAGATCCGCTCTGCGCGCTCCTGAACCGCAGGCATCCGCGTCATGCCGCCGACCAACAGGACCTGATCGATGTCGGCCGGCGTGCAATGTGCGTCCGCCAGCGCACGCTGGCTCGGCGATTCGAGTCGATCGAGGAGCAGCTTGCACGCGCGCTCGACCTGCCCGCGCTCGAGCTCGCGCATCAGGTGCACGGGCCCTGCCGGACCGGCCGCGATGAACGGCAGGTTGACGTCGGTCGTCATCGCCGACGACAGCTCGATCTTCGCCCGCTCCGCCGCCTCTTTGAGGCGCTGCAAGGCGACCGAGTCCGTGCGCAGATCGATGGTGTTTTGCGCCTGAAAATCATCGGCCAGCAGATCGATGATCACACGATCGAAGTCATCACCGCCGAGCGTCGTGTCGCCGTACGTCGAGAGCACCTCGTACACGACGTTCTCGATCTCGAGGATCGAGATATCGAAGGTGCCGCCGCCGAGATCGAACACCGCGAGTCGCTGGTTGTGCTGGTGATGGATTCCGTACGCGAGCGCCGCCGCGGTCGGCTCGTTCAAGATCGCGCGCACCGTCAGCCCCGCGATCTTGCCGGCGTCTTTGGTGGCCTGGCGCTGCGCATCATCGAAATACGCCGGCACGGTGACGACCGCTTCGGTCACCGGTTGGCCGAGATAATCCTCGGCAACGCGCCGCATCTTCGCGAGCACGTGTGCCGAGACTTCCTGCGGCGACCTCGGCGTCTCCGCGATCTCGACGTACGCATCGCCGTTCTTCGCCGCGACGATCTTGTAAGGCAGCCGGCTCGCGAGCGTCGTGACTTCGGGCGCCGACGCCTTGCGTCCTAGTAGGCGTTTCACGCCGTATACGGTGCGCTGCGGGTTCGTGACCATCTGCCGCTTGCTCGCGGCACCGACGACGACCTCGCCATCGGTGTTCCACGAGACCATCGACGGCGTCGTGCGACCACCCTCTTGGTTGTGCACCACGACGGGCTCGCCACCTTCCAGCACCGCGACACACGAGTTCGTGGTGCCTAGGTCAATCCCGATGACTCGGCCCATCTCCGGCGCTCAGTATAAGCCCAGGATCAGCGGGAAAGCGAACCCCCGGCCCGCGCTTCACATTTCGAGACGATCACCGCCGGCGCTGGATCTCGGCGAGCGCTTCCTTTGCGGCGGCCAAGTCGGGATCGAGCTGAAGCGCACGCTGGAACTCGAGCGTGGCTTCGTCCCCGCGGTTCGCGATCTGCGCTTCCCGGCCGCGCGTATAGCACAGCAGCGCACGATATTGCTTCGACTGCGGGACCCGTGCAGCGAGCGCATGCAGAGCTTGCCGCGCCCCCAGCCAATTCTTGGCGGTGATCAGCTCGACCGCATGTTCGAGTGCGCCGCGCTCGTCGAACGCCTGCCCCGGCGCCTTGTGCTGCTCGCCGTAGCGCAGCGTCGGAGGGTTGATCGCATCCATCGCGCCTGTCGGTCGGGCCGGCAACACCGGTTTTGCAGCCACCGTCGGCGGGCGCGGGATCGGCTGTGTCGTTCGCTGAGGCAACGTCTGTTGCGGAGGCGTCCTGGGTGCCGGCGGCGCCGCGGGCTTGATCGGCGGATCGGGGGTCGGCTGGCGAGTCGAGGCTGGCATGGTGCCGGCGGCGCGCGGTGCCGGCGGCCGCTGGATCGGTGGCATCGCGGACGTCACCGAGCGAGTTCCGCCGGTCCCTTCCGCCTGAACCGTCGGGAAGGCTCCCGAGCGCGAGGCACCGCTGCGCAACGACGATCCATTGACGAGCGTGTCGTGTGCGGACCGCAGCCCGAGGAACACCTCGTTCGAGAACTTCTGAAGATCGGCTGACAGCCGCGCGAACCGTGCTGGATGAAAGCGCTTCGTGAGCTGCAAGAACGCCGATCGCACTTGCTCGTGCGTCGCCGTGTTCGTCACGCCCAGTGCATTGTACGGCCCCTTCGAGATTCGCTGCTGCATCTCGATCAGGGTGGCGCGCACCTGCGCTTCATCGTCGCCAGCCACAGCTCCATCGTAACCCGACCGATTCCACGAAGCTATTGCGCCAGAGCTTCCCAATCATCGGTCGGATTTATTGTAAGTGCCGCTGCGCTACTGCTTCAGGATTTGCGGGGCCTGTACCTGTTGCGGCGGTGGCGGATTCTGGGCTTGCTGTGAGTCGCCCCGATTGGTGAGCTGATTGTAAGGCGACGTCGCCTGGTTGCCGACCGTGTCCGGCGCGTTGGCGTTGGCCAGGTTGCCGGAAGTGGTCTGCTCGGCGTTGTCGGGGTTGTTCTCGGCGACGACGGCGGCTTTCTTCTTGAGCGCAGCGGCTTGATCCAGCTTGGTGTTCGTTGCGGTCTTCACGGCCTTCGCAGCGGCGTCGATCTTGTTCTGAAGGGCCGCTTTCGGATCGAGCGGCACGATCTTGGCCGACTTGCGCTTTTGTGGTGACTTGATCGGGATTCCGACGGGTGCCGCGATCTCGGACGTGTCGACGTTGTGATCGACGCGCACGAGCTTCGTCGTCTCGACGGTCTTTGCGGCGAGCACGCAGCGCCCATCGACCAGATCGATCTTCGCTTTCTCTCGTCGCAGCTCGAGGACATCGTCGCTCGGCGTGTAGCGATACTCGACGTGAACGCGCACGTGGCACTGTGGATCGTCGGGCGCGCGCAGATCGACCGCCTCTTCATCGCCGGCGAACGCGATGCCCTGGTCGGCGGCCGCGAGCTCGTAATGGCGAAAGAAGTGCTTGGGCCCGGCGACCTCGTCGACCTTCGACACATCGACCTGATCGCCGCGGCGATCGAACGCGCGGAGCTCGCCATTTGGTAGCTGCCAGACGCCCTCGAACCGGGTGACGAGCAACAATGGGATCTGCTCGACGCTATCGGAGGACTTGGCCGTGATGGTGCGCTGTTCCGGTAGATAGCCCGGTTTTCTGAGGACGATCGTCGCGGCCGCACCCGGCTTCACGAACAGCGGGACCGGTGTGACCCCGACGACGTGATCGCCCTGCCGGACTTCCGCCCGTGCCGGCGTCGACGTGATCTCGATTCGCACCGTGCCGGCCTGACCATCGGGCGCGACCGCCGGTTCCGCTGGCTTGTTCGAACCGCCGCGCACCGCCATGAACGCGACGACGGCGACGCCGAGCACGCCCGTACCGGCGACCGCCGGTATCATCATCGTGCGCTTGCCGTCGCGCTCGGGCGCTGCCATCGCAGCGCGCGCGGGCATGATCCCGGTGCCGCCCGCGGTCCGGAGCGCTTCGACCATCGCGTGCGCCGTCGGAAATCGCGCCTCGGGATCCTTCGCCAGCGCGCGCTTCAAGACCGCATCGATCCCGACCGGCAGTACGACCCCGCGGGTCGACAGCGCTGGAACCTCGGCTCGAAAGTGCTGCTCCATCATCGCCGGCACGCTGGTCGCCGAGAACGGCAGCTTGCCGCTCAGCAGCTCGAAGGCGATGACGCCGAGCGCGTAACGATCGGACGCCGTGCCCGCGCCGTCGGCGCTCCATTGCTCGGGCGCCATGTAACCGGGCGTTCCCATCCAGGTGCCCTGCCCGGTCAACGTACCCGGCGCGGTCTCGCCTTCGTTCGCCTTCGAGACCAGCTTCGCGAGGCCAAAATCGAGCACGAACACCTTCGAGCGCGACGACAGCACGATGTTGTCGGGCTTGAGATCGCGATGTACGACGCCGCGCGCATGCGCCGCATCGAGGGCCTCCGCGATCATCGACAGGATCTCGAGCGTCTCGGTAAATTCCACCGGGCCTGCGGTCACGACCTCGCGGAGCGACCGCCCTTCCACGAGATCCATGACGAGGTAGAGCCGACCGTCGTCGAGCCGTCCGAACGCGAAGATGTTGACGACGTTCGGGTGATCGATCTGGTTGACGGCCTGGGCTTCGCGCACGAATCGCTTGGCCGCCTCCTCGGAAGCGGCAAGCTCGCGAACCAACACCTTGATCGCGACCCGCTTACCGATCACCGGATGATGGCCGGCGTAGACCTCGCCCATCGCACCGGCGCCGATGAATCGGTCGACGCGGTAGTCGCCCGCGCGGGCCCCCGCCGCTAGTCGCTCGCCTTCGCCCACCGGATGCGCGGCGAGCGTTGGGCCATGAGCGACGTCCACCATCCAGCCCATCGTAGCAGCGAGACACCGGTAAGGTCGGTGTGTTTCAGGGCCGTTGCGGCGCGCGCGATCGGCTTCCCGATGCGATCCCATCGGCCTTAACAGGTCTTCGACACATCAGAACGTAGCAAACGCGCACGGTGGGGCGCAGTGGCACAGCCTATTGAGATCACGGATGAAATTCCTCGTGAGACCACGCGAAACGACGGCGCTCCTCGATCGGCCGGTGCTAACCAAGGTGCCATGGCGCATGCGGTGAGCCCGGAGACCGGAAGGCATCTCGTCCAGTTTTACGATGATGCCGGCTTCCTCGCGGAGCGCGTCGCCGCGTTCCTCCAGCCGGCACTCGCTCGCAGCGGCGCGGCGCTCGTCGTCGCTCGTTCGCACAACCTGATCTCGATCGAGCAAGAGCTTCGTGATGCTGGGCTCTCGGTCGAGAGACTGCGCCTGACCGGCCAGCTCGTCTTGCTCGATGCGGCCGACGTGCTGGCAAGGTTCATGGTCGATGGACAGCCGGACCGCGCATTGTTTCGCGAGCACGTCGGCGGTCAGATCGCGCGAATGCGCGCGGCATTCCCGAGCGACGAGCTTCGGATCTACGGCGAGATGGTCGATGTGTTGTGGGTCGACCAGAACGCCAGCGCGGTGATCGCGCTCGAGAGGCTGTGGACGGAGCTCTCCGGCGTCGCGAGCTTCTCGCTCCTCTGCGGATACCAGCTCGGCGGCTTCAGCGACGAACGGCACGTCCGCCAGTTCGAGATGGTGTGCGCTGCGCACGACCACGTCGCGCCGACCGAGCAAGTCGCGATGATGGGGTCCGACTCGGCGAGCTCTCGCTCACTCGCATTACTCGAGCAGCGTGCTCGGTCGCTCGAGACCGAGGTCTCGCGACGTAATAGATCCGAGCGCCGAATGGAGCAATTACTCGCCGTCGCGGGTGAGCTCGCGGCCGCGGGGTCTCGCGACGCGATCGCGCGGATCACGATCGACTCCGGCATGGCAGCGGTGGGCGCGAGCTCGGCGGCGTTGTGGACCGTCGACGAAGATCGACAAACGCTCCGGCTCCTCGCGGTCTCGAAACAGGATTGGAATTGCGAGCGCTTCTCCGACCTGCCGGTCACGAACGACACCCCGCTCGGCAAGGTCGTGCGCTCGGGTACGCCGATCTTCTTCGGGACGCTCGACGAGTACAAAGCCGCGTTCCCGGCATCGTTCGCGCGCGTCGCCGATACCGTCTCGTCCTCCGACATCGCCTACGCGATGCTCCCGCTCGCGACGAATCACAGCGCGTTCGGCGCGATCTGCTTCACCTACGATCGAGGGGCGGAATTCTCGGTGACGGATCGGATGTTTCTCGAGATCTTGTCGCGCCAGTGCGCGCTCGCGATCGAGCGGGTCTCGCTGCTCGAAGCCGAGCGATCCGGGCGCGAAGCCGCCGAGCTTCTCTACGAGCTGACCGTCCAGGTCAATCGAACGGACGACGTCGATCAAGTCTACGAGCTCGCGCTTGTCGCGTGCGAGCGCGGATCGAAGACAGATCGCTCGGCGATCCTGCTGTTCGACGCGTCCGGCGTGATGCGGTTCAAGTGTCATCACGGCCTCTCGGAGACGTATCGCCAGGCCGTCGAGGGCCACTCGCCGTGGAATCGCGACGAGACGAATCCAACGCCGATCAGCATCGATGATGTCGAGCAAGATCCGGCGTGGGCGAGCTACCTGCCCGTGTTCCGTGCGGAAGGAATTCGCGGGGTCGCGTTTATTCCGCTCGTTCATCAGCGGCGGCTGCTCGGCAAGTTCATGCTGTATCGGGATCAGCCGCGACCGTTCACGGCACGCGACCTCCAACTCACCTCGACCGTCGCGGTTCACGTCGGGCAGGCGATCGAACGCAAGCGCGCGGAGAAGGAGCTCGCTCGGGCGTACCGCGAGGAGCGCGATGCTCACCTCGAAGCCGAGGAAGCAACACGCGCGCGCGAAGAGATCCTGTCGGTCGTCTCGCACGATCTGCGAAATCCCCTCGGCACGATCATGATGGGCGCCTCGTCGTTGCTCGCGCTCGACACCATCGACAAGGTGCGCACGCGTACGATCTCGGAGCGGATCCATCGCCAGGCCGAGCGCATGGAGCGGCTGATCGGCGATCTCGTCGATTTCGCGGGCATCCAAGCCGGCAAGCTCGCGATCGAGCGCAGCACGCATGCGCCTGCTGCGATCTTGTCGGCGGCGGGCGAGCTGTTCGCACCGATGGCCAGCGAACGCGGCCTCTCGTTCCAGACGCAATCGGCACCGGGACTTCCCGCGGTGCAATGTGATTCCGAGCGCGCGGTCCAGGTCCTGTCGAACTTGCTGTCGAACGCGATCAAGGTGACTCCGAAAGGTGGCGCGATCGAGATCGGCGCGCAGCCAAGTGATCAGCAGGTCGTGTTCTATGTCCGAGATACCGGACCGGGCATCGACGCCGACGAGCTTCCGAACTTGTTCGAGCGATTCTGGCGGAGCAAGAAGCCGAGCTACAAGGGCGCCGGTCTCGGGCTCTCGATCGCGCGCGGGATTGTCGATGCGCACGGCGGACGAATCTGGGCCGAGAGCAAGCCCGGTGTTGGCAGCACGTTCTTCTTTTCGTTCTCGTCGTCCACGCGAGACAACTGAACGCGTCACTGCGTCCGCGCGCCGACCACGTCCGATCTCGCGGCCCGATCACTTCAGATCGAGAATCCTCGTCGGAGAGTCGCCGTTCGTTCGCCGTGCCTTCGTGGTGACCTTCGGTTGATGCTCGGAAAAACCGATGTTTTTGCAAAGTGCATCGCTCTATTCGCGGGCGTAGGGTGGCCACGGATGGACGGCAAGGGATGATCAATTACAATCACCTCTATTACTTTCACGTCGCGGCGTCGGAGGGGTCGGTTGCCGCGGCTGCCGAGCGACTTGGAGTAACGCAGCCGACCGTGAGCGAGCAGCTGCGCGCCCTCGAGCGGACGCTCAGCGTCACGTTGTTCGAACGGACCTCCGGCGGGATCAAGTTGACGGAATCGGGGCGCCTCGCTTTCGAGCACACGGCGGTGATGTTTCGCGCCGGCGAGCGGCTCGTCGAATCGTTCGGACAAGGTGATCGCGACGCGCCGCGTTCGATTCGGGTTGGGATCGGCAGCTCGGTCGCACGATCGACCTCGAGCGACTTCTTGATGCCGCTGCTTGCCCTCGAAGATCGAATTCCAAACATCCGGATCGGTGACACCGCCGAGCTGTTGCGAGAGCTCCGCGACTGCCGGCTCGACCTCGTGCTCTGCGAGAGCGAGCCTCCGGAAGCGCTGCGCCAAGGACTCGAGACGGCGATGATCGACAAGACCGAGCTCGTCGTGGTTGCCCCACCGTCGGTCACGCCGAGCCCCGACTGGCACGACGTCGGTCTCATTCACTATCGCGCCAGCTCGTCGTATCGCTTGGAGGTCGAGACGTTTCTCGCGGCCCATGGTCTCCGTCCGCGGATCGCCGCCGAGGTCGACGATTCGATGTTCCTCGTCGAGGCGGCCGCGCGCGGTGGCTATGTCGCGATCGTCCCGCGATCGGTCGCGCGAGACGCGATCCTCGCGGGCCGCTTGCGGATCCTGATGGACGTGAAGCCGACGTTCGGCGAGGTCCACGCCCTCTACCAAGATGGCGCGACCGCCGAGCTCGCTCGCCGTGCTGTCGAGGTGTTGATCGCGCACGCGCGCTCGGTTCGGGTCGATGAAGGGCCGTTGCAATCGCCCAAGCCACGTGTCTAATATCTCGGACGAGTGTCCGCGATAGCGCCTATCCCCGCGACGCGGCCCCCGGCCGCGACCGTCCGCCGCGCGTCGGTGCATCGCGACGCGATGGTGATCGAAGGCCACGCGCTGATCGACGTCGAGCTCGCCGGCTATGTCTCCGGCGCGCCGCTCGGCACCGCGCCCATCGTGGTCATCGTCGGTGGCATCACCGCCTCGCCGTTCCCGTTCGGTGATGCGGACACCGCGGCCGAGGCGTGGTGGCCCGCGCTCGCCGCGCCCGATCTGATCGATCTCGCAACGCAGACGGTGCTCGCACCGTGCTGGCCGGGCAACGGCTCGACGTGGCGCGGCTTCGACGAAGGCACATTACCGCCGCTCTCGGCGCTCGGCCTCGCCGATCTGATCGCATCCTGGCTCGATGGGATCGGCGCGACAACCCCCGTGACCTACATCGGAGCGAGCCTCGGCGGTCTCGTCGGCGTCGCGCTCGCCGTGCGTCATCCCGCGCGAGTCGCGCGGCTCGTCGCGATCTCGGCGGGCCTGCGGCCGGACGGTTGGGGGACCGCGACGCGTCACTTGCAGCGCGAGCTCGTTCGCGATGGTCAACGCACCGGCGACGTCGTCACCGGCATGGTGCGCGCTCGCCAGCTCGGCATGCTGACGTATCGCGGCCGCGACGAGCTCGATACGCGGTTCGGAGCGCTGCTCCCCGAGCTCTCGCAACCACCGGTCGCCGAGTATCTCGAGCATCACGGGCAGCGGTTCGCCGCGCGGTTTCCCGTGCGCACGTTCTTGTTGCTCAGTGAAGCGATTGATCGCTGTCGGTTCGCGAGCGACCACAAGGCGGTGCGGGCCGAGCTCGCGCGCGTCACCGCCGAGGTGCTTGTCATCGGCGTGCCCGGCGATCTGCTGTTTCCGTTTGCGCTGCAGCACGAGCTGTATCGCGAGCTACAAGCGGCCGGTGCGACCGCGTCGCTGTGGAAGCTCGATTCGGAATTCGGTCACGACGCGTTCCTTGCCGATCAGGATGCGCTCGCTGCGCTGCTGCGCGACAGCGGCTTCTTTGCCGCCGGTGCACCCGCTCGGCGGCCGCAGTTCGAGGGTCTCGGCCGCAAGCCGCTGCGCGAGATCCGGATCGGGATGATCGGATGCGGCACCGTCGGGAAAGGCGTCCTCGAGCTCCTCGATCGCCAACGCGACGCCTTGGCGGAACGCTATGCGGTCCGGTTTCGGGTCACGCGCCTCGCGGTGCGTGATCTCGACAAGCCGCGCGGCCCTCACGCCACGGATCTGCCGCGGACCAGCCGCGCGCTCGATCTCGTCGCGGATCCGGATGTCGACGTGATCGTCGAGGTCGCCGGTGGCGCCGAGGTCGAGCCCGCACTGCGCGCCGCGCTCGCCGCCGGAAAGCCGGTCGTCACCGCGAACAAAGCGTTGCTCGCGAACAAGCTCGCGGCGCTCGGCCTGCTCGCTCAACGTACGGGCACGCCGCTGCTCTGCGAAGCGGCGGCCGCCGCCGCGCTGCCGATCATTCGTCACTTGTCGCACCGCGCCGACGAAGTCGATTCGATGATGGCGATCGTCAACGGCACCTGCAACTACGTGATCACGCGCCTCGAGCAAGACGAGCTGCCGCTCGATCGTGCGATCGCATTCGCGCAATCGCTCGGGCTCGCGGAGGCCGATCCGTCCGCCGATATCGATGGCCACGACGCGGCGGCCAAGCTGTCGATCCTCGCGTATCGCGCGTTCGGCGTGTGGATCCCGCCCGGCGAGCTGCCCGTGCGAGGCATCGGCGAGTTGTGGCCGGCCGACTGCGATCTCGCGGAAGCGATGGGCTTCCGGATCCGCCTGATCGCTCACGCGACGCGGCTCGAGCGCGCGCTCAGCGCCGGCGTCGAGCCGGTCCTGTTGCCGGACTGGCACCTGCTCGCTTCCGTCGAGGAGGAATACAACGCGGTGTACATGAAGACCGCGACCTCGGGAGACCTGTCGCTGTTCGGCAAAGGCGCCGGGGCGCTGCCGACGGCGACCGCGATCCTCGGCGACCTGATCGATCTCGCGCAAGACAACTCGGTCCAATGGCCGGAGCCGCAGACGATCGAGATCGTGCCCGCTGCCGCGCGGCGTCACTACGTTCGCGTCTCGGCCGAGCCGCACCCCGGACTGTCGCGCCGCGTCGACAGCATCGTACGCCGGGCCGGTTTGACGGTTCAGAATCGCGCCGCGCGCGGCGAGCCACTCGTGACGCATCACGGGTTTCTGATCTCGCCCTCCGATGACGCGACGATCATCGCTGTCATCGATCAGCTGCGCGAGCTCGGCCGCGTCGAGCAGACGCTATGGCTCGGGGTCGCGGAGTGAAGGCGATCATTTGGTCGCCGGTGACCGAATGACCGCGATCGCCGCTTGGCTCGACCCGAGCTCGTCGCCAACCGAGCGCCCGAAGCTCGCGGACATGGGTACCGCGACGCGCGAGCTCCACGGATCCGTCGATGCCAACGCGCCTTGGTTGCATCCCGAGCGCCGCACGATCCAGCGTGATCTCGGCGGGTCGCCGAACGTCATCGCGTGGCAAGAAGCCAAGGCCGGGTTCATCCTCGCCGGCGATGGCGCCTGGTCCGAGCTGCCTCAGCTCTACGCGCGCTATGGCACCGAGGGCACGAGCGAGCTGATCGCGGCGCTCCGCGAGCTCGAGCATGCGCGGTGTGCGTTCGTCACCGATTGCGGCATGCAAGCCGTCGCGCTCACCAGCGACGTCGCGCTCGCTCACGGCGGCCACGCGGTCGTGATGCGGCAGGTCTACAACAAGACCCGCGCCTTCTTCGAATCGACCGCGCGTCGCATCGGCGCCCAGATCACGCTCGTCGACGACGGCGACCTCGACGCGATCGCCGCTGCGATCCGCCCCGAGACGCGCCTCGTGTTCGCCGAGACCTTCACGAATCCGCTCGGCCGCGCTCAAGATATCCCCGCGCTCGTGTCGATCGTCCGCGACGCCCGCCCTCGCGCGCCCCACCTTCGCCTCGTGATCGACTCGACGATCGCGACACCCTGGGGCATCCGATCTCCACTTCTCGACAGCGGCATCGATGTCGTGGTCGGCAGCATGACGAAGGCGATCGGCGGCCAGGACGCCGCGCTCGGCGGCTACATCGCGACGAACGACACCGAGCTCGGCAATCAAGTCATGGACCTGATCGCGATGCGCGGCGGCATCCTCGACGACGATCGCGCCCGCCGCGTGCTCACCAACCTACCAAACGCGGAACGCATGCACGCTCTGCGCTGTGACACCGCGGCGCGCGTCGCCAGCTTCCTCGCTCACCACCCGCGGATCGAGCGCGTGTTTCATCCGAGCCTCCCCGATCACCCCGACGCCGCGGTGATCGCGCGCGACTACGTTCGCACCGGCTCCCTCCTCGCGTTCCGGGTCGCCAACGCCGACGAGCTTCGTCACCGCGCGATCGCAGATCTGCTCGTGTCCTGCGGCGTGCTCCGCTACGCGCTCTCGTTCGACGGTCTCGTCACCAAGGTCAACCATCACCGCACCGTCTCCGAGTATTTCACGCCACCCGACGTCGTCGCACGCCTCGGCATCGATCGCCTGATCCGCCTCGGCATCGGCATCGAAGATGCCGACGACTTGATCGCGTGCCTCAACTGGACGCTGCACCAATAACCAAAGCCACGTCGACGGGGTCGCCCGCCGGCGACGTGTCGGTGCTTGGCGTCGCTAGCAGATCGCGGACGCACCGAGGCTCGAGCTCTCGACAACGCGCGGCGCACCCCGCGCAGGGGTACCCCCGCGCGCCTGCGAGTGGTGGCCGGTGGTGTCCCGCAGATCGTTCGACGTTACGAGCAGCGCGCCTGTTCGAAGCGGAGAAGGACCCGAGCGAGCCAGCGCGGGGCGTACCCGAGCGGGGGAGCCGCGCGTCTCCGCCCGAGCGCGGAGCCTCGCGGTCTGTGAACGAATGCGGAACCGCGGAGCACCAGAGCTAGAGCAGGCGCCCCAAACGAGGATTGGTCTTGCGCCGCCACAGGAAGCCATCGAGCACGTAGTGCGTGAGCTGGGGCATCGCGAGCAGCGGCGCGATGATCAGTGCACCGCCGCCGACGTCGACCCCGGAACCGAATAGCCAGCTCCGATCGTGCCAGATCGTGCGATCCCAGAACATCTCCTCGACGTACGCGATGAACCACAGGGTCGCCAGGAACACGAGGATCCCGCGCGCATGCCCGAGGAGGCGCGCGCTCGGTCCAGCCGCGGACTCGCGCTCGCGGCCGGCCGCGCGGGCATAGACGTAGACCAGTGCCATGTACGGGATGCCGTGGATGAACACGTTCGTCACGGTGAACGCGTAATCGGTGTTCGTGCCGATGATCCCGACGTACCAGCAGACGGCGGTCGTCACGACGATCAGGTGCTTGCCCCAAGATATCGATCGCCGCATCGCGACCTGCGCGATCGCACGCATCAGGTAGCTGCCGAGCATGGCGACATAGACGATGCGAGCCGACACCGCGAACCCGTCGGGCAAGCCGGTGATGAAGTCGCCATCGCGCATCCACGAGAAGGCACGCGGCAGCTGCGTGTGCCACCAGATCAGTGGGTACACGGTCGCGACGTAGATCGTTGCACCATCGAGCCAGCGACCGAGCCGATCACGCTCGTTGTTGCGCGCGCGATACATCATCACCCAGCCGTATTGCTGGCGAATGAAGTGGAACACGGCGAGATACGCGATCACGCGCCAGAACAGGCCTTCGCCGCACGCGTAGAGCGCGACACCGCCGATAAACATCGCGATCGGCACCCCGGCGTAGAGCGCCGGCCGCCGCTTCCATTCGGCGGGATCGAGATACACGACGAACGCGGTCGACCACACGTGCGCGACATCGACGAGCAGCACGCCGGCGATCCACGACCACTCCGGCGCATCGTTGCCGGCGCCGAGGTATGGACCGAGTGCGACCAGCACGAGCGCGATCGCGGCGGTCCCGCCGAATATGGCGAGATCGATCCGCCGAGACAGCAGCCACTTCGAGCTCACGCGAGCACTCCGGCGACCTCGCGGCCCGCGCGCAGGCCGTGATCGAACGCCTCTTCGAACAGCGCGAGCCCAGACAGATCCGTGTGGGCGAAATGCACGCGACCGATCGGCGCGCTGCGAGCGGCGAGTTCGGCGCTCCACATCGAGCCGACGCGCGGCCGGATCATGCCGTGTCCCCAGAACGCGACCTCGATGTTCGACACCAGGTCGCGAATATCGGGGTGCGCACGCTCGAGATCTGCGAGCACGACCTCGGCCCACTCGGCATAGCCCGCGCCCGCGAGCTTCTTGCGCACGGCGCTCGGATCGTCGTCGGTGAATGGATAATACCAGGTCCACACCGTCGGCCCGCGATCGCGGCCGCGCTGGTGGGTCGCCGAGACGTAGCCGAGGCTCGCGCTATCGTGAAACACGTTGTCCCAGGCCGCGGGTGCGCCACGGCCCGCACGTGGGCGCGCGTGAAGGTGCACGTTCGCGACGGTCCACGCGCCGTAGTCGCCGTGCGCCTGCCCGCGCCGCGGAGCGACGATCCGATTCGCGACAAACGTCGGCGTCGCGACGATTGCGGCATCGGCCGAGATCGCAAACGCACCGCGATCGGCGACCGCGACGATGCGCACGCCCTCGGGCGTATTGTCGATCTCGACGACGGCGACCCCGCGCTCGATCGCCTGGCCCTTCGCGAGGTGCTCGACGAGTGCTCCGTTGCCGTTCGGCCAGGTGACGACGGTCTGCGGTGGTGCGCCCGGACCCCGCTGACGAGCGGCGAAATAGAACAGTCCGGCCCATGCGCTCGTCGTCGCGGTGGTCAGCGCGTAGTCATCGCGGCACGCGTACTCGCAGAGCCACCGCAGCCGCGGCGACCCGAGCTTTCGCTGATCGAGCCAGGTCGCGAACGAGAGCGTATCGAGCTCGCGGACCTCGGCATCGTCCGACACACCGGCGCGCGGAATCGCGAACGCGCGCCTGCCCTGCCCGTCGCGCCACGCGGACCAGTGATCGATCTGCGCGCGAAACGCGGCGAGCTGCGCCCGATCCTCGGGGCTCGCTCCGGCATCGAGGTAGAGCCCCTCGTACCAGCGACCGCGATAGAACACCCGCTCCTCCGGCTCGCGGCAGCGCAGCGCCTCGTCGACGATCGGTGTGCCGTCCGCGGCGACCGCCTCGATCGCTCCCATCTCCGACAGCAGCGCGGTCAGATCGACTTGTTCCTGCTGCGGCGCGACGATGTAGTGCGCGCCCCACGGATACGTCGTCACCGTGCTCGCGCCGCCGCGCGCGGTTCCGCCGTACACGTCATCGAGCTCGAGCACGACGACATCGCGCACGCCGTGCCGCCGTAGCTCCCATGCGGCGGAAAGTCCGGCGACCCCGCCGCCGATGATCACGACGCGATGCCGTCGCTCGCTCGCCGGCACGACGGGCCCGCCGTCGCGGACCACGTGATGCGCGCGCTGCATCCCGGTGCCGACGATCGTGCCCGGTGGCAGCTGCCGCGTACGCGAGCCGCATCCGACCGACGCGGCGATCGGCGCACCGAGCAACATCGCGACGAAGTCACGCCGGGTCGTCACTCCCACTTCCGCCATTCGCGCTCGTAGTAGCGGACGAGCGCCTGGTTATCGAGCTGGTTGACCTCGACCGGCACCTCGGTCATATCGGCCGACATCTCGAACATCGCCGCGAGCGCCGAGTCATTGAGATAGCGCAGCGCGAGATCCGGCGCATGCTTCGGCCGCTCGAAGGGCGTGCGCCTGGCGAGCACGTAACCCCAGACGCCGAACGAAGGCACCGTGATCTGATACGGCTCGACGGCAAACCCCGCGGCGCGCATGGTCTCGACGATGCACCAATACGACTTGCGCGCGAACAGTGGTGAGGTCGCCTGCACGCTGACCGCACCTCCGGGAGACAGCCGTGCGAGCAGCCGGCGATAGAACAACTTCGTGTAGAGCTTGCCGAGCGCGAACGAGTTCGGATCCGGAAAGTCGACGATGATCGTATCCCACAGACCCGGATGGTCTTCGAGCCAGACCATCGCGTCGTCGTTGGTGACCGTCACGCGGTGATCGCTGAACGAATGCCGGTTGAGCTCCGCGAGTGGAGGGAACCGCTTCGACAGCCCGGTCATTGCCGGATCGAGATCGACGAGCTGGACCTGCTCGACCGACGGATGCGCGAGCACCTCGCGAAGCGCCAGCCCATCGCCTCCGCCGAGGATCAACACGCGTTTCGGCGGTAGATCCGCGGAGGCCATCGCGGGATGCACGAGTGCCTCGTGGTAGCGGTACTCGTCGGCCGAGGCGAACTGAAGATTGCCGTTGAGGAACAGCTGGAATCCTGCCCGGCCGCGCGTCACGACGATCCGCTGATACGGTGTCGTGTCGGAGAACACGATCGGATCTGCGTACATCTCGTCCTCGGCCCAGCTCGTGAATCGGTCGGCCAACGCGAGTCCCACGAGCATCGCGATCAGCACGCAGATGGCTCGCGCACGGATCCCGATCAGCTTGTTGCCGAGCCGCGGTGCGAGCAACCACGTCCCCCACAGCGCGACGGCGGCATTCGCGCAGCCCATCAGCAGCGACGATCGAACCAGCCCGACCTTCGGCACGAGTACGAGAGGAAACATCAGCGCCGCGGCGAGCGCGCCGATGTAATCGAACGTCAGGACGCGCGAGACCAGATCCTTGAAGGCGAGTTGCCCTTCGAGGAGGCGCATCAGGATCGGCAATTCGAGCCCGACAAGCACACCGATCGAGAACACGAACCCGAGCAGCACGAGCTGGAAGTGAACGACCGAGCCGAACGCCATGAACAGCACGGGCGCGGACGCCCCGCCGACGACCGCGACCGCGAGCTCGATCTCGATGAACTTGCGTGCGAGATCGGTGTCGAGGCGACGCGAGAGCCACGCGCCTACGCCCATCGCGGACAGATACAGCCCGATCACCAGCGAGAACTGCGTGACCGAATCGCCCAGCAGATAACTGCCGAGCGTTCCCGCCAGGAGCTCGTAGACGAGGCCACAGATCGCGACCACGAACACGTTGAGATACAACGCGCTCGCGACGATCGGCGCCTCGTTACGAGCCGCTGATGGCTGAGGAGATGATGAGGCTGACACCGATGATCACCCCGGCCATGATCACCGCGAGTGCGACGTTCTGGTCCTCCTCGATCTCCTTCTTGACGGAGAACGGAGCGAGCTTGGTCATGATCCAGAACGCGATCCCGAAGACCGCAAGACCGATACCTGCAAATACTGCCGACGAAACCGCCGCGTCGCCCAAGTTCTCGATCTTCATTATTTACCTCCGTGGTAACCGCTGTGCCAAAACGCGTAGGAGCGATAGCCTCCCGGCGATGATCGGACGCTCGACGGAATCGCGTCGCGTTCGGGATCCCCGACCTCGCGCTGCGTGAACCCGAACACGAGATACCCCACGACGAGCACACCGCTCAACGCCATCGAAAACATCGCGATGATCGATCGCGGTGGTCGTGGCACGCGGGGTCGGTCCGGTGGGCGCGGCTGTTCAGTCGTCGTCATTGCGGGATGCCATCGCTTTCAGTAGGAACACGATCAGCGTGAACACACCGCCGACCATCATGATCAAGATCGAGACCGGGGTCGTCGGCGCCTTGCCGCTCGTGCTGTTCTCCCATCTGCGGCGCTCTCGCGACCACGAGACGAGCCCGATGATCAGGAATGGAACCATCAACAGGCCCAGCGCCCACGCGAGGTACCGGAACCGGAACACGCCCTGCTTGACGCTGACCGTCACCGGCAAGTCGCCGGTCCCGCCGTACAGCGTCTCGACCCGCATCAGATAGCTGCCCTCCGGCTGCGGCCCGATCACCTCTTTGGTGACGCGCGAGCCTTCCGACCAAGACTCGCCGTCTTCGTAGCCCGAGTAGTGCTCGATGTCGCCGCCGGCGGTGACCACCGCGCCCGTCTGTTCGTTCACGAGATCCGCGGCGATGTACGCCCAGCTGTTATCGAGCCCCGATGCCGTGAACGTCAGCTCGATGTTCTTGCCGCCGTCGATCTGAAACGGGTCGGAGAAGAACACGTTCGATGGCTGTGCGGCGGCCGGTGGCGGTGTTGCGATCGGTACGTCGGGCAAGGGGGCCATCGGTGGTGGCATCGCGCACCCTGCGCTCGCCGCGGTTTGATTGACCGCCGCTGCACCGGCCTGACACGCGCTGGTGAGGCCGCTCATCTGATCCGTCGTGAGGCCCTCCCAGCCGGACGAAGCCAGCTCGAACACTTGCCTGAGCGAGCCGCGCGTATCTTGCGAGAGCTTGTCGCACGCCGAGATCGCCGAAGTGGCCGCTCGCCAGTTGAGACATTCGACCGGTAGCCTCGCAGCCAGCGCAGGCTCCTCGGGCGGCGCCGCGGGCGTCGACACGGGTGGCGCGCTAAGGCTCAGCGTTGCCTTCTGTTCGTTCGACGCGAGCATCGCGAACATCACGCCACACACGCACAGCGCGATGAACGCGGCAGCCATGACGTTCGTGGCGCTCTGCCAGGTGTTTGGCTGATTCGGTGCAACGCCCTGCGGCTCCCCGAGCGGAAGGCCCTTGTCTCCGAATGCGTGCTGGACCTCGTCGACCGTCAGGTACGTCGACAGCGACCAGTTCTCTTCTCGCTCGTTCGCTTCACGCGACAGCATCGCCGGCGGCGCGATCAGATCCTGCGATTCGACGGATTCGCCGGCGAACACCTGCCAGTAGAACTCGCCGAGCACCTGATCGACGCGCAGAGGCGCGCTCTGGTACGAGCGAAATTTCACGCCATCGTACTGCGCGCCTGCGAGGTCGAATGCAACGGCGCCGGTCTCGATCGGCTGGACGTAGCTCCAATGACCGTCGGACTCCACGAGCCAGC
Source organism: Myxococcales bacterium (assembly GCA_028287115.1). GTDB lineage: Bacteria > Myxococcota_A > Polyangia > Haliangiales > Haliangiaceae > JABFXX01. The sequence continues at coordinate 33,398 of JAQBQF010000095.1, forward strand.
GAAACCCGATCCTCGGCTCGTAGAGCAGATATTCGTCGAACGGATACCAGGCCCCTTCAACCTCCGCGCTGCGCTGCACGTAACCGATCACGGTCATCTCGCCTTCGCTGAACGTAGCCTTCGTGCCGAGTGGGATCGACGGCGTCGGCTTCTGCGTCAGCTTCTCGACGACTGCGAGCGTCGGGCTCGACGAATCGAGCAACGTGTCGCAATACGCGCAGACGATCCGTTGCGTCTGGCCCGGCGCACGGATCTCGAGCGAGCCGTTGCAGTTCGGACATGCGAGCCGCGTCGACTTGATCGATGCCGCGGAATCCCCGGCGAGGGCGGCTTGCGGCGCGGCGACTTCGCCTCCGCGAACTCCGAGGTCCGCGAGCGGCACTTGCGAGCCGACGTAGAGCGCCGGCTTGTCGCCCTCTTCCTCGCCGTAATCGATCGTCGCGAACGTGCCTGCACCATCGGACAGATCGACGAACCGGAACGATCCGTTCGGCACCAGCCGATACGGCAGCTCACCGGCCGCCGCGACATAGCTCGCCGAGCCCATCTCGGAGACCGTGAACGTGTGCGGCTTGCCGTGTAGTAACAGCAGTGTCGTGCTGCCGGGCGGCAACGACCGCTGTGGCGGCAGGTCTTGCGCCGGCTGTTCGAGCGTCAGGTAATAGCGACCCTGCGCCTCTGCGAGCCAACCCCACGTGCCGCCGTCGAACTTCGCATACCACTCCTGCCACAGGCCGCCGGCGCTGTGCCGGAGCTGCGCCATGCCGACGAGCATGAACGACTTGCTTCCGAAGTGACCGTCGGCAAACAGCCGGAGCGGCGATTCGAAAGGGACGAGGTCGGCGACCTTGCCGAGTGTCTCGACGCCACGGTCGGTGCGCAGCACGGCCGCGCGGCAATGGTCGCACACCCGGACGAACGAGTCGTCGTACCGAAACTCGACCTCGGCGCCGCACGTCGGGCATGGCGTCTTCATCGCGGCGCTCCACGCGACAGCTCGCGAACCAGCGCGTCGCCGGCGCCGAGATGGTGCGCGAACAAGACCTGCCACGCCGCCGGTCTCCGCGGCTTGCAGCAATACGCGTTCAGCGTCGCGAGGCTCGCTTCGGGAAATGTATGAATCGTCAGGTGCGACTCGGCGAGCAGGTACAGCGCGGTGATTCCCGCGTGGCCACCGAACACGTGCACCGCGGTCGATACGACATGGAGGTCCATGTCACGGACGATCTGATCGAGTAGCGCGATCACCGACGCGCGATCCCGCAGCCGTGCAGGCGCGCAGCCATGCCCGTCGACGAGCCACTCGATGCCACCGTCCACGTTACGCAGCGTAGTTGCTGCAGCGGCGCGGCTCAAGCCCTCGCGCCGACAACAGCTTGTTGAAAGATCGGTCGTGCTCGTACTCGATCGAGACCGCCTACCACGAGCCCATCTCGACAACGGGGTCCGGCCCCTTCGCCCTGCCCTACGCGCATGCATCAAACCCTGTCAGTCAGCGTGATGCGACGACCTGCAGGAGGACACAGCGAGATCGAGTACGAGTCGCGCGCGAGCTACAGGCCTGTTGTGCGAACGCGTGAGGAATGCGTGATCGAGCACGCAGTCTGGCAAGGTTTTGGCGAGGCTGGACATCGTGGCCGAACCAGCACGCTCTCGACGAATGATTCGCGCGCTGTGGGGCGCCGCGAACAACGAAGAGGAATCGCGGGCGTATCTGCAGGCGCGCCTGACGGTGTTCTCGCGCGTGATGTTCTGGAGCTTGCTCGTCGATCTCGTGTTCGTCAGCGTGCTGTACGAGGTCTATCCGCGATTAAGGCCGCTGCAGAACCACCTGATCTTCGGAGAAGCCGTGCTGTGTCTCGCCGCGCTTGCGGTGTTCTGGCGCGTGCTGCTCGTCCGACGCAGGATGTCGTACGAGGCGCTGTATCGGCTCGACCTCGTCTATGGGTTGTGGGTTGGCAGCGGGTTCGCGCTCAGCGTGGTGTTCGCACCCGATCTCGTGTCCGCGGCACCCGCCGCGATGATGTGGTCGAGCTTCATGGTGTTCACGCGTGCGCTGATCCTGCCGTCGAGCGGCTGGCGCACGGTGATCGTGTCGGCGCTGACGCTCGTGCCGATCAATCTCGCCGGCGTGTACCTCGCCTTTGCGCCCACGAAGCAAGAGCTCCCCGGGCCCGCGCTCGTGCTCGCCGGTCTCGTGTTCTCGTCGGTCGTCGTGCTGCTCGCGGCGACTGGCTCGCGGATCATCTACGGGCTGCGTCGCCAGGTCACCGCGGCGATGCAGCTCGGGCAGTACACGCTCGATCGCAAGATCGGCGAAGGCGGCATGGGCGCGGTGTATCGCGCGCACCACCTGATGCTGCGCAGGCCGACGGCGGTGAAGCTGCTGCTCCCCGATCGCGTCGGCGCCGAGAACCTCGAACGGTTCGAGCGCGAGGTCCAGCACATGAGCCAGCTCACGCACTGGAACACCGTCGCCGTGTTCGACTACGGGCGCAGCCCCGAGGGCGTCCTGTACTACGCGATGGAGTACCTGGGCGGCGGCATCAACCTCGAGCAGCTCGTCGTGCAGCACGGCCCGCAGCCCGCCCAGCGAGTCGTTCACATCCTGTCGCAGGTGTGCGGCGCGTTGCAGGAGGCGCACGAGCAAGGCTTCATTCATCGCGATGTCAAACCCGCGAACATCATCTTGTGCGAGCGCGGTGGGCTTCACGACGTCGCGAAGGTCGTCGATTTCGGGCTCGTCAAGGAGATCACAGCAGACACCGGTGCATCGCAGCAGGTCATCCTCGGCACGCCTGCCTACGTCGCGCCGGAAGCCGTCACGGACCCCGCCCACATCGGGCCGGCGGTCGATCTCTACGCGCTCGGTTGCGTGGGCTATTTCATGCTCACGGGCAAGCGCGTATTCGAAGGCAAGACCGCGGTCGACATCTGCATCCAACACGTGACGGCGACGCCAAAGCGACCCTCGGAGCTCGCGGCGATCGCGCTGCCCGTCGATCTCGAGGACGTGCTCATGAAGTGCCTCTCGAAGAAACCCAGCGATCGTTACGCGAGCGCCACCGAGCTCGCAGCAGCGCTCGGCGCGTTGTCCGCCTATCGGGACTGGAGCGATGGCCTCGCGAAATCCTGGTGGCAACAGTTCCGTGGCTCGGAGGCCAACGCGGACGTGTCGTCGTCGACGATCACGATGCAAGTGGATCTCGGAGAACGTGCCTGATCGCGAGGATGCTGCACGCGTGAGAATCACGTGAACCTCCGTGCGGTCCGATCAATTTCGATTACACCCACCGCAGATGGAAATCGTCGTCCTCCTCATCGCCATCGTGGTCGGGATCGACGCGTTCGTGCGGTTCGACAAAGGCCGGCTCGAGCTGCCATCTCGCGGCGAGGAGACTGCAATTTCGACGCAGAAGATCGTCGTCGACCTCTCGAAGCGGCTCTGACTCGCCCCTGATCTCGTCGCGTTCTGGCAGACTGCCGCTGTGGTGGGACCAGGACGATCGAGGCGGATGATCCGGCCGGCGTGGGCGGTGGACGGCAGCGAGGAGGAGACGCGGGCGTATCTCCAGGCTCGTCTCGAGGTGTTCTCGAAGATGATGTTCTGGAGCTTCATCGTCCTGATCTCGTTTCTGTTCGCGCTTTACGCGATCTACCCGGAGCTAAAGCCGCTCTACAGCAACTTCATCTTCACCGCGGCCGCGGTCGAGCTCGCGACGATGGCCGCGATCTGGCGGCTGTTGCTCGCCCGTCGCGTGCTGTCGCTCGCCGCATTGCATTGGATCGATCTGCTCTATGCGATCGGCATCGGCGTGATGTTCGGGATCAGCGCGTATTTCGCACCCGAGCTCCACGCCGCAGCCTGGACCTCGCTCGTGTTCTCGACGCTCGCCGTGTTCACGCGCGCGCTGTTCGTGCCGAGCAGCGGCAAGCGCACGGCGGTCGTGTCGTCGATCATGTTCACACCGCTGACCGTCGCCGCGATCGCGCTGACGTTCATCATCGTTCCGGATCTGCCGACGCCGGCCTATATCCTCGGCGACTTGATCGTCAGCTCGGTCGTCGTGCTCGTGGCGACCGCCGGCTCGAAGATGATCTATGGCCTTCGCCGTCAGGTCACCGCGGCCACTCAGCTCGGCCAGTACACGCTCGAGCGCAAGATCGGCGAGGGCGGCATGGGCGCGGTCTATCGTGCACATCACGTGCTGCTGAGACGGCCAACCGCGGTGAAGTTGCTCCTGCCGGATCGCGTTGGCTCGGAGGACAACCTGATCCGGTTCGAGCGCGAGGTCCAGCACATGAGCCAGCTCACACATCCGAACACCGTGGCCGTGTTCGATTACGGCCGCAGCTACGAAGGCGTGTTTTATTACGCGATGGAGTATCTCGGCGGCGGCATCAACCTCGAGCACCTCGTCAAACGCCACGGTCCGCAGGCGAACGGCCGCGTCGCCAAGATCCTGATCCAGGTCTGCGGCGCGCTACAGGAAGCGCACGATCGCAGCATCATCCATCGCGACATCAAGCCACCGAACATCATCTTGTGCGAGCGCGGTGGTATGCCGGATGTCGTGAAGGTCGTCGACTTCGGCCTCGTCAAAGAGATCGCCGGAGACACCGGCGCCTCGACGCAGGTGATCCTTGGGACCCCGGGTTACGTCGCACCCGAGGCGATCACCGACCCGGATCGAATCGGACCGGGCGCCGATCTTTATGCCGTCGGGTGCGTCGCGTACTTCTTGCTCACCGGCAAACGCGTATTCGACGGCGCGACGGCGATCGAGACGTGCATTCAACACGTCACCGCAAAGCCAAAGCGACCGTCCGAGGTGATCGCAACGCACGTCGATCCGGCGCTCGAAGACATCGTGATGAAGTGCCTGCAAAAGACGCCCGCAGAGCGCCACGCGAGCGCCGCGGATCTCGCGGACGCCTTGCGCGCACTACCGACTCGAGACTGGACCGAAGCGGACGCGAAGAAGTGGTGGGTCGAGTTCAAGGCGCACGAGGAAGCGTTTGTCACCGCGAGCGAAACGCCGACGCGCACGATGACGATCGATCTCGCAGCGCACGAGCATCCGTCAGCGGCGTTCGGACGCGACGACGCTGACCGAGCACGATAAATAGTAGCCGCGCCCAGGGGCGACCGCGAGCACGCTATCGACGCCGACTTCGCCGAGCACGGCACGCAAGCGGCGGACGACCTGACGGACGTTCTCTTCGTTCGCGTACTTCGATTGGAACGGCAGATCGCGGGCGAGCTGCTTCGTCGGCACGCAACCACGAACGGCCGACGGGGCGTTCGCCTCTTCCGCCGCGCGAACGCAGAGCGCCCGCATCAGCTGATACTCGAGCGGAGCCAGCCCACGTTCATTCCAACTTTCGCTACCCGCGGCGCGCGATAACAGAGCGCCACCTGCGCCGAGATCGGTCGTGCCGACGAGACACAGCTCGATCGATCCGGGACTGATGTTGAACCGTACCAGGCCGCCGCCGGCGCTCGCCGTGGCCATCGATGGCGGTGCGACCGGCTCGTGAATGACTTCAGCGAGGAACCACAACGCGACATCGCCGATCTTGATCAGCGATCGCTGTTGCATCGTGACGCGGCCTTGCGCGCGCGTCCCATCGACGAACGTGCCATTGCGGCTGCCGAGATCGCGAATGAACCAGCCTGCGTCGGTCTTGCGAATCTCGGCGTGCTCGCGCGAGACGGAGCTTGCGAGGATCACGAGCTCGCCCTCTTGCTTGCGACCGATGCCGGTCTTCGTGATGATCGCGTGCGCTGCTCCGTACCCATCGACCACCCACCCCGCGGCCTCGGTCGTGTCGACGGTCGATCGGATGTGATCCGGAATCAGCCCCTCACAAGGGGCGACTTCCTGCGCGCAAGGACGACACAGCTCGCCGACCTCGGTTCCGGCTCCACAGCACAAACACCCCATCTACACACATGGAACCATTGGTCCGGCCGGTGCACAAGCCCAACGAAGAGCCTTACACGGGCGCGATCTTGCGGGCGCTCGGACGAAGCTCGTCGAGCACCATCACCAGCTTGTCGAAGTCGAGCGGTTTGCCGAGGTGGGCGTGGAAACCGGCGGCGGCGCTCTTCTGCAGATCCGCGGGGTCGCCGTAGCCGCTGACCGCGACGAACTGGAGACCGGCGACCCGATCACGGAGATGTCGAGCGAGCTCGTAGCCATCCATCTGCGGAAGCGCGAGATCGACGAGCGCGATCGTCGGCTGGAACTGACGCGCGAGCTCGATCGCGGTCGGGGCGTCGTAGGCGATGCTGACCTCGTAGCCTTCTTCTCGAAGCAGCTCGCCCAAGATGTCGGCACCATCCGCGTGGTCATCGACCACGAGCAAGCGACCTGGTACCAAGATCACCGGGGTCGACTCGATGTGCTCCACGATCGGCCTCGACGTTAACACGCGCGATCCATTCCCGGGGCAGCATTGGGTAGCGAGGACCATGCGATCGTCAGCACATGCACAAGATGATGACGACGAGCACCGTCAGCACGGCTCGATAGATCGAGAATGAAAAGAGCATCTGGCTCCGCATCGGTGCCTGATCCAGCTGCAAGGCGCTGGCCCGCATCTACCCCCACGGACACGGGAGTATCGCGCCATCGAGGTGCGCCGAGCTCACGGTCAACAGGGGCGCATGCCACACCGAGCTAGCCATCCGGATCGTCGCTCGAGCGATCAAGTGACGACGAATAACTACGGGCGCGGACCGGCGTCGGTCAGGCGAGCCGGTGCGAGGTTAGTCGCCGTCACGCCCGTGCCCGTCGGCGGCTTCGCGCCGAACCAGCCGAAGCTGAAGTTGCCGCTCACCGGGCCCTGCGCGTCGACGTTGTACGTGTTCGAGAACCAGTTGTTGTACGTGAAGTCAGCGTTGGTGCCGCCGTAGAACATGATCCCGTAGACCGACGTGCTGAGGTTGGTGTGCGTCACCTTGAGCGTGTTCGCCGCGAGATCGAAGTGCAGCGCGCAATGCGTGCTATCCGCACCGCCGGGCTCGAGTCCGATCGCGGAGTACTCGATATCGACCGTCCCGGTACCTTCGACCAGATCGCCGCTCGCGCGCGACGCCGCACTGTCGATCAGTGTCAGCTTGCCGCCGCTGAGCTGGAACCCGCCGCCGACCTCGACCAGATAGTGCGCGGTGACCTGCCCGCCGGGTGGGATCGCGAAGCGATTCCAGTGACCCGTTGCGACGGTCGGCTTCATCGTGACCTTCGCAGCGCTCGAGCCCTGGATGTCGATGGATCCTTGGACCGTGATCGTCAACGAAGGATTCGCGGTGACGTTGATCGTGGTGCCTGCTGCGACCGTCACCGTGACGCCGCTGGGGATCGTCGTATTCGCGGTGATGTTGATCGTGTCACGCCAGGTGGTGTCCGCCGCGATCGTGCCGGAGACATTGGTCACCGTGCCTACCGTTCCGTCGGGGCTGCCGCCGTTAGCGTCGACCGTGGCCGCGGGCTCCGTTCCGCAGGCAGCGAACACAACCGAGGCGATCGCGAGAGCGAGTTTCATGGGGTGATTGTACGAGTCACGCGTCGCCTTGGATGTAGCAAATCGACCGGCAACACACAGTTCCGTGTGTCACTCGCGCCGAGGGGTCGCCGTCGCAGGCCCGGTCAACGAATGTCATGGGCGCAGTGCTCGAGGATATCGAGGCCCTCGCGGGCGGTGTGCTCGTCGAGCGTCAGCGCTGGAAACATCACGAGCGAGTCGTCTTCGGCGAACACCAGCAAGCCTTCGTCTTGGCAGCGCTGGCGGATCCGCTCGACATAGCGTGCGTCGTCGAGCCCGATGCCGATCGCGAGACCACGGCAACGCAGCTCCGGCTCGACCGCCCACGGCATGCGCAGAAGGCGCGACCGGAACTCGCTCGAACGAGCCATCGCGTTCCCGATCAGGTGGTCGTGATGCCGCTGCCAGAACCGACACGTCGCGATCGCAGCTTCGACCGCCACCGGGTGCCAGCCGAACGTCGAATAGAACTCGAGCTCGCCTTCGGTCTCGTTCGCGATATCCGGCGTGGTGATCGTCACCGCGAGTGGCGCGACTCCGCTCGTGATCGCCTTCGCGAGACAGATGAAGTCGGGCGCGAGGTCGTAGTGCTCGCACGCGAACAGTGCGCCTGTGCGGCCGAAGCCGGTCGCGACCTCGTCCATGATCACGAGCGTCCCGTATTGATGGCACAGCGGAATGATCTCCCGCATGAAGTCGAGGTCGGGAATCACGACGCTGAGGTTCGTGATGATCGGTTCCATGATGAAGGCGGCGACATCACGGTGCTTGACCAAGGTCTCGAGTCGATCGAGTGCCTTGTGATCGAGCGGCAGCGCCAACTTCATGCAGCCGTGCAGCAGGTTGTCGACACCGCCGGCACCGAGGCTGCGCGCGGCGAACGAATTGCCGTGATAGGCACCGTCGATCGACACGAGCTTGCGGCGGCGCGTGAAGGTCATCGCGAGCTGCAGCGCGAGCTCGACGGCTTCGGTGCCTGTCGTCGCGCGATACGATCTGCGGACGCGGCCGGGCACCAGCTCGGCGAGCAGGCCCGCGAGCTCGACCCACGGGGGATACATCGCTGAAGGATTCACGTACGACGGCCCATCGAAGTCGCGCACGGCCTGCATGATCGCGTGCGGGTTCCAGCCGAGGTTTCCGACGCACCAGCCCATCTGAAAATCGATGAACGTGCGCCCGCGCGCATCGTGGACGAGGCTGCCTTCGGCGCGTACGACCTCGACATCGTTCGGCCGCTCCGACCGCCCGAGCAATTTGTGATCGTTACGAACGAGATCGTCGATCTTGACAGGCGCGCGAAGCCGCATGCCTTGCGAGCTTGCAAGCGGAGTGCGCAAAATGCGGTGCGTTCCCGCGCATCAGTAGGATCAGTACGCGATCGTGAGCTGGTTATCGACTTCGCTGACCCCCGGCGCGTGCCACGCGATCCGCTCGGCCTCTTCGCGCTCGGCCCACGATCTCACGGTACCTTTCAGGATCACCTTGCTGCCTGCGACCTCGACCTCGATGCGCTTCGCGTCGGTCTCGGCACTGCGGACCAGCGCGCGCTCGATCTTCTCGAGCAGCTCTGCCGGCGTCGGCCGCGTGCGAGCAGACAACGCGTTCGTCACGCCCCTGACACCCCACAGTTCGCGCACCGAGCGCTCGGCGTCCTCTTTCTGAAACTGCCATTCGACCTCGCCGCGCAACGTCACCCTGCCGTCGACGACCGTGATCTGGATCCGCTCCGCCGGCAGCATCGTGTTGGATTCGATCGCGCGCGCACACGCGATCGCGACGTCTTGATCCGTGCGTTCCACCGATTCGGGCAACTTGATCGCGATGTCGTTCGCCAACGCCTTGACGCCGTGGACGCGCCGCGCCGCGTCTTCGGCAGCCCACCTCTTGAACAGCGAATCGACCCACCCGGTGAGCGTCACGACACCGTCCCTCACGACTACTCCAATCTCGTTGGCTGCAATCCGCGTATCCCAGTGGAGCTCTGCGAGGACGTCCCTCTGCAGATCTTCGTCGGATCGGATACTAGACGTCTGCGATTCGGGCATTGCGATCTCTTCGCGTGCAACGGGCAGGCCTCGCTGGTGCGCAGCCTGCACGCTGTGTCGACGAGAGGAGAGTGCAAATGGTAGTTCCCGCAGAACCTTTACCGTGGCCCGAGCGGTTGACGGCTTGGCGCTGGTGGACGATCGCGCTTCGCGGTGTTGCCGCGATCCTGCTCGGGATTTTCGGGGTCCTGCTTCCGGGGATCACATTCTTGTCCCTGGTCGTCGTGTTCGGCATCTACGCGATCGTCGACGGCGTCCTGACCCTGACGGTCGGCGCTCGAGTCGCGGAATCACCGCACTCGGCGCCGGTGATCGCACGTGGCATCGCGTCGATCGTGGCCGGCCTGATCGCGCTCGTGTGGCCCGGAATTACGGCGCTCGTGCTGTTGCTCGTCATCGCGGCTTGGGCGCTCGTGTCCGGGATCCTGGAGGTCGTGACAGCGGTGCGCTTGCGGAAGGTCCTGAGGCACGAGTGGCTGCTCGTGGTGCAAGGCATCCTGTCGATCGGCTTCGGGGTGATCCTGTTCATCTCGCCGGCGGCCGGCGCAATCGCACTCGGGCTGTGGGTAGGTGCCTACGCCCTGGTTCTCGGTGTGCTCCTCGTGATGGCAGGGTTCCAAATGCGCAGACATCAACGTGATCTGCCGGGCCCTGGCGCGTTTGCAGCGGCCTAGCCCAAGCTGACCGAGTCCTGACAATTGAGCATTTGAGATCCACGCGGAAGTGAGTGATGGTCCGGGCGTATGTCACCGGAATTGGGGAGCCTACGAAATGAGCTGCGGGATGCCGGGCTGTTCGAACATCGCGAGCTTCGCAGCTGGCTGAAGCTCGCAGCAATGCTGGTCGCCCTCGCAGTCGCATTCTTGGGCATCCGCCTCACCGGGTTCGTCGGTGCGATCTTCCTCGTACCGGTGTGCGCCGTGCTGTGCACGTCGATCGCGATGGTCGGGCACGAAGGCAGTCACCGCAGCTTCTCGGCCTCATCGGGCCGTAACGCGTTCATCGCCTACTTTGCGTTTCCCGTGTTCGGCGGGCTCAGCTCGCTGTACTGGCGCGAGAAGCACGATCGCTTGCACCACGGTCATCCGAACGTCGAGGGTGTCGATCCCGACATCCGCCCGTTCCCGTTCGCATCGTCGAGCGGAGATCACGCGAAGTCCGGCCCGAAAGAGCGCTGGTTCCAGCGCAACCTTCAGCGCTGGCTGTTCTGGCCGATGTCGACGCTCATGGCGCTCGGCATGCGCCGCAGCTCGCTCCTGTTCACGATGCGCTATCCCCGCCAGCATGGCCGTACCGCTGCGTGGTGGATCGAGGTCGCGTCGCTGACGATTCACTACACGGGCTGGCTCGTGATTCCGTCGCTGATCTGGGGCCCCCTGATCGGCTTTGCCGTGTACTCGGCCGTGTGGGCCGGCGTCGGCGTGTGCCTCGCGCTCGTGTTCGCGCCGGCGCACATGGGCCTGCCCGTCACGAACGGGCAGCAGCGTGACTGGATCCACCAGCTCGAGACGACGCGGAACCTCGAGATGCCGAAGTTCGTCTCGTTCTTCTTCATCGGTCTCGACTACCAGGTCGAGCACCACCTGTTCCCGAAGATCCCGCACCACAACCTGCCCCGCGCCGCCGCGATCACTTCTGCGTGGTGCAAGCGGCACGGCATCCCGTACTTCAGCGAGCCGTACCATCACGCGCTGATCGACGCCGCAAAGTTCATGGCACGCGGCTGGCAAACCGATTCCGTCGATCCGATCGAAGTCCGCGCCGGCGTCGTCGGTCGCGCAGTCGCGGCGTAGCAGTTCGCAGCGCCGTGTCCGTCAAGGCCCGCTCGAGCGGGCCGCGCGTTAGCTGATGCGGCAGTCCGGCTGCTTGCGGCCGGGCTTCGTCATCACGAGCTGATAGAGCTGGCCGTCACGTGCGCGTGCGGCGCCGGCAGCGGCGAGCAAGTAGAACTTCCACATCAAGTAGAACTTGCGGTCGTAGCGGTGTGAAATCTCGCTGTACGTGCGGTCGAAGTTGTCCCACCACGCCATCAGCGTCGGATCGTAATCCGGTCCGATGTTGTGGAGATCCTCGAGGACGAACAGGCCCTCCATCGCGCGGCCGATCTGCGCCATCGACGGCGCGACCGCGTTCGGGAAGATGTACTTCTCGATCCACGCCGTGCCGTGGCGCAGGCTCTTGTTGTTCGCGATCGTGTGGATCAGCGCGACGCCATCGGGCTTGAGGCAACGGTCGATCACCTCGAGCATGTCGCGGTGATTCTTCGGTCCGACGTGCTCCATCATGCCGATCGAGACAACGCGATCGAACTGGCCCCGCACGTCGCGGTAGTCGCGTAGCTCGAGCTTGACCGGCAGGTGCTTCCACAGCTCGTTGCCGAGGGCGACTTGGTCTTTCGAGAGCGTCACGCCGAGGACCGTGCAGCCGTATTTCTCGGCGGCCCAGCTCGCGAACCCGCCCCAGCCGCAGCCGAGATCGAGGACGCGCATACCGGGCTCGAGGCCGACCTTCTTCGCGACCAGGTCGAGCTTTGCGTTCTGTGCTTCCTGGAGCGTCTTGGCGTTCTTCCAGTAGCCGCAGGTGTAGACCATGCGCTCGTCGAGCATCCGCGTGTAGAGGTCGTTGCCGATGTCGTAATGCGCTTCGATCGAAGCGCCCGCGCGCGCCTTGGCCTGGAGATTCAGCATCACGGCTTTCACCGTGAGCGCCCGCAGCCGCCAGCTGCCGGTGATCTTCTGCTTCAGGTTCGCCCGCATCATCTTGTAGATGGTGAGGTCGAGCTCGTTGGTCTCCCACCACTCGTCCATGTAGGCTTCGCCGAAGCCGATCGACGCATCGCGCAGGACACGCTCGTAGAACCGAGAGTCGCTGACGCGAATATCACCGGGAGCAGTCCCGCCGATTTCGATGTTGGCCAAGCCGAACACTTCGCGAACGATCGCTTCGGCGTCGACCGAGCGCGTCGGCATCTGAATCGCCGGCATGAACTTCCGCAACAACCCGCTCGCCTGAGTCTCCATCGGCCCTGCATCTCACGGCCCGCACTCCGGAACAAGGAAGACTTTGGGATTTCGGGAGCCGGAACCCTGCTTGCACTTGCCAGCATCTGCCGACGACAGGGACGTGGTTTCACGGGCCTTGCCCGCCGGTCCGCACGCGCAACGACGCGCTTCGCGGCACACCCGCTCGCTCAAGCTGGAGGTCACGATGAAGGTTGCGGTGATTGGGACCGGTTATGTCGGACTCGTGACGGGTGCCGGCCTGGCGGAGTACGGCCACGAGGTCACCTGTGTCGACATCGATCGCGCGCGGGTCGATGCGCTCCGCCGGGGCGAGTGCCCGATCCACGAACCCGGGTTGCCGGAGCTCGTGCGCCGCAACGCGGGCCGAGCTCGGCTTCGCTTCACGACCTCGACCCCTGACGCGATCTCCGGTGCCGCCGTCGTGTTCATCGCAGTCGGAACGCCATCTCTACCGAACGGCTCGGCGAACCTCGAGTACGTGTTCGAAGCCGCGCGGGCGATCGGACGTGCGCTCGAGGGATTTACCGTGATCGTCACCAAGAGCACGGTCCCCGTCGGTACCGCAGATCGCGTTCGCGACATCGTCGCGATGCAGACCAAGCAACCGTTCGCCGTCGCCTCGAACCCGGAGTTCCTCAAAGAGGGGGACGCGCTGAACGACTTCCTCAAGCCATCGCGGATCATCGTCGGCGCCGACGATCAACGTGCGGTCGCGACGCTGCGCGAGCTGTATCGCGGCATGCTGCGGATCAGCGATCGCTTGATGGTGATGGACCTCCGCTCCGCCGAGCTCACCAAGTACGCGGCCAACGCGATGCTCGCGACGCGGATCTCGTTCATGAACGAGCTCGCACGCCTTGCGGAGAGCGTCGGCGCCGATATCGAGTCGATTCGCAAGGGCATCGGCTCCGACCCGCGGATCGGGCCGAAGTTCTTGTTCGCGGGCGCCGGCTTCGGCGGCTCGTGCTTTCCGAAAGACCTGCGTGCGCTCGTCCACACGGGCCGCGAGCACGACGTCCAGCTGACGGTCGTCGATGCTGTCGACCGCGCGAACGAACGCCACAAGCGCGCGCTCGGCCAGCGCGTGATCGCTCATTTCGGCGGCCGGCTCGACGATCGCCGGATCGCCGTGTGGGGGCTCGCGTTCAAGCCCGAAACCGACGACATCCGCGAATCCCCCGCACTCACGCTGATCGATCAGCTGCGCAGCGCGGGCGCCAAGGTCGTCGCGTACGATCCGGCCGCGATCGCGAACGTCCGGACGCTGTTTCACGAAGCCGTCGAGCTCGTCGACAACGCCTACGACGCGGTCACCGGGGCCGATGCGCTGGTGCTCGTCACCGAATGGCACGAGCTCCGGGAGCCCGACCTCGCGCGGCTCAAGAATGCGATGCGCCAGCCGGTGCTGTTCGACGGCCGTAACGTCTGGTCCCCGGACGAAGCGCGCCGAGCCGGCTTCGTCTATTACGGCATCGGGCGCGCAGCCCGCGACGCCACGCGCGTCCGCTGACGGATCGACTTGCCGAGCTCGATCCCGATCGTGACACAGATGCAAGGCTCGACGAGCCTCACCCCGCGCGGACGTCGATGCGCGATGCGCGGTACGGTCGCGGCACGTTCTCTGCCGCGTGGCCGTCGAGCAGACGGACTGCGTCGCGCCAGCCGTGGAGTGTGCCGACGTCGACGTAGGCGGCGCCCGTGTGGGTTGCCCAGGCGGTACCGCCGCGCGCGAGCCATGCGTTGACGAGCGTGCCGATGTACGTATCGCCGCGGCCGGGCTCACGCCAGAGCGCGGCGAGCTCGCCGAGCACGCGCGCCGGCATCTTGAACGCGCCCCAGACCCAGTCGCTAGTGGCGTCGGGTTGCTTGACCTGGATCTCGCGGACGCGACCTTCGCGATCGCTGACGACGGCGTCGAAGTGTTGAGGCTCGCCGACCGGAAAGCACAGGAACGTCAAGCGGTCGTCGGGGAGCGGAGCGAGCGCGTCCTCTGGAAACCAGATCGTGTCCGGGAGCCCGATGATCACGGGCTCGTCGGGCGCGAGTAGCGGCAGGGCTTGAAAGATCGCATCGCACAGGCCGCCCGGCGCTTGTTGCACGACGTACGCGAACCGGACGTCGTCGAGACCGCCGCCGAAGTACTCGATGATGTCGGACTTCGTCGGCGAGATCACGAAGCAGATCTTGGTCGCGCCGCCGCGGATCATGCGCTCGACGAGGTATTCGCTGACCGCGCGCGGCCGCTCGGTGCCGGCGTCCATGCGGCTGCCGACCGGTAGCAGCTCCTTGGAGAACGCGAGCGGCTGGATCCGGCTGCCGATCCCGGCGGCCGGAATGATCCCCCACGTCACGTGGAGGCTCCGAGGAGCGCGACGAGCTCGGCGGCCCTGCGGGTTCCGGAATGTTCATCGAGTGCACGCTCGCGGGCACGGCGGCCGATCCGCTCGAGCTCGCCGCGCGGCGCTTCGATCGCATCGAGGGCATCGTCGCTGCTGACGCCGAGGAGGATCTCCTCGCCCGGCGTGAAGAACTGTTCGATGCCCTCCCACCAGTCCGAGAGCACCGGGACGCCGCAAGCGGCCGCTTCGAAGAGCCGACCCGAAGGGCAATAACCGAGCGCGGCCATCGGTGCTCGCGTCACGCTGACGGTCAGCGGGCTCGAGCAGTAAAACGCGGGATGACGCGGTGGCGGCACGTGCTCGAAGCGCGCGATGTTCCACGGCAGCACGACGTCGGGCGGATACATTGCGCCGCCCATCACGAACGGATGCGGGCGCCGGCGTGCAGGCTCGATGAACAGCGCCTCGAGCGCGTGCCGGCGATCTTCGGACCATGTGCCGAGGTACGAGCACGCAGCGGTCCACAGTTGATCCGGCTCGACGGGCCGGTGGCTCGCAGGATCGACGCTGCCGTAGAGACACGCGACCCGCTTCGCGCCGAGACGATCGCGCAGCAGATCGAGCGCGCGGCCTCCGGTGAAGCTGAGCACGAGATCGAACTCGCCGAGCCCTTCCGTCGGCAGGTAGGGCACCTCCTCGCCCGATTCGATCTTGGACAGCGTCACCGGCGTATCGAGATCGTAGAACACGCGGATCCGTGCGCGCGATCCGAAGACGAGCGCCGAAGCTTCGCGGCCGTCCGCGCAATACGACGTCACGATCGCCGCGTCCGCGGTGTTCGCGACTTCGAGCGCGAGATCGCGGATCGCCTCCCAGCTCTGGTAGAGCTGCAGCTTCGCGTGGCCATCGAGCTCGGGCAGATCGCGATGCATGCGGTAGAACGGCGTGTCGCGCTCGAAGAACACGACCTCGTGCCTCGCGGCGTCGAGCGCGGAGATCAGGCTGCGCCACAAGGTCGCGTGGCCATTGCCCCATGCCGAGCTGACCGAGAGTCCGAAGATCACGATCCGCATGACTATCTCGCGTATCTGCGCGTCATCTCCGCGCAGAACTCCGCGAACTCCTCGGGGTGATGGGGTGGGCTCGTATGATGATGGCCCGGTCCTTTGTCCTCGGGCGTGAAGCAGAACGTCACGGTGACGTCGAACGGCTCGAGCGCCTTCATCTGCCGATCGAACCAGGCCTCCCTGCCCGGCCGCGCGTAGTCGGACCACGACAAACCTGTGCGCAGATACTTGATGCGCATCTTCTTCAGCCAGCGTACGGCGTCGTCGAGCCTCGGATCTTCGAAGTGAAACCACTGGCACACGCCGATGTCCGGCGCGACCTCCGCCAATCTGCGAGCTGCCGGCTTCGGCGTGCCGTCCTCGCGAATGACACCCATATAGAAGTGGCGGTAGTACGAAGATCCTTCCGCTTCACGGTGCCGGGTCGTCGCGGGCCACGCGCGCGGCAGATCGAGGAGACTGTACCAATGGATCCGAGGTGCGCGTCCTTGCACGAGCTCGATCGTGCGCACGAGACCTCGGTCCTGGACCCACTCTGCGCCGAACGTCGAGACACCGACTTCGCTGATCCAGACCGGCAGCTTCGTGACAGCGTTGACCTCGGCAAGTCGATCGGGCCATTGCTCGAGCGGCCAGTGATTCCAGTCGAGTGGAAACCCATGCACGGCGACCGCATCGACATGATCGAGGACGCCTTGGCTCGCCATGTTTCCAATGAACGCCGGATCGATCGGCGAGATGCCGCCGAGCACACGTGTCAGCCCCGGGCACTCGGTCGCGATCGCATCGGCCGCGAGCTTGGCCATGACCGCGAACTGTTTCCATTCGGGATCGAGCTGGAAGTCCCAATGCGACTTGTTGTTCGGCTCGTTCCAGATCATCGCGGCTTCGATCACGTGACCTCCTCGGGCTCGGCGGCAGACTCGATCGAACGACTGTCCTTGCGACGGCACAGGTAGACGTCGTCTTCAGCGCGGCGTTCGATCGCGAAGCCCGCGCTCCGCAGCATCGCCTCGACACCCGCGCGATTCGGAATCCACCAGTTCGTCCAGTCCGACGCATACTTGTGCTCGACGAAGTACATCGCCGGGAATCCGTGCCGGAGAAACACTTGTTTCTCTTCGAACGGATAGTCGAGCTCGACCGAAACGACCATCTGCGGCCCGCGCAACAAGCTCTGGAACAACATCTGTTCGCCGACAACGTGATCGAACAAGCGATCGAGTGCGAGCAGCGGATGGCGCAGGTGGTACAGCACGCCCATGAACAGGACGAAGTCGAACTTCTCGCCGAGTGCGCCGACTCGGTACACGTCGAGATTGCGCAGCTCGATCTCGTAGCCGAGCACCTCGGAAGCCAGGCGCGCCTGCGCGAGATAGCGTTCGTCCGAATCGATGCCGACGACGCGCGCGGCACCCCGGCGCTTCATCTCGAACGAATAGAAGCCGGCGTTGCAGCCGATGTCGAGCACG
Organism: Myxococcales bacterium; assembly: GCA_028287115.1. Taxonomy (GTDB): domain Bacteria; phylum Myxococcota_A; class Polyangia; order Haliangiales; family Haliangiaceae; genus JABFXX01. Next base: position 50,898 of record JAQBQF010000095.1, read on the forward strand.
GTCTTGTCGCGGAGATCCTCCGGAACGAGCTGCGCGAACCGCGCGAACTTCGCTCGTGGGTAGTCACCGAGGAAGTGCTCGGGCGCCGTCTCGATGCCATCGAGATCCATGTTGTGAAACCACGGGCCGAGGTCGCGAATCCGTTGTTCCAGCATCAGCCGAGCTCACGCACGTAGCGTTCGAGGTCTGCAGCGCGATGCGCCGCCGTATGGGCCGCGAGCACCCGAGAACATGCGCGAGCGCCGATCTCGCGCCGCTTGTCATCGCGGACGTCGCGCAAATAGCGCCGCACGTCCTCGGTGGACTCCGCGATCAAGATCTCGGCACCCGGCGTGAACAGCTCGTCCAGACCATCCCAGACGTCGCTGATGATCGGGACGCCACACGCTGCCGCCTCGAACAGCCTCACGCTCGGCGACCAGCCCGCGGCGACCATGTCGCGCCGCGTGACGTTGAGCGTGAACCGCAGCTCGTTATAGAACGTGCGGTGTCGATCCGGCACGAGGTGCTCGATGCGTTCGACGTTGCGCGGCCACTCGATCCATGGCGGATATTGCGCGCCCGCGACGACGAAGCTGCGTTGCGGCTCGTACTTGGCCGGCTCGATGAGCAAGCGCTGCAACACCGGTTGGCGATCGTCGCTGTAGGTCCCCATGTAGCCGAGGTCCCAGCGCGGCGCGCGCGAGTCCGGGCCATAGAGCGATGGATCGACCGAGCAATACAGCGGGCGAGCACACGCGGCGCCGAGCTCCGAGATGCGCGCGAGCGTCGGCCCCCCGGTGAAGGACAGGTAGAGCGAGTACCGCTTGAGCAGATCGCGATCGAGATATTCGCACTCGCCGCTGGCGAGCCGCGCGAGCGTCACCGGTGTATCGATGTCGTAGAACGCGGTCGCACCGCGCGCGGTCGCGTGCACCCACCGGCCGATCGCGATCCCGTTCGGCACATACGAGCCCACGATCACGAGGTCGGCATCGCGGACCTCGCGCGCGAATCGATCGTGCAGGTCGGCGAGGCTCGAGTACAGCGCGGTCCTCGCATACGGAGGCTTCACCAGATCGCGATGCTCCGCGTACCAAGGAACATCTCTCTCGAGGAACAGCACCTCGTGGCCGAGCGCGGAGAGCTCGCGAATGAGGCCGCGATAGGTCGTTGCGTGACCGTTCCCCCACGATGACGTGATCGATAGGCCGAGCACGACGATCGACATCCGACGCTTGGACGACCGCGCGGTATGATGCTCGCCGAGCGCTGCCTCGACATCGAGCGCGCGGTGCGCATACGTGTGCTCGCGCAGCATCCGCTGGTGAGCTCGCTTGCCGATGACGCGCGCCGTATCCGGGGTGAGTCGATCGACGTGCTGCGCGACCTCCACGCCGTCGCGCGCGACGACGACTTCCCGCCCGGGCTCGAGGAATTGCTCGAGTCCCTCCCACGCATCCGTGATCACGCATGCGGCGGCGCCCGCTGCTTCGAACACGCGCGTCGCGGGCGAGAACCCGTACGCCGCCATCGAGTCGCGGCTGACGTTCAAGATCGCGAGCGGCGACACGTTGAACGCGTTGTGATCGTGCGTGTAGACGTGCCCGAGATACGCGATGTTGTCCGGCCGCAGCTTGTCGTGCCAGCCCGCCCCACCGAGCAGGAAGCGCTGGTCCGACAACAGGCTCGCCGCGCGCAGAAAGAATTCTTCGACGCGCTTCTCGCGGTCCGGCAAGCGATTGCCGAGGAACCCGAGTGCGGCCGCAAACCGCGGCTCCATCGGCACGGGAAAGTGCGTGCTCGGATCGAGCGCGTTGTAGATCGGCACGCAACGCTTCGCGCCGTGTCTCTCGTATGCCGCGACCACGGGGCCGCCGCCGCCGTACGTGAACACGAGGTCGTAGCGTGAGACGAGCGCATGAAATGGATCGGCAGGATCGCGATCGAGGCGATCGAGGGTCGCCGGTGCGTCGACATCCCAAAACGCGATCATCGTGCGTGGCGATTTCAGATCGATCACGAGGCGCTCGAGGAGCTCGTCGTGGACGCCAACACCACTCGCCTTGACGACCAGATCCGCGCTGCGCGCTCGCTCGAGCATCGCGTGGACCGCCTCGACCGTCGGCGGGTACACGACGACCGTCGCCCACTCCGGGTCTGCGATATCACGATGCTGCTGCCGCTCGAAGGCATCGGGCTCGTAGAACGTGATCCGATGGCCGCGCTCGGCGAGCGCCCGGATGATGCCGCGGTAGTAGGTCGCGGCGCCGTTCCAGTACGCCGAGACGAGGCTCGAGCCGAAGAATGCGATATTCACGACAGCTCCTTCACGATGTCGAGCAGCGCGTCGACACGATGCGCGCACGTGTGACGCGCCAGGATCGTGTCGCGGCCGTGGTTGGCGAGGTCGGCGGCAAAATCGCGATCGCAAAGAATGGCGCGCAGGAAACACCGCAGCTCGTCGCCGTCGCGCGCGACGAGGTAGTCCTCGCCTGCGGCGAATAGCCCTTCGGTGTCGTGCCACGGGCTCGAGACGAGCGGAATGCCGCATGCGAGCGCCTCGAACATGCGGATCGTCGGGATCCCGGGCAGCGCGTCGACGTACGGCCGTCTCGGCACGTGAACGGTGACCGCATAGCGCGCGAACACGGCCGGCACGTCGAAGTTCGGGAGCCAGCCCGCGTACGTGATCCCGGCGCCCGCGAGCGCGTCCCGAGCTTCCTCGGGATACCGCACGCCGTGGACACGCGCCCGCAACTTCAGCGCGACGACCGGCGCGATCAACATCTCCTGCAGCTCTGTTGACCGTTCGCCGTCGCCCCAGTTACCGACCCACACGAGATCGCCTTCCCGAGCGATGTCCGGCAGCGGCTTGAACGTGCGAACGTCGGCCGCCTCGTGCCAGGTCCACGCCCGTGGCGCCCAGCCGCGTTCGCGATACAGATCGCGGATCACTCCGCCGAACGCGAGCACGCCGTCGTAGTGGCTGAGATCGTAGCGCTCGATCTCGTCCGGCGCGGTGACCGATCGATGGTGCGTATCGTGGAACAACAGCACGTACCGGTGTGTCGCGTGGTGCTCGCCGATCCGCGCGACGAGCTCGGGCTCGTTCCACTCGTGAACGAGTACCAGATCGACATCGTCGAGCACGCGGTCCAGATCGAGATCCGGACCATACCGATCGCTGCGGAGATCCGGGTACGCGGCGTGGAACGCGGCGATCGCCTGTTCGCCGTGATCGCGCAAGAGGTTGTCGACACTCCACGCATCGCGAGGTTCGTAGACGCGAACCTCGTGGCCGCGCGACAGGAGCTCGGCGACCACACCTCGCAAGAAATGCGCGTTACCGTGGTTCCAGTCCGAGATCAGCGAGTGATAAAAGCATGCGATCTTCACGCGCATTCCTCCTCGGTGCGCCCTGCCAGCTCGCAATACAGCGCGTAATACTGCTCGGCCATCCGTGCCGGCGTGAGCTCGAGTGCTCGCTTGCGTGCCGACGCAGCGAGCGCACGGCGTCGCAATGGATCCGCGGCAATCGTGTCGATCGCGTTCGCGAGCGCACTTGGATCGCCGGGCGGGACGTAGACCGCCGCGTCGTGCCAGATCTCTCGCAACGTCTCGATGCCACCGAGCACGAGCGCGCATCCCGCGAGCGCAGCTTCGACCGCCGACAGCCCGAATGGCTCGTAGCGCGCCGGCAGCGCGTAGATCGACGCGCGCGACATCCATCCCGCGAGCGTCTCGGGCGACAGCTCGCCGAGGACGTTGACCGTGCGCGCGTCGATATCGCTGACTTCGGCCGGTGCGCGGGTCGCGCCGGCGACATAGATCGGCCACTTGGCTCTAGCGGCACATGCATCGAGCTCGGCGAGTCCTTTCGCGCGATCCCACAATCTGCCCGCGGCCAGCACGAACGGCTCTTTGTCCGCACGCGGCCAGCGCGTCGCATCGCACGCGTTCGAGATCACCTGACCGGTGCGGTCGATGCGGTGCGCGTCGAGGATCGCGCGCAGGATCGCCTTCGTCGGAGCGACGACCGCACGCGCACGCGTCAACCCGCGCGCGACGCGCTCGCGATATTCGTTCCATTCAGGGCCCGCTTCCGTCCCGTGCACGGCGAGGTGCCACGTGCAGACACACGAGTGCGCGACCGAGATCACGGGCGCGGCGAACGGCAACGCGGCGTGTGCGTAGCCGTTGACGTGAATCACATCGGGCGAGATCCGTTGTGCGAGCCCGAGGAGCCAGTCGGCGGCTGCATCGACGTCGAACCATGGATCGTGCATCCACTCGAGGGCGTAGTTGCTCTCGCTGAGCGTGACGTTCGACAACTCGGCGATCGCTCGCGCCTGCGCGGCATTGAGCCGGGCCCCCATCGTCGCGAGCGTCACCTCGACATCGAATGTCGCCAGCGCGCGGATCAGCTCGCACGCATACGTCCAGACACCGCCGACGGTGTCAGCCGTCATCAGGATGCGCAGCGATCGCGCGGTCATTTCGCACGCCCGTGATAGATCGCATCGATCACGGTCGCGATGTCGACGAGTCGCTCGGCCTCGGGATCGAACCCCGCACCCGCGGCGAGTCGCTCCGTCCACGTAACCGCTGCGCGACCACCCCACGCATCGGGTGGGGACGCGAGGCGATCCGTGTGCGTTCCCGTGTAGCGCTCGCCGGCGAAGTCGTAGAACGAACCATCGATGTTCTTCAGGGCGAGCGCACCTTCGGTGCCGTACAGAGACGCTTCGATCACCGCGTCGCGCCCGGCGGAGATCCGCCACGAGCAGGCGAGCCGGATCACGACATCGCCCGCGCGTAGCTCGGCAACGGCGAAGTCCTCGACGCTGAGCGAATCACCTGCGATCGGTTCGCCGGCCGCATAGAGGCGGCTCGACACCGCATCGATCGCCGGGAAGTCGAGGAGCCACAGCGCGAGATCGACGAGGTGAATCCCGAGGTCGATCACGCAGCCGCCACCGGAGGCGGACTTGTCGTAGAACCATGCCGCGTCCGGGCCATACGCATTGTGGAACGTCAGATCGATCGCGAACACGCGCCCGATGCCGCCGGTGTGCAGGGCCTGACGGATCTGCTGCACGGCCGCCGTGTATCGGTAAGACAGGTCCACGCCGAGCAGACGGTCCGCCGCGCGCGCCGCATCGACCACGCGCCGGGTCTCGTCCGCGGTTCGCGCCAGCGGCTTCTGGCAGAACACCGCACGGCCGTGGTCGAGCACGGCAAGGCAGTGCTCTTTGTGCAGCGCGCTCGGCGTCGCGATCACGATCCCATCGAGCGGCACTTCGAGCAGCTGCCCCAGGTGCTCGCAAGGGACGGCACCCGGCACGACACCGAGCGCAGCACCGAGGCGCTCGCGCGAAGGATCTGCAATGGCGGCGATCTCGGCGCACCGAGCGTCCGCGATCGCCTCCATGCGATGCCGGCCGATCCAGCCGACGCCCAGGAAGCCAAGACGCGGCCGCTTCATGGCGTCACCAGCGCTTTCACGAACCCGTCCGGGCGCGTCCGCAACAGCTCGAACGCATCGGCTGCGCGCTCGAGAGGTACGCGGTGCGTGTAGAGCAGCTGCGGATCCAGCTGCTCGGCGACGACGCTGTCGATCGCGGCCGAGATCCCCGACACGTACGCGAGCGGATCGCGCTCGTGCGCGTTGATCACGTCGAGGCCGCGCCAGTTCCATAAGAACATATCGATCTGGCGTGGCCCATCTTGGTGAAACCCGGCGACGATCAGCCGGCCTCGCACCCGGCACAGCTTGCCCGCGAGATCGAGGGGCCGTTGCAGCCCGACGAGCTCGATCACGCGATCGCAACCGGCGCCATCGGTCAGCTCCTCGACGCGGCGCACGATCTCCGTATCGGACGCCCCGAGCTCGATCGTCTCGGTGGCGCCCATCTTGCGCGCGAGCTCGAGCGAGTATGCGCGCTGCGAGATCGCGATCACCCGCGCGCCGGCCGCAGCCGCGAGCTGGACCACGAGCGCCCCGAGAAACCCGACGCCGATCACCGCGATCGTGTGATCCGCCGCAACGCCGGTGCGCCGAAAGATGTTCATCGCGCAGCCGAGCGGTTCGCCCGGCACGTCGCGATGATCGAGGCACGCCGGTAGCGTGATCACAGAGCTCTCCGGCGCAACGTCGTATTCCGCGAACGCGCCACCGGACAGAAACGCGACCCGGTCACCGACCGTAACGCGCTGGACCTCGTCGCCGACTGCAGCGACGCGCCCCCACCCTTCGTGACCGGGAGAACCCGGCAACGTCGGGTATGAAAACCACGCCCGCCCTTCCCACAACGGTAGATTCGAGCCGCATACGCCCGAACCTTCGACCCGGATCAGCACCTGGTCATGGTTCGGAGCGGGCGTCTCGACGCTCTGCACCTCGCACGTGCGGGGCGCAGTAAAGACGACGGCGCGCATGCGCCGCGGGATCGGCGACTCAGGCATGAATAACTCCAGCCAAGGCAAGTGCGTGGCGCTGCTCGACGAGCCACCCGTATAGAGCTTCGATCCCGGCGCGCGGTGAGACGCGCGGGCGCCAGGCCGTCGCTTGCGCGAACGCCGACGTATCCGAGACGTAATAGCGCTGATCGCCGGCGCGCCAGCCTTCGAACGCGACCTCGGGCGCGCGACCGCGCAGCTGCGAGATCATCTCGAGGAGCTCGAGGAGACTGACGGTGTTGCGACAGCCACCACCGATGTTGAACGCGCGACCGCGCAGCGCGCCGATGTTTCGCCAGGCGCGCACCAGCGCGTCGACGAGGTCGTCGACGAACAGGATGTCGCGGACCTGGCGGCCATCGCCGTAGATCGTGATCGGCGCTTCTTCGATCGCGCGGATCAAGAAGTGAGCGACCCAGCCCTGATCCTCGGTGCCGAATTGCCGCGGCCCGTAGATGCAGCTCATCCGAAACACCGTCGCCGGCAAGCCGTAGCTCTGCGCGTAGTCGAGCACGTACTGATCCGCACAGCCCTTCGAACAGCCATACGGCGTGCGGAACTCGAGTGGGCGTCGTTCATCGATGCCGCGCGCGAACAGCACGTCATCGACCGGCGACCACCGGCGGCCCTCGATCCGCATCGGCAGATCGGGGAGGCATCCGTAGACCTTGTTCGTCGACGTGAACACCAGCGGAGGCGGTTGATCGAGCGCTCGCAGCGCCTCGAGCACCTGGAGCGTGCCCCCTGCATTGATCTCGAAGTCCTGGCGCGGCTCGACGAGGCTCGTCGTCACCGCAGTTTGGGCCGCGAAGTGGAACACCGCTTCGGCGCCGCGAACCGCCGACTCGAGCTTGGTCCGCTCGCGAATGTCTGCGATCCGGACATCGACGAGGGGACCATGCTCTCGCTTGAGCCACGCAAGGTTGCGATCGACGCCCGGCCGCGACAGATCGTCGTAGATCCGCACGCGACGGCCTCCGCGTGCGACGTGGGCGGCGAGGTTACTGCCGATGAACCCCGCACCACCGATGATGAGGATCGGACGGTCGCTCATCCCGTTTCCGGGGTTCCGCGGCATCATCGCGCGAGCCCCCGGCTTTCGAGCTCGCTGCGCATCACGTCGCCGCGATCGGCAACCTGTTGTGTTGCGAGCCAGTCCGCGAGCTCGGCGAGCCCATCGTCGAAGTTGACGAGCGGCTGATAGCCGAGCACGCGACGCGCGTGGCCGATATCCGCCGTGCAATGGCGAATGTCGCCGGACCGATATTGGCCCGTGATCTCGGGTGCGATCTCGCGGCCGAGCACGCGCGCCATCCGGTCGGCGACCTCGACGATCGTCAACGCGCGCCCGCTGCCGATATTGAACACTCCGCCCGCCGCCGCTTCGACATCGAGAGCCAATCGACACGCGCGTGCGACATCGCGCACGTGGACGAAGTCGCGGCGTTGCCGGCCGTCCTCGAACACCAGCGGCGGCTTGCCGTTGAGGAATCGCGCCGCGAAATTCGCGAGCACGCCGGTGTACGGGTTCGAGAGCGCCTGGCGCGGACCGTAGACGTTGAAGAACCGCAGCGCGATCGCCGGAATCTTGTAGGCCTCGCCGACCATCAGACACATCCGCTCCTGGTCGTACTTCGAGAGCGCGTAGACCGATGCGAGCGTCGGCGGCTTCGCTTCCGGTGTCGGCATCGGCGACAAGCGTCGACCGTCGGGCGTGATCGGCTCCCATTGCGACTGCGCGAGCTGCGCGGGGGTCCGCCGAACGTGATCGTGGAGCTGTTCGCGTTCGTCGCGGTACAAGCCCTCGCCGTAGATGCTCATGCTCGAAGCGATGATCAACCGTTGCACGGGCCGCTCGATCAGCGCCTCGAGCAACACGGCGGTCCCGAACGTATTCACGCTCGTGTACTCGCCGATCTCGTACATGCTCTGACCGACGCCGACGCGCGCTGCGAAGTGAAACACCGCATCGACGCCATCGAGTGCTCGGCGCACATCCGCCGGATCGCGCACGTCGCCTTCGATCAACTCGACGTCACTCGTCAGGTACGCAGGCCTCTGTCGATCCGAGCCGTGGACTTGGGGCACCAGGGAATCGAGAACGCGCACGGAATTCCCACGCGCGTTCAATTCTTCAGCGACGTACGAACCGATGAATCCCGCGCCACCCGTGATTAGAACTCGTCGAGACATGAGCGGCGGCCTCGTGCACGATGTGTTCCCCAGGCGAATCGCGATCCTCATCTAAATTACAAACCCGGATTGTGGCGACCAGGCGCGATGTAGCCAGCAGTCACGAGCGAAACGATCGCGAGTCGTCGCGCGTCGATGCGCGTGTCGAGACGCGTATATGAGAGCTACTTACGATGTGCTTACCGTATTTGTTCAATCCATTCTCGCGGTTCACTCATTGCACGGCTCTTCGTCATGCGGCGAACCCTCGTTACCGGCGGAGCGGGTTTTCTCGGATCGCACCTGTGCACGCGACTCGTCGAGGAAGGCCATCACGTCATCTGCCTCGACAATTTTTTTACAGGCCACCCGGAAAACGTCGCTCACCTCGGCCCGACGAGCTTCGATCTCGTGAGGCACGACATCGTCGAGGCCTACTACGCCGAGGTCGACGAGATCTATCACCTCGCCTGCCCTGCATCGCCGCAGCATTATCAGCGCAATCCGGTCCGCACGCTGAAGACCGCCGTGTTGGGAACGATGAACGTGCTCGAGCTCGCGCAACAAACGGGGGCGCGGATCTTGATCACCTCGACGAGCGAGATCTACGGCGAGCCGGAGATCCATCCGCAGCGCGAGGACTACTGGGGACACGCCAATCCGATCGGTAAACGCTCCTGCTACGACGAAGGGAAACGCTGCGGAGAAGCGCTGGCGATCGCGTACGCACAACAGCACGGGGTCGATGCGCGGATCGTGCGCGTGTTCAATACGTATGGCCCGCGGATGCACGAGGAGGATGGGCGCGTCGTCTCGAACTTCATCAACCAGGCACTCCGTGAACAGCCACTGACGATCTACGGCAACGGGAGTCAGACGCGCTCGCTGTGTTATCAGAGCGACCTGATCGCTGGCCTGATCTCGATGATGCAGCTTGCGGCGGATCCCGGGCCCATCAATCTCGGCAATCCCGAAGAGATGAGCGTGCTCGAGATCGCCGAGCTCGTGCTCGCGCTGACGCGGTCGCAATCACCGCTCGAATATCGGGCGCTCCCGTCGGATGATCCGTCGCGCCGGCGACCGGATATCACGAAGGCACGCATGACGCTCGGTTGGGAGCCAAAGGTCCCGGTGACGTTGGGGATTCGCGAGACGATCGAGTACTACCGCTCGCGGCTACCGTCGGTCCGCGGAAACGGTCACGCGCAACGCGTACGCGTAGCGGTCGACCAAGGCGCGTAGGCGCGCGGCTTCAGAAGGCTCGGTACCGATCGCGAGCGTGTGGCGGCCGAGCTGGAACGCGAGATAGCACGGCCGGAAGAACGCGAGCAGGTCCGGATCGACCGCGCGTCCGCTGACGTCACGCACGATCGCCGCCAGCAGGCGTTGTTCGTCGTCTGTGAGGTCGAGCTCGATCGCAGCACCTGCAAGATCCCACGCGATGTCTTGGCAGCCCACGAGGTCGTGTCCGGCGTGGTGATCGAGCGCGTCTGCCTTGATCGTCGTGCCGTCCGGACGCTCGAGCCACTCCCAACGATGCATCCGGCCATCGATCTCGACCGCGTGCCCAGGGGGCGGCACCACGAGCTCGACATGCTCGCCCAGTGCCAGCCTCGCGTTGTGCGTCGCCATCGCCGCGAGCGCTGCGTGACCGGCGCCCTGCGGCGCTGCGAAGCTCCGCGCGCGGTAGCCCAGGTAGCGCCCGACGACCTCGAGCGAGGGTCGCGCGCAGCAAGCATCTTCGTACCAGCGCTCGACGAGAAATCCGTGACACAGACCCGCGACCTGCGGTGTGAAGCCCGCGGTCGCCAGCTCGCGAGCCCGTGCAAGCGCGTGCTCGCCGTCACGTCCGAGGCCGACAAACCGCGCGAGCCACGCGGTCCCTCCGGCACGCGCGAGATACTTGAGTCGTTCCTGATATCGGATCGATGGCGGCCAGTCGGCTTCGTGCGCGTACTTGAGGTTTCGCCACGCTCCCGCCGAGAGATCTTCGAGAGGTGATGATAGCGGACCGACGAGCGCCTCGATCCACCGCGCGAGGATGCCCGTGGGGAGCAGGAGTGCGTCGGCCTCGATGACACGCCTGCGGACCTGGCCCCAACGACGACGGTGGCGCTCACTCGCCGCCGGTCCGAGGTCGCCGTGGTGGCTCGGAAAGCATTCGAGCCGAGCCCGAGCCACCCCATGATCTTCGAGAAGGTCGGCGACCGCACCGAACGAGCTCCCCGAGATCCCTGGGCCCTCGTCACAAATCGCGATCGTGCCGCCGTCCCCCCATTCGGTGAGCAGCGCGGGATCGACGGCGACCTGCCGGCGGTGCGGATCGCCGTGGGGCCGCACGGTCACCGGCAGCTTCGCGCCGGTCACGGCCGTGACGATCGCCGCGAGACCGGCGCCGATGCTGCGGATGCCGATCGCATGCCGCGCGTCCGATCCGACGGCCGCGGCCACGTACGCCTCTGGATACACCGCGTAGAACGCGTAGCCCTCCGCGCGCCGCATTCGAATCGATTCGGGCAAGGCACACGCCGCCAGCCGTTCGACGCTCGCGTGATGTGTCGCATGGCCGTGCGGCCACGACGCCGCGATCGCGCGTGCGAGCTCGACGAGCAGCTCCATCGCCGTGTCGGTCACCGGTGCTCGCGCATCGCGGCCGAGCCGCGCAAAGCTCGCGTCCGCGAGGCCCTGCGCGAGCTCGCTCGCCTCGATGAAGATCCGAACCAGCGCTTCGTGCCGAGCCAAGCCAGGTGGTACCGGCGCGGCAAGCATCGTGCGCAGCTCGTCGATCACGATGCGCGGATCGCGCGTTCGCGAGTGATCGCCAAACACCAGCATCAGGCCTGGAGATGGCGATAGGCAACCGCCGCAAATTCCGCGAACGTCGGGATGTCCCAGCTCACATCGGGTCGGTTGCGGAACCCGGTCAGCCATCCGACCCACGCTTCGTATTGTTGCTGGCTCGGTGACACGCGTGCTCTGCGATCCTTCGCGAGCGCGAGCGCGTCGGCGGGCGAATGGCCGTCGTGAACGAGCACGCACAACCCGAGCAGCGCCGATCGCCCGATGCCGTACTGACAATGCACGAGCACCTTGCGGTCGGCCGCGAGATGACCTGCGACGAACTCGACGCCGAGGCTCAGCATCGCGCAACTCACGCCGCACATGTCCGGCGTCGGCAAGTGCAAGAACGCGATGCCGTGGTGATCGAGTAACGCGGCGTCGTCGCAGGCCTCCGCGCGCAGATCGACCACCGCGCCGATCCGATGGTCCCGGAGTAGCTCGGTGTGCTCTACCGGAAAACACCCACCGATCGCGAGCGAGGGCGTGATCCAGCTCAGGTCGAGCTCCATGCCACGTAGCTAGCGCGCCGGTGCACTGGTTGCATCTCTCGATCGGATGGGAAAGCGTGCTCCCGAACGGGAGGGGCTTCGCGCGGTCGGCCTCGGCTTGATTACCGGGGCCGCCGATGACGACCCGTCTGCGATCGGCACCTATGCGAGCGCCGGTGCCGCGCTCGGCCCGTCGTTCCTGTGGACCGCGCCGGTGACGTTCCCGATGATGTTTGCGGTCGTCTACCTGTCCTCGAAGCTCGGTCAGGTCTCGGGCCAAGGATTATTCGGGGTGATCCGAGCGACGTATTCGCGCAAGATCCTCTACGCGGCGCTCGTCGTCGTGTTGATCGGCAACACGATCGAAGCGGCGGCGGATCTCGGCGGCATGGCCGCGGCGCTCGGGCTGCTCGTCCCGATCCCCTTCGTGGTCGGCGTCATCGCGATCGCGTTCGCGATCGTCACGTTACAGATCATCGGCTCGTACAAGCTGATCCGGAACGTGTTCCGCTGGCTCGCGCTCACCTTGCTCGCCTATATCGGCGCCGCATTCCTCGCGCATCCAGACTGGCGCACCGTGATCTCCGGGACCGTGATCCCTCACATCCGATTCGATCGCGAGTTCCTGTCGCTGCTGGTCGCCGTGATCGGCACGACGCTCTCCGCGTATCTCTACTCGTGGCAGTCGAACGAGGAGGTCGAAGAAAAGATCGAGCACGGCGCTATCGAGCTCGAGCAACGCCGCGGAGCGAGTGAAGGCGAGCTCCGTCGATCGCGGCGTGACATCTGGATCGGGATGGCGTTCTCGAACATCATCATGTACTTCGTGATCCTGTCGACGAGCGCGACGCTCTATCGCGCCGGTGAGAATCACATCTCCACCGCCGCACAAGCCGCCGAGGCATTGACGCCGCTTGCAGGCCGGGGCGCGGCGCTGCTGTTCACGCTCGGCATCGTCGCGGTCGGCTTCCTCGCCGTGCCGGTGATGACGACCGGCGCCGCTTACGACGTCGCGCAGACGCTCGGCTGGCGACATGGCCTCTACGCGAAGTTTCACCAGGCACGCCGGTTCTACTACGCGATCATCGGGTTCACGGTCATCGCCGTCGCGCTCAACTTCATCGGTCTTAACCCGATGCGTGCGCTGGTGTGGTCCGGGATCGTGCAAGGGTTCTCCACGCCACCGTTGCTGCTCCTGATCATGCTCATGACGAACAAGCCCTCCGTGATGGGTGATCGGGTCAACGGACCCGGCATCAACGTACTCGGCTGGTTCACCACGGCGGCGACGTTCGCCGTCACGGTCGCGCTGGTCGTCACCTGGTTTCTCTGACGCCGCGGGATTCCGCGGAGGCGGATGATCCGCGGACTTCCGAGCGGCGAACTGTCGCTACCACTTTCTACTCGCCTCGTAGAAACGACATGTCAGCGTCCCTCTCGGGTGTTTGCACACGGATTTCGCTGGGGAACGTTTCTTCGACCCTATCGCCGCGGGCTCGGCGCTCTCGCCGCGCTCTCGCTCGTGGAGATCGTGCTGCGCGTGCTGGCCCCGTTCGCGCTCGCGATCGTGATCGATAGCGCGCTCGGTACGTCGCCGCTGTCGGGCTGGCTGACGCGCTCGCTGGATGCGTTGGGTCTCGCGACCGGGCGTCACGACCTGCTCGTGATCTTCGCGGTCGTTGGCCTGCTCCTTCAACTGTTGCATCAGCTCGTCGTGATGTTTCACGGTCAACTATCGGTCACCATTGGCCAGGGCATGATCCGCGACGTCCGCGAGCGGCTGTTCGCACACATGCAGGCGCTGACGCTCAAGCATCACGCCGCGACGCCCACCGGCGAGGTTGCCCAGCGTCTCGAGGGCGACACGCGGTGCATCGATCAGCTGTTGCTGCGCGGCGTGTTTCCCGTCGCGTTCTCCGCGCTGACGCTCCTGATCATGTTCTGTATCCTGGTCCGGATCGACGTCACGCTCGGCCTCCTGTCTCTCTCGATCATCCCTCCTCTCTACGTCTGGCTGCGGTTCTATGCGCGCCGCATGGCGTCTCCTGCGGATCACGCGCGCCGCACGGACTCGCGCCTGTCGTCGCGGCTCCACGAGATCTTCGTGTCGATCCGGCTCGTCAAGAGCCACGCGCGCGAGGATCACGAACAACAGCGGTTCTCGCGGGTCGCCGGGGATGCGGCGCATGCGTGGATCCACGTCGGTCGGCAAGGCGCGGTGTTCTCGATCGTCAACGGCGTCCTGACGGTCGCGGGCTCTACGTTGATCTTGATCATCGGCGGCGTCGCGGTCCTCGACGGTCGCATGAGCATCGGCACCCTGATGCTGGTCCTCACATACCTCGGCTACGTGTACGGGCCGATGCAGGCCATCGCGAACACCTCCGGCGGCATGCAGCAAGCACTCGCGAGCGCCCGGCGGATCCGCGAGGCGTTCACGGTCGTTCCCGAGACTCTCGATGCGCCCTCGGCGATCGCCGCCTCTGGGATCCGCGGCACCGTCGCCTTCGAAGACGTGTCGTTCGCGTACGTCCCGGGCATGCCGGTGCTCGACCATGTCACGTTCACCGCTCGCCCCGGCGACATGATCGCACTCGTCGGTCCCTCCGGTGCCGGCAAGACGACGCTCGCGAGCCTGCTCGTGCGGTTCTACGACGCGACCGCGGGCACGATCGCGATCGACGGCGTGCCGATCGAGCAGTACCGCCTTGGTTCCCTGCGCCAGCGGATCGCGATCGTCCTGCAAGAGGCCGTGATGATGTCGGGAACGATCCGCGACAACCTTCGCTACGGCTGTCTCCACGCGAGCGAATCCGAGATGATCGCGGCCGCGCGCGCCGCGAATGCGGACGAGTTCATCGCGCAGCTCCCGCTCGGTTACGACACGGTGCTCGGCGAGGCGGGCTCCGGCCTCTCGGGCGGCCAGCGCCAGCGCCTCAGCATCGCGCGCGCGTTCCTCAAGGACGCACCGATCTTGATCCTCGACGAGCCGACCGCCGCACTCGACACGATCTCCGAGCAACAAGTCGTCGATGCGGTGCGCCGACTATGGGCCGGCCGAACGACGTTCGTCATCGCGCATCGCCTGTCGACCGTGCGCGAGGCGACCCGGATCGTCGTCATGGACAAGGGCCGGATCACCGCCGAGGGCAAGCACGACGAGCTGCGCCGGACTAACGATCTCTATCGCCGGCTCGCGTCGCAGCTCACGGACACCCCTACGTGATCACCGAAGACGGCGAGGTTGGATTGATCATCGCCGCCGCGACGCGCAACGCGAGCGTGACGATCGTCATCGTCGGGTTGTAACCGCTCGACGTCGGGAACAATGATCCGTCACTGGCGAACAGATTGCCGATGTCCCAGAACTTGCCGTCCTTATCGGTGACGCTCGTCGTGGCGCTCGTGCCCGAGCGCAAGGTCCCCATGATGTGCTGCGACTGCGGAACCGCATCGCGCGGCGCGATCGCCGTGTAACGCGCGCCGGCCGCCTGCAGGATATCCATGAGCTTCGGCTCGTAGAACTTGCCGGCATCGACTTCGAACGCGTGATTGTTGTAGGTGCAGCGCGCGACGGGAAGGCCGTCGAGATCGACGATCGCCGGGTCGAGGTCGATGCGGTTCGTCGCTTGCGGCGCATCTTCCGCTTGTACGACGAGGATCATCACGCGATCGCGGCCCGGGCTCTGCCGCATCAGCGACTTGAACATCGGGCCATCCCAGCGTCCCGCGCGGAGCTGATTTAGGATTCGCGCGTAGAACGCCGCTTCTTGCAGCGGGAGACCACCGCCGCTGATCTCGACGATGCCGCCGAGCGGCCGATTCGGATCGTTCGGCACGCCTCGAAAATCAGCGAAGCCGCTATCGACGGTGCGGCCGCGATAGCCATGCACGCGCTCTTCGAAGATCCCGAGCGCGATCGTCTGATAATGAAACATGAGATTCCGGCCGACCATGCCGCTCGAGTTGCCGAGCCCGGCCGGATCAGAGAGGAACAGCAGGCGCGCATCTTCGATCGGACTCGCTGCAAGGACGTAACGATCGGCGGTGAAGCTGACCGGCGTACCCGACGGATCGATCGCGGACACCGACGTGATCGCGGTCTTCGTGGCGTTCGTCACGAGCTTGACGACGCGTGTCTCCGCGTGGAGCTGGCAATTGCCCGACAAGAGCGCCTTGCGCAGCATCGTCACCGCCGTCGAGCCCTTCGCGTTCGTCGGGCACGGATAGCCCGAGCAGAAGCCGCAGTTCACGCACGCGGGTCGCCCGTCGTACGGGATCGAGTTCACCGCCGTCGGATACGGAAACATCGTGTAACCGAGCTGCGCGAGCCCCCGACCGACGACCGTGCTGCCGTAGCTCGCGGTTCCCGGCGGAATTGGATAGTCCGTGCTGCGCGGGCCCTCGAACGGGTTCGCGCCTCGCCGGCCCTGTACGCCGAGCAAGCGCTCCCCCCATGCGTAGAACGGCTCGAGCTCGGTGTACTGGATCGGCCAATCCGCGAAGCTCGCGTTCGGGACGGTCAGCGTCGTCCCGAGCTGGAAGTCGACCGGATCGAAGCGCGGCATCTTCAAATCCGCATGCAGGCAGCCGCCGCCGACCGTCTTCGGCAGCGCCTGGACGTTGCCGGTGAGCGCGTCGATTCGATCGCCGTCTCCGGGGCTGGTGCGCCACGTTCGCGGCTCGAGCGTGTCGTTCGTCTCGATGAACTTGCGCCGATCGGTCTTGAGCTCGTCGTTCGAGAAGCGCGCGATCGGCTGCTGCGCCGGATCATCGATGAAGTCGAGATGACACGGCCCGGCTTCGAGCACGAGGACCTTGAGCCCATTCGCGGCGAGCACGTACGCCATCGGTCCACCGCCGGCGCCCGATCCGATCACGCACGCGTCGAAATGCGTCAGCGAGGTGTTGCCGTAGACGGTCTTCCTCACGATGCCCTCCCGCCGAGCACCTGGATCACGAGCGCGAGCAGGTCGCGAACATCCTGGGTCATCGGCTCGGGCTCGCTCGGGTTCGCTGTCGAGAACGGCGCCTCCGGTCGCTCGACGTGCGCGGTGCCATTCCACTGGGTGTAGCCGAGCGGCTGACTATCGCCCTCGAAGTGGATCAGCTTCCACCCCGCCAGGTCCGGGTTGCCGCCGTACTCGGGCGCGGCGAACGCGGCCTCGGTGACGAGATCGATCACGAGCGTTCGGAACGGATCCGGCTGCGCATTGAAGATCCGGACATAGTCGGCGTGCGAGAGCTCGCCATTCGCCGACATCCGAGCTGCCGCGATGCCGTCCACCAGTTGCTGCTTGATGTCGACCACCGCCTGCCGCCACGCCTTGTCCGCAACGCGATCGAGCTCGATGAAGTTTGCGAAGTCATTCGGCGGCGTGCTCGCGCCGGGCAACGGATTGCGATCCGAGAACGGTCCGCCCGCGAAGATCTTCGGTGCGCCGGTGGCGTCGAACGCCGTCAGCAGCGTCTCGATGTACGCGACCGCGCCGAGCTTGGAACCGCCCGGCGTATCGTCCTCGGGGATCACGACGTCGGCAAACCCGTTCAACATCGCGAGCTCGCCGGCGGTAAACACCCGGTCACCGTCGTTGGAGCCGCACCCGGGGATGGTTGCGAGGGCGGCAATGCCACCCATGAAGCGAATCAGCTCGCGGCGAGTCAGCGACGGCACCACAACGAACGTATCATCGGAAGCGTGTTTTCGACCACGTTTCTCGGCCACCAGGGGTGGCTGTTTCACAGCGAGAGAGCTGCGATTCTCGTCGATCCCCTGCTTCGCGATGACTTCGGGCACGCGCACGCGCTCGAGTACCGGGTGTTTCCGCCGCGCACCCTCGACTTCGACCGTTTTCCGAAACTCGATGCCGTCGTGCTGTCGCACGAGCATGACGATCACTTCGATGTTCCGTCGCTCGCGCTCCTCGATCGCTCGATCCCGATTCATCTGTCGTCGCGATCGTCGATCGCAGCCTCCCAGATCCTGCGCGAGATGGGCTTCACCGTTCATCCGCTCGTTCCGGGCGTCGCGACGAAGCTCGGCGATCTCGAGATCATGCCGTTCTGCGGCGATCACGTGTCGACGAGCTCCGGCGACGAGTGGGACACGCTGCCGTTTCTGGTCCGTCACACCGAGGGCCACGGCAGCTTCTTTTCGATGGTCGACATTCCGATCACGCAGATGCACGTCGAGTGGGCGGCCGCCAAGGTGATGCGCCCCGGCCTTGTCGGCTGGACGAACAACGCCATGGACTGGAGCCACATGGCCGACTACCTGCGCGAGCGCGTCGAGGGCACGCAGCAATGCTTCGTCAACATGGGTGTTGGCCATAAGTTGATCAGCACGATCTGGGGCGCGCCGGCGGCGATGATGATGTGCGCCGGCGGCATGGCGTTCGAGGGCGATCGGCAGTGGCTCAACCAGCGCGTGTTCTGCGTCGACACCGAAGCCGTCTGCAAGATGATGGGGAACGTCTACAAGAAGGAGAAGTTCTACGCCGCCCTGCCCGGCCAAACGTTTCGGATGCAGGGCAACAAGCTCAAGTCGGTCGAGAGCTCGACGTCCTTCCTCACGACCGCGCCGGCGGACACGTGGCCCTCGCGCGGCAAGGCGCAGACTGAGGTGCGCGACTTCGCGCCCGCAACCGGGCGACGCGAGCTGCCGGACCTCGATCGTCTGCGCGCCGCTCTCGACGAGCTCGCACGCTCGATGGTCGGCGGTCCTCTGTTCAAGAGCCTGTTTTCGCTGCTCGCGCCCGAAGCACCGGATCGAAAGCTGACGTTCGCGTTCGTGCTGCGCAACGACCATGCGCCGATTGCCTTCGAGTACGACCCGAACGCGTGCACGTTCCGCGACGGGATCGCCGACGAGCGCGCGTACCTCGCCGGCTTCGAGTGCTGGGCGAGTGACCTGCTCGCCGTGCTGTCCGGTGAGCTCGGACCGATCGCATTGTCGTTTGGACGCGCGAAGCTGTGGAATGCGCTTCCCGAGCGCTTCACGTTCGAGATCTTCGGCGAGCTCTATCGCATGAGCCATCCGCTGCGCCGGCCCGCCGAAACGCTTCGCACGTATCAACGCCTGTGGGCCGGGGCTCGCGATACGAAGCCGCTCGTCGCGGGCAAGTAGCCTACCGCGACGTCCGCTTCGTCCGATTCGATCCTTCGGCCTTGAGCCGCGCTTCGATCACGCGGACTTCGCTCTGCGCCTCGAGATGACCGGGCGCGAGCACGAGCACTTCTTGAAAATGGCGGAGTGCTTCGGGATCGCGGCCGAGCATGCGTTCGACGCGGCCGAGATAGAAATGCGCGACCTCGGGCTTTTGCGACTTGTGGACGGCCTTTTCGAGCGCGCGGCGGGTTTCCTGCGCGACGGCGGTCTTGTCGGTCACGGCGCAGAACTGCGCCCACTTCATGATCGCGTAATAGTAGACGTCTTGCGGACACAGCTCGCATGCGCGGCGAAGGTCCGCGACCGCGCGTTCTGGCTGATCCGCACGCAGCGCTAGCTCGGCTCGGTGAAACGCCTCGGCTGCAAGCGTCTTGGGATCCATCTTCGGCGGCGCGGCCGTTTGCCGCTTCAGCGTCTCGATGTAATTGGGCCGTCGCGCAGGATCGGTCAGCACCGTGAACGCGATCCCGACCTGCGCGAACAAGCTCTGTGCAGACATCAGCTCGTCGTCGATCCCGAGCTCGGCGAGCTTCGACGGCCGCAGATAGCGCGCGAGCTCGAGGTACGCGGCTCGCACCTCGTCGGCCGAAGCAAACAACGGCACCCCGAGCAACGTGAAGTGATCGACGCCCTGATCGAGGAGCGCACTCTTCTCGGTGATCAGTGCCTCGACCTCTTGTACCGACAGGGGGCTCGGCCGAACCGTCGTCGCTTTGCCTTCGGAGAATGACTCGGTATACGTGCGCGGTCCGGTCGGCGTGCGAAATCGCGTGACGGTTGGCTCGCTCGGCGGCGGCGGCTCGGTGGACAGCATCGGCTCGCGACGCGTCGGCACCCTCGACACCGTCGGCTCGCGAGGCGTTGGCGTACGCGACATGATCGGATCACGTGGCGTGGGGGCGCGAGCGAGGGTCATCTGTGGCTCGGAGCGAGTCAGCGCGTCGCACGAAGCGAGCGCGTAGACCACCGCTTGCGCCGTTCGCGGATCGATCTCGCGATACGAAGCCTCGAGCTCCGGGAGGCTCGTGCCCGCTCGCAGCGCAGCGATGATCGGACGCTCGGCGTCGGTGAACCCGAAGCGCGCGAGGTCATCGAGCGCCTCGAGCTTCAGCACGAAGCGCGTGCCGAACTCACGCAGATCATCGGCGAGACGCTGCTCCGACAGGTTCATCCGCACGCCCATATAGATGACGTTACGGATGTCGAGCCGACTGTCCGTGACCGGCAGCGTGATTCGATCTTCGATCACGTAGTCGCCACGATCGATGGAGAACGTCCGCGCTGCGCGTTGCGCGACTAGCCGATGCCGCAGCTTCGTCGACTGCTCGGCCGATAGCTTCGCGGTTTCGGCGACGACTTCGATCTCGTCGCGTGCGGGCGAGGCTTGGAGCTGCGCGACGAGCTCGCCGATCTGGCTCGAGTTGATCAGGTGGCTCGTGAGTGCAATGCGCGCGACGGAGTCGGCTGCCAGCGGCGAGGTCGCGGCGATCACGAGCCCGCCCGAAAAGGCGACACAGAATTGCTTGCCGTCTGCTCGTAAGGTCAGTTGCGCCGTGCGCGTCTCTAGACCGAGTGCACTCAGCGTTACTCCCCACGGCCGATCGGCGACCGTCCCATGTAGTGGCTGCGACATCGCTTCACAGAACGTGACCGATCACGTGCACAGAACGCAAGTGCGCTCGCACTCTCGGAATTCCTTGGTGAGCGGACTAACAGACTGCATCGGGCGTGAAGGGCCGATCCACTCGGTAAAGCCCGCACGATCGCGCTTGAGTGCGAGACCGGGCTCGGGTATCACGCGCGCCTCATGAACCGCTTTGTTAGCTTAGGACTCGTGATCGTCGCAGGCTGCGCGACCACGGGCGATGCGTCGCAGACCGACGAACAAGGTGTCGGTAGCACCGTCTACATGAACATCCTCGATTTCAGCGGTACCAACGTCGATGCCTGGACCTCCGCGCGCCAGAAGCTCGACCAAGAGTTCAACGATCTCTGTGGCGATACGTTCTGCGGCGGCGATTACGCAAACCTCACGCCGCTCTCGCTGACCTGTTCGGTCACGAGCAAGACCGGCAAGATCCACGATTGCGCGTGGACGTTTGCCGGCTCGCTCGCGGCGGTCGGCGCGAAGACGGCAACGATCTCGATCGATGCTCCCACGTTCGAGTGCCACATCCAGCCGAAGACCACCGCGGCACATCTCGTCGATCTGCTGTCGAGCTCGACCGACGCGATTCACGTGCCCCTCCCCGGCACGACCTCGATCTACGACGCGCTCGGCGACTGCTTCCAGCATCCGATCGGCAAGACCCCGGTCACGTTCGACCACGACCCGAGCCCGACGTACATCGACGCTGACGTGTACTACACGACGTTCACGGGCCAACAGAAGTGGCTCTCCGCGAAGGCCGCGCTGGTTGCGGGCTTCGATCGCGTCTGCGGCGACACGTTCTGCGGCAGTGACTTTGGCGATCTGCGCTCGCTCGATCTCGTTTGTGCGATCACGAAGTCGTCGGGCAACGTGAAGAGCTGCGCGTGGGTGTTCGGCGGCAGCTACCCGTTCATCAGCTCGAAGACCGGCGCATTGAACGAGACCTCGAAATCATTCCGCTGCAACGTCGCCGTCAAAGGCACGCTGTCTCAACTGATCACGACGCTCACCGCGCCGGGCACGGTCGATGCGATCCAGCGTCCGCTTCCCGGTGTCACCACGAGCGCTTACGACGCGCTCGGCGGCTGCTTGCCGTAAGCGCGTTCGAGCTCACCGAGCGCTTCGCCGCAATACACCGCCATGCGCTGCAGGTGCGGCAGCGTGTCGCGACATCCGGTGAACCCGAAGCACACGCTCCCCGCGTAGCTGTTGCAGGTGATGTTGAGCGCCTGCCCGTGGACCGGAATCGACATCGGATACGGCGCTTCGAGGCGCGCGCCTCGGAAATACCGCGCCTCGTCGGGACCGGGCACGTTCGAGATCACGACGTTGAAGGTCGGCCTGAGGTGACCGGCGGTGCTCGGAATCATCTGCAGCATCGACGGCGCGGTGAGCAGCGCGCTGTACTGGAGGATCGCGGCCTTCGACATGCCTTGCAGCTGCTGCTTCGCGCGAGTCGTCGACGCGACGATCGTCGCGAGGCGCTCCGCCGGATCTTCGAGATCGGTCGCGAGCGTCGCCAGGATCGCGCCGACTGCATTGCCACCGCCAGCGTCATCTTTCGCGCGAATGCTGACCGGGAGCATCGCGACAAGCGGCGCCGCAGGTAGCGCGTCTCTCTCGAGCAAATAGCGCCGCAGGCTCGCCGCCGAAAGCGCGAGGATCACGTCGTTGAGTGTACCGTTGGCGGCTTTCGCGATCGCACGCATGCGAGCTGTCTCGAGCTGCTGGGTCGCGAATCGGCGACTCCGGCTGATCCGCGCGTTGAGCACGCACTTCGGCGCTTCGAGGGGCGTCACGAGATCGTGATCGCCGGAGCGCGACGATTGCACGATGTTTCTGATCGCGCGCACGACCGTCTTGGCCGCGCCGTATTGCTCGCGCACGGCCGCGAGGAGCTCTGGGAAATGGACGCCGTTGAGGTCGTCGGGCCTCGGCTCGCGAGCAGGTTGCGGAATCGAGAAAAACAGCGGTCGCTCGCGGTCGTCCGGATCGGCAGACAACGCATTCGCGAGGATGCGCATCGCGCTGTAGCCATCGATGAGCGAGTGATGAACCTTGACGTAGAACGCGAACCGGCCGCGCTCGAGTCCTTCGATCAGGTGCAGCTCCCACGGCGGCCGATGAAAGTCGATGTTGTTGCCGTGCAGCCTCGAGACGATGATGCCGAGCTCGCGCTCGTCACCCGGCGAAGGCAGCGCCGACCGCCGGACGTGATACTCGAGATCGATCTCGGGCTCCTCGATCCAGGCCTGCAGCGGATTCCACAGGACATCCGGCGTACGGAGTCGGAGATTCCACGGCCGGTACACCGCGGCGCCCTGACGGATCTCATCCATCAGGTGCCGGAGATGATCCGGAGAGGCGTCCGGGGGTGGCGAGAACGGCATCAGCGCCGCGACGTGCATCATCGTCTCGCGCGATTCGCCGTAAAGAAACATCGCATCGCTCGGCGAGAGCCGCTTCCCCGTCACCCTCAAGATCCTACCTGAATCCTTACGCGCCATTGGGCCACTGGAGTGGTAAGAAGCATTCCGCCGTGAAACCACTCCTCGTTGCAATCGCCTGCGTCGCGGCGGGAGCGCTGGCGAGGCTCGGATTGCACGATCTGCTCCGCGATTCCCAGCCTTGGCTGACGTTCTGGCCGGCGATGCTCGCGGCCTCGTGGTTTGGCGGTTGGCGCGCCGGGGCGATGGCCGCGCTGGCCTCGATCGCGATCGTCATTTACTTCCTGGTGCCACCGGTTGGCTCGTTTGCGATTGCCGATCCCGCGCACGTCGTCGGGATCGTCGTGTTCTTCGGCTGCAGCGTCGGGTTCGGTATCATCTCCACGATCGCCAACCAAGCCCGCACGCACGAGGAGGCTCTGCGGTCGGCCGCGGACCGCGAGCGCACGCTGCTCCGCACGATGTTCGAACAGGCGCCGGTCACGATCAGCGTGCTCGATGGGCCGGAGCTCCGCTACGTCGTGGCGAATGCGGCGACCCGCAAGGTCTATGGCGATCGGAAAGACCTGATCGGCAAGACCGTCCTCGAAGTGAATCCAGCGCTCGCGAACAATGCGACGTACCAACTGCTGAAGCGTGTCTACGAGACCGGTGATTCCATCGTCGAGCAGCAAAAGGTCGTGACCGTGACCGAACCCGACGGCTCGACGCGCGACCTCGAGTACATGACGTCGTACCAGCCGATCCACGATGCGACCGGCGCGATCTCTGGCGTCCTGGCGATCGGCGTCGATACGACCGTGCAAGTCGCGGCGATTCGCGAGCTCGACGAGGCTCGGTCCGAGGCTCAGTCCGCAAACCGCACGAAGGACGAATTCCTCGCGATGCTCGGTCACGAGCTGCGCAATCCGCTCAGCCCGATCGTCACGGCGGTCGAGTTGCTCCAGCATCGCGGCCAGTCCTCGCGCGAGCTCCAGGTGATCCGGCGACAAGTCGACCACATGGTGCGCTTGGTCGACGACCTGCTCGATGTCTCGCGCATCGTGCGCGGCAAGGTCGAGCTGCGCCGGTCGCACGTCGAGATCGCGGCCGTGATCGAGAGTGCGGTCGAGATGGTCTCGACGCTGATCGAGCGGACGGGCCACGTCCTGGTGATCGATGTCCCCCGAGGGCTCGTCGTCGACGGAGACCCACAGCGCCTGACCCAGGTGTTCACGAACCTGCTCGCGAATGCGATCAAGTACAGCGAGCCCAAGCGGCGGATCGAGGTCACGGCCAGTGCCACGGCGACGCGAGTCACCGTGCGCGTGACCGACCACGGCGTCGGTATCGAACCGGAGCTCATCGAGCGGTTGTTCGAACCGTTCGTGCAACAACCGCAAGCTGGCGACAGGGCACGCGGAGGGCTCGGCCTGGGCCTCGCGATCGTGCGACATCTCGTCGAGCTCCATGGCGGCGTTGTCACCGCTCGCAGTGAAGGCATCGGTCGCGGCAGCGAGATGTCGGTCGAGCTCCCCCGCATCGAAGCACCGGACCAGGCGCCGGTCGCATCGGTGCCCGACCTGGTCGCATCGCCCATCGGCCAGCGGATCCTCGTGGTCGATGATAACGAGGATCTCGCCGACGGCATCTCCGAGCTCCTGACCACCATGGGGCACACGACCCGCATCGCGCACGATGGCCCGCGTGCGCTCGAAGCGATCGAGAGCTTCAAGCCGACGTTAGCGCTCCTCGATATCGGCCTGCCCGTCATGGATGGGTACGAGCTCGCGCGGCGCTTGCGCGAGGTAGGCGTGACCGGGCCTCTGGTCGCGCTCACGGGTTACGGACAGGAAAGCGATCGTGCGAAGACGCGCGCGGCCGGATTCGCCGAACATCTCGTGAAACCGATCGACGCCGCCGAGCTACGCAAGGTGCTTGCTCGCATCGTTCATTGAAGCGATCCTGGCGAGGTCAACTGACCCAGGGCATGGCATGGTGATGCCATGGCGGATCATAACTTCCAGGTTTCGGTCGGGGATCAGTTGTTCCTCGAAGAAGGCGGTGAAGAGGTCGGTGCGGTACGCGCGGTGGAGCGCGACCATCTCGTCGTGTACATCGAGAACGCAGGAGACTTCGTGCTCCGCGGCCCCGCTGTGAAGTCGGTGCACGACGGCAAGGTCGTGCTCGACCCATCAAACCTCGAGCCCGCTCTCCTCAGCGCAGCGCGCGAGGCTCACGAGCGCGAGACCGAATAACCATCACCACCGCTGCGATCGCCGCGGGCTCATCGATAGAGAGGGCCCGCTCCGGCCGTCGTGCCGCGTCCGCGCAGGAAGTGAACGATGAGACCGACCACGGCGAGGACGAGCAGTAAATGGATCGCCCCGGAAGCTACGTGGAACACCGTGAAGCCCAGGAGCCAAGCGATTCCCAGAATTGCGGCAAGTAGTAACAACATGTTTCTCCTCCTACCGTCTTCTGGTGCACGTCTTTGGCCAACGGTCCAGTGTCGGGCTGCCCGACGGAGGGCAGATCCGGGCGATCGCGCTCACACAGTCTTTTCCCCATACGGATGCGCACCGGCGAGACGAGCATCATCTCCCGTAGATGGTAGAGTGCATCGATGTCTCTCGAAGAAGCGCACGCTCAAGGTCGAGTCCTGCTGCGGCGCGATGTTGGATTCAATGCCGTCAAGGTGTTCTCGGCGACGATGTTTGCGGATCGCGGACAACTTGGCGAAAAAGTCACCGCGTGGATTTCGCAAAATCCACAACTCAAGCTCGTCGAAATTTTCGTGACCCAGTCGAGCGATGCCTCGTATCACTGCATCGCGATCACCGTGTTCTATCGGGAAGCGCCGCGCGCCTAACGTTTCGGGATCAGCTCGGCCCAATGGCGAGCTGCGGCCGCTGCGCAGATCTCCGCCAGGCGGGTGCGCAGGCGTTTGTCACTCGCGAGGTCAGCGACCTTGCGACGCGTATGCTCGACGAACGCTCCGGTGAACTCCGGCCAGGCTCGTTCCGGCGACACGTGACTCGCGACGAAGATCGCCCACTCGACACCGCGGGCTGCGGCTGCGCCGCGGAGCCGATCGATCTCCTGCTCGAGGCAGCGATCGCAAAGATGATTGCTCGGACAGTGCACGACACACCTGTGGGTCATGCCTCGACTTGAGCGCGGACGTGATCGACCAAGACCTGCACGGCCTTGCGCGCGAGCTCGGCCGTCTCGCCGTCTTGATACAGCGCGTTGACGCTCGCGTGCATCGATTCGACTCTCGCGAGCACGCGCAAGCGACCGGTGCTGATCGCATCTCGCGCGACCGACCGAGGAACGACCGTCACGAAACCGCCGCGCGCCGCGGCCTCGACCAAGAATAACGAGTCGTCGGCTTCGGCCGCGATCCGTGGGCGATAGCCGTTTGCGTCGAGGAACGCCTCGACGTCCCAGCGATACGATGACGTCGGTCGATACTGGACGAGGCCGACATCGTGCCAATCCTCGGCGGGCTGGATGTTCGGCGGAGCGACCGCGACGAGGATCGTCTGCGCGATCGGCTGGAGCTCGAGACCTTGCCGCATCTCGACAGGCGGTTCGGTCTCGCAGAGCACCAAATCGAGCTCGTTGCCGCGCAGCTCGCGGAGCAGCTGAGCCGAGTCAGCGCTGCTGATCGTCGGAACGCAGCCCTCCAGCGCGAGTAGCGGCATCAGGAAGTCGGTTGTCGTCGATCGCGCGACCGCCGTGCTGAGCCCGACGCGTAGCGTTCGCGGCACGTTCTGTGGACCGTGGCCGAGAGACTGGACCAGTCGCTCGCCCGCGCGAAACATCACCGACGTGTGCTCGAACGCGAGCCTTCCGACGTCGGTCAGCTTGAGCCCCGAGGGCATCCGCTCGAACAAGCCGACCCGCAGCGTTCGTTCGAGCGAACGGATCTGCTCGCTTACGGTCGGCTGTGTGACTCCGAGCTTGTCGGCGGCGGCGCCGACCGATCCTTCGAGCGCAGCGACGTGAAAATAGTAAAGATGGTTGTAGTTCAGCAATCTCGCCTCCTCATCCTCACAAGCGCGCAGAAACCTAATCTGCTTCGTCAGGCGACGCAGCCTTGAGGAACATCGGGTTTTCCGTACCTGGACCGAAGGTCACAAGTTCCGACGCATACCTATGCCGGCGCCGCTCCGATCGCGGCGACGAGCTTGGCCACCGTCACCGGCTTCACGAAATGAAGCTCGAAGCCGGCGCGCACGCCGCGATCGTCACCTTCTTCGCCATATCCGCTGATCGCGAACATTCGGAGACGAGGAACCCGCTCGCGTAATCTCCTCGCGAGCTCGTACCCATCCATGTTCGGAAGGCCGATGTCGAGGATCGCGAGCTCGGGCTCGAAGCCGCTTAGCTGTTCGAGTGCCTCCGCGCCGTCGTGCGCGATCACGACCTCATGTCCGAGCGACTCCAGGAGCTCTCCGAGCAACATCGCCGCATCCTCGTTGTCATCGACCAGCAAGATTCGGCGGGTGCTCCCGCGGAAGTCGCGATGAATGCTCTGTGGCGCTGATTCGGGAAGGCTCTCTCTGGTACTCACGGAAAGTTCCTCGCGTGCGGGGTCGAAGCGGCGCAGCCCGGTTTTGCGAAAGCCAAGCCGAAGTTCGTGCCGATCTGCTCAATCACAAGATCGCGGGATTTCACGCAATCGGTCCGCGAGGCACAGCGGCAGCCGCGCGCGTTTGCATCACCGTGCGCTTGTTGGACAGGTGAGGAGAAGCCCAGTTTTCAGCTAGATCGGTCGCGACGATAAGGAGGATGACAAGACCGCCCAGGGGTCCTCGCGCGAGTGCGCACAGATCAAATCACGCCCGGTCGGGCCCGGGGCTCGAACCGACCTCTGTATAGTGACAGCGTCGGTGCGAGCTGCGCCGGTGGGAGCGACATGAGCCATCATCCGCGTTTCGATCCGATGCCCGAGCTTGCGACCCAGGCGGCGCTCGATATGGCGATCCGCCCGTTCATCGAGCGGTTCATGAAAGAGGACAAGCGCGCTCGCGCGACTTCGCTGTTCATGCCGAAGCAGACCCGGACCGAGTGGAAGGACGCGCTGCCGCTCCTCGATACCCGCCGCGGGCGCACCTATAGTGACCGCGACCTGCAGCCATGGCACGGCGTGCGAGGCGTCTTCCTCGTCGACAAGGACGCATTCTCGGTCGACGCGAAGACCGCGCTCGGCCTCTACGTCACGGATCCATGGCTATTCGTCGCATACACCGCGACATTCGCGGTCGTTCATTATCAGGTCGGCGAGTCGCTGCTCTTCACCTGACCCTCTCTACCAGGCTCGGGATCCGGCGGTTGGACCCGCGGATCCAAGGCCACGATCTCGGGCGGATTTGTAGCTGCATTTCGCGGTAAGACCGCACGGTGTGCGCGCCTGCTACATCGGCCTGCCGCATGCCCTTGATAGGTAATCCCATCAAGTTGCACGGGATTTGCAACCGTGGTGCGGCTTACCGTGGGGTCTCTCCAACTACTCTCGCGGCTGGACGCCGAAACGCGCCCTCACCACGGGGACATCGACGCGATCTGGATCGAGCTGATCACAGGTGAGCTGACGCTCACGAAGTACGTCAGTCGGCTGATGCGAGTCTACGGCTTCGAGAGCCCGATCGAGGCGGCGCTCGCGTACACGCCAAAGCTCGCAAACGTGATCGACGTTCGCAACCACGCGCGCTCGGGGCTGATCGCGCAAGACCTGATCGCACTCGGCTTCAGCACCTCGCAGGTCGCCCAGCTGCCGCTGTGCCCGATCGCTCCGTTTGCAAACCCCGCCGAGGCCCTCGGCTGGATGTATGTCGTGCAGCGATCGACCCAGCTGCATGAACGAACGCGACGTCAGCTCGAAGCTCGCCTGCCGCAGATGACACGCGGTACGGCCTACCTCGCATCCACGGAGGGTCGCGCGGCGTTGCTGCGCAACGAGCTCGGAGCGAGTCTCCATACGTGGGTCGTCGACGCGCAGATGGCCGACCAAGTGATCGGCGGCGCACAAGACGCGGTGCGCTGCGCTCTCGAATGGTTCCAAAGCCGACGCAACAGAGCCTCCGACGCCGTGGATGCGAGCACGACCCGTGCCGCAGGGACGGCCGATTCGGAACACCGCGACGACACCGAATAACTGGTTCCCGGCCATCATGACCACCATCGCCAATGTCGTTTCGGATCTCGCGCACGACCTTGCCGAAGACGACGGGCAAGAGCTCGCGGCACCTGGCAAGAAGCTGCTCGTCGTCGACGATATCGAAGCAAATCGCATCGCCCTCGAGGCTGCGCTGGCGCCGCTCGAACGCGAGATCGTGACGGCGAATTCGGGGTTCGACGCGCTCGCGAAGATGCTCGAGGACAACTTCGCGCTGGTCTTGCTCGACGTCCAGATGCCGGGCATGGACGGCTACGAGACTGCGCGGTGGATCCGTTCGCGCCCGCGCAGCCGCCACGTGCCGATCATCTTCGCGACCGCCTTCAATCACGACGACGAGGCGGTCCTCCGGGCCTATCAGCTCGGCGCCGTCGACTTCCTGTTCAAGCCCGTCCACCCCGATGTGCTCCGGGCGAAAGCACAGGTCTTCATGGCCCTCCAGGAACGCACCGCGGCCCTCGCCGAAGCACAGCGCCGCGACCACGAGCGGGTGCTCGCGGATCAACGCCAGCGGTTCGAAGCAGAGGCGCTGCGCAGGCAGGTCGAGCTCGAACGAACGGCGCGCGGGGAGCTCGGAAAGCTCCACGAACAGCTTGCCCTCGCCGACCGCCGCAAGACCGAGTTCCTCGCGATCCTCGGCCACGAGCTCCGCAATCCGCTCGCGCCGATCCGCACGTCGATCGATCTCGTTCGCGAATTTCCCGATCGGCCGATCCCGTCACGTCATTTGGACATCATCGATCGTCAGCTCGATCAACTGACCCGCCTGGTCGACGATCTGCTCGACGTCTCGCGGATCACGGCGGGCAAGATCGAGCTGCGAACCGAGTCCCTCGATCTCGCCAGCGTGATCGAGTTTGCGGTCTCCGCGAGCAAGCCTTCGATCGACGCGCGGCGCCATACGCTCACGATCACCCGGCCCGAGGCACGGGCCGTCGTCGTTGGGGATTCCGCGCGCCTCGTTCAGGTCGTGTCGAACCTCCTCAACAACGCTGCGCGATATACGGAGACCGGCGGCCGGATCGAGCTCGAGTGGGGTGCCGAGGCGAGCACCGCATACATCCGGATCACTGATAACGGTGTCGGTATCGCGAGCTCCATGATCGACAAGGTGTTCGAGATGTTCGTGCAGGAGCGCGTCGATTCCGATGGTTCCGGCGGTCTGGGCCTCGGCCTGGCGCTCTCGAAACGGATCATCGAGCTGCACGGTGGCTCGGTGAGTGTCAAGAGTGAGGGCAAGGGTCGTGGTAGCACGTTCGAGATCCAGCTGCCTGCGACCGAAGCAACCATGCCGGCCGGGCCGACGCGCGCGCACCACCGATCGCAAGGTGCGCGTGCGATGCGAGCGATCGTCATCGACGATAACGCGGACATTCGCGATCTGATCGCGCAGCTCTTGTCGTTGCACGGCCACGAAGTGTTGACCGCGAGTGACGGACAGACCGGTCTCGACATGATCTGCAAACATCAGCCCGACGTCGCGCTCGTCGATCTCGGCCTACCGGGCCTCGATGGCTTCGAGATCGCCCACCGGCTCCGCGAGCTCTGCCCGGGGCTCCAGACGCGGCTCGTCGCGATGACCGGCTACGGCCAAGAGCAAGACCGCCGGCGCGCGATCGACGCCGGCTTCCACGTGCACGTCGTCAAGCCGGCCAGCAGCGAGCAGATCCTCAGCTCGCTGTACGGCTGATGGTCGGCTCTAAGTAGAGCTCCCCGCAAGTTGGTGATCACCTCTGCGACGTGGGCGTAGGGGTAAGCCTCGGCGCTAGCCGCGCGGGCGGCGATACGCGCCTTCGAAGATCGTCGTCCAGTCGTTGCCGTTCGTCGAACGCTCGGTGATGACGTTTAGCCGATTGAGCGCGATCGTGTACGTGGTTCGCGTCGAGCTCTTGCCGTTGACCTCGACGAAGATCAGCGCGTCACCTTCGGCGACGCCATCGGACTGCTGGCTCGGAGTTGCAGAGGGGCTGCGGAACCACGTCACCGTCAGCTTCTCGGTGTCATCGTCTTTGCGAAACACGCCATGGCCGACGGACGGCGGCTTGTCGGGCACGTTCTGGATGTAGTCGACGAGCAGAAAGCGCCCGTCGAAGATCGTATGGAACGTCAGTCGACCCGTCGCCGTGTACCGGCCACCCTCGCCTTCGACTTGTTCTTCACCCGTCCAAACGCCTTCGAGTTTCTGTAGATGCGCGCGGTACATGCGGCAACGTAGCACGCGCAAGGCGATCCGTCCCGGCTCGAAACCTCGCAGTATGGGTCGCGGGATCGAGCGGGTTTCGACGGCTTCAACGTCACCTGCGCTGCGGTTCGTCCTCGAACAACATCCGTGGCGCGACCTCGTTAGCGCCGATCGCCGCTGCCAGCCCCTCGAGCGCTCGCACGGCCTCCGCTCGTCTCGCGGCCGACATCGCCTCGATCGCAGCGATCATCTGGGTCTGTGGGACGCGAGGGGCGCGCATGACCATCCGCATCCCCGCGGGACTGATGCGAAGCTCGGCCCTGCGTCGATCCGCACGCGCCGCCTTGCGAGTCACGAGGCGCCGATCGACGAGGCGCGCGACGACGGTCGAGACCGAGCTCTGATCCGTGAGCGTGCGCTGGGCGAGCTCCGCGACGGACAGCACGGGCGTCTCGGCCAACGTGTGCAGGACGAACAGCTGCGCCGCCGACAATCGACACGAGGCCTCGACCTCGCGATCGGCGAGCCGCAGGTACCGCACGATCCTGCGTAGCGCGACAAATACGGAGGCAGAGTCGTCCGCTCGCGGCCTCCGACCACGAGCGCGGCTGCGGCGTTTGGTGGGCCGGATCACACCACGAAGCTAGAGCAAGCTCGATGCAATGTCCACTTCGCCTTACTACATGGATGGGTCCCCATGGAAGATGGATGGGCCCCCATCGATCACGATCCATGATACGTGGGCTCCCATGGATTCGCATCTGGAGCCGCTCGACATCGGAGATTTTACCGCGAATCGACGGATGATCTTCATCGCGGTGATCGCGATCGCCGTCGGCGTGATCGCCACGTTTGTCGCATCGTTCCTGCTCGAGCTGATCGCGCTGTTCACGAACCTGTTCTACTTCCAGCGGTTCTCGATCGACGCTGCGTCGCCCGCCAACAATCACCTCGGCGCCGCAAGCGTCGTCGT
Source organism: Myxococcales bacterium (assembly GCA_028287115.1). Classification (GTDB taxonomy): domain Bacteria; phylum Myxococcota_A; class Polyangia; order Haliangiales; family Haliangiaceae; genus JABFXX01. The sequence goes on from JAQBQF010000095.1 coordinate 83,427, forward strand.
CCCGATCCTCGGCGCGCTGATCATCGGCCTCATGGCTCGCTACGGATCCGAGCGCATCCGTGGCCACGGCATCCCGGAAGCGCTCGAGGCCATTCTGACGCGCGGCAGCCGCATCCAAGGACGTGTTGCCTTGCTCAAGCCGCTGTCGTCGGCGATCTCGATCGGCTCGGGTGGCCCGTTTGGTGCCGAGGGCCCGATCATCATGACCGGTGGCGCGTTCGGCTCGTTGATCGCGCAGACGTTCTCGCTGACCAGCGCCGAGCGCAAGACCCTGCTCGTGGCAGGTGCCGCGGCCGGCATGTCAGCGACGTTCGCGGCGCCACTCGCCGCGATCCTGCTCGCGGTCGAGCTACTCCTGTTCGAATGGAAGCCGCGGAGCTTCGTACCGGTCGCCCTCGCGAGCGCGACCGCCGCGGCGGCGCGCTACTTCGTGATCGGAGCCGGACCGCTGTTTCCGATGCCCGCCCATCCGGCGTTCGCCGGGGTCGATGTCCTCGGGTGCTGCGCGATCTCCGGCCTCGTCGCCGGCGCTTTCTCGGGACTCCTGACCCTCGCCGTCTATGCGTGGGAGGACGCCTTCAAGCGGCTGACGATCCACTGGATGTGGTGGCCGGCGATCGGCGGGCTCGCGATCGGCCTCGGTGGCCTGTTATGCCCGCAGGCGCTCGGCGTTGGGTACGATGTGATCGGCGGGATCCTCGCGAATGGCTACACGGTCCGCGCGATCGTCGTACTCGTGCTCGTCAAAGGCGTCATCTGGTCGGTGTCGCTCGGTTCGGGCACGTCCGGAGGCGTGCTCGCGCCTCTGCTGATGATGGGTGGCGCACTCGGAGCACTCGAGGGGTTCGTGTTTCCCGAGGCGGGACTTGGTTTCTGGGCGCTCGTCAGCATGGGTGCGATCCTCGGCGGCACGATGCGGTCGCCGCTGACCGGCATCATCTTCGCGGTCGAGCTCACGCACGACATGAACATGTTCCTGCCGCTCGTGATCGCGGTCACCATCGCGCACGCGTTTACCGTGCTCGCGTTGCGTCGCTCGATCTTGACGGAGAAGGTCGCTCGCCGCGGCTTCCACGTCAGTCGCGAGTACGCGATCGACGAGCTCGAGATCTTGTTCGTTCGCGACGTCATGCGGACCGACATCGTGGTGCTCCGCGCCGAAGGCACGCTGCACGAGGCTCTTGGCGACGTAGAGCCGGCCCGCGACGAACGCAGCCAGCAGGTCTATCCGATCCTCGACGACGACGCGAACCTCGTCGGATCGGCGACGCGACCGGAGATCGCGCAATGGTCCGCAACCCCGGGGAATCTCGATCAGCCGCTCGGGAGCCTCGCGACACCTCCTCAGACCGTGCGGTCCAACGAGACGCTTCGTGCCGCCGTCCAGCGCATGGCGGAAGAAGGCGTGACGCGCCTCCTCGTCGTGAATCCGGCCTCTCCGCGCCACCTGGTCGGCAAGATCGCGCTACACGATCTGCTGAAGGCGCGCGCCCGTCATCTCGAGGACGAACAGCGCCGCGAGCGCGTGCTGCCATGGGAATATATTCTCCCTCCGTGGATCCGGCCGAAACAGAAGCGCACGTGACCGATCGCGAGCGCGTACTGGCGCTCCTCAAGCAGCACGGCTGGAATTCGACCTCGTTCCAGGTCCTCGAACCGGGATTCGCATATTTCTTCGACGGCCATGACGCATGCGTCGGTTACGTCGACACCGGGCGGTCCTGGGTTGCCGCGGGGCCGCCGATCGCACCCGTCGAGAGGCTCGCCGAAGTCGTCACGCATTTTGTCGCGGCCGCCACGGCGGCTCATCGCCGCGCGAGCTTCTTCGGCACCGAGACGCGGTTTCGGGACTCGACCGGCTGGCCTTCGCTGCGCGTCGGGGATCAGCCAATGTGGGCCCCCGAGAGCTGGGCCGACGTCGTGCAAGGCAGCCGGAGCCTGCGCGAACAACTTCGGCGCGCCCGTGCGAAGGACGTGACGATCCGTCAACTCGAGACTGCCGAGCTCGCACGCGAGCATCCGACGCGTGTCCAGCTCGACACGCTGATCGAGCGCTGGCTGGCTTCGCGGCCGATCGCCCCGATGGGATTCCTCGTCCAGATCGATCCGTTCACGTTTCCGGACGAGCGCCGGTACTTCGTCGCCGAGCGTGGCGGACGCGTGATCGGGTTTCTCGGCATCATCCCGATCTACGCCCGCAAAGGATGGTTCTTCGAAGACTTCCTGCGAGATCCCGAGGCGCCCAACGGCACGGTCGAGCTTCTCGTCGATGCCGCGATGCGCGCCGCGGCCGCCGAGCAGGTCCCGGTGGTCACGCTCGGCCTCGCGCCACTGGCCGGCGATGTCAGCTCCTGGCTGCGCACGGTGCGTCGGCTTGGCCGCTCGCTCTACGACTTCGACGGGCTGCGCGCGTTCAAGGCGAAGTTCAAGCCGCGCGCGTGGGATCCGATCTTCCTCGCGTATCCACCGAATCGCAGCGCCTCGCTCGCGCTGTTCGATACGCTCACCGCCTTCGCGCGTGGTGGCTTGCTCCGCTTCGGCGTCGAGACGTTCTTGCGCGGACCTGCGATCGTCGTGCGCGCGCTCGCCGTGCTCCTCGTCGCCTGGACGATCTTGCTCGCGCTACCGCAGGCGGCCCGCTTCTTCCCCTCGCCCGTGTGGCAGTGGAGCTGGGTCGGGTTCGATGTCGTGCTCGGGGTCGCGCTCCTCGCGCTCGGCCGGCGCTGGCGGCCGCGGCTCGCCAACCTCGTCGCGACGGCGGTCACGCTCGACGCGCTGGTCACGGCCGTCCAGGCGATCGTGTTCGATCTGCCGCGCAGCCGCAGCGCCCTCGAGATGACGGCGGTCGTGATCGCCGTGCTGGCGCCGACGGTCGCCGCGGTCCTGCTGTGGAATGCGCGCGCCCACCGGATCGCGGGCGAGACCTGACGTCAGTGCATCGCTTGCATCCAGACGTCGGCGATCGGCTTAGGGAGCACGTGGATGATGTGTCCGATCTCGCCGGCCGACACGTGACGTGCGAGAAGCCGGATCACCGCATCGAGCACGTGGTTCGCGACCAACGTGTCGCCGGCGAGCTCGTGACGGACCGCGGCGTAGATCGAGTCGCGGTCGCGCCCGTGATGTTTTCCGTACCGCCATCCCTCGTAGTACAGCCCGCGAATCAACATCGGCAGCTGCGCGCCGAGTGCGACAGTCTCGCTCGGCGGCAACCAGTCACGAATCGCGTGCAGTCCCGCTCGCAACGCGCGCACCGCACGATCAGGGTCATCGACCGCGAGCTCTTTTCCGACCTCGTCGACCCATTGCCGGCTCTTGACCAGCGTGTGCTCGAATGTCTGGTTGATCGGCAGCATCATCAACCAGGCTGCAAGGCCCAAACCAGGGCGCCGTTTCAGTCGATCGCGGTGCGAATCGCTGCGCTTGCCACCACGAACATCGTGTCCGCGCTCGCCCTGTCGGGCACCGCTTCGATGACCCCATTGCTACCCGCGACTACGTAGATCCCGGATAACCCGATCACGAACGAGGTCGCGCTGTCTCCCAGCTCGAGGCCGAGGGTCGTCGTCACGGTCACGTTCTGCGTCAGGTGCAACGCCGTGGCGTGACCATCCGTATCCGTCACGAGAAACGGGTGATCGCCGAACGGTTGGTTGTAGCTCGCATCCATCGCGAGCAGAGGTCTGCCGAGGTGTTGCGTGATCTCGACCGGCCTTGCAGACAGGTTCGAGTGACTGAAGGTCTTCGACTCGAAAAGAGGGCGGCCGATCAGCGAACCGCCGATGTCGAGCGAGCCCCACGTACCCGCCACGCGCGACCAGCCGCCGCCGAGCCCGATCGACGCGGCTGCCTGCGCGCCGCCGGGATTCGTGGTGCGCAACATCATCCCGCCGCGCCCGGTGTATGCGTTGCGCGACCCGGCCTCTCCGTCGTTTACCACGCGCATCGCTCCGGTCTCACCCTCGACAAGGAGCGAGCCCGTCATCGCGTGACGCACGCGGACATTGCCGTCCACAAGATGAGGGCCGTAGAACCTACCGAGCCCACCGGCGCCGATCTGGAGGTCGGTGCCCGTCATCGTTCCGGTGGGCGTGTCGATCGCGGCGAGCCGAGCCGGAGGCGTGTACGCGTGAGGGGTGCAGCCAAAACCAACAACCAGCCACGCAGTGTGTCGAGCTTGCATGTTTGCAACGCTAGCTCTCGGCTCGAACCCCGTCGTGGGCACGACGGGGTAACTCGCGGCAACGAGCTTCTCTGCGTTCGTGATCCGTGACCACGCATGACGCGACCTGCCTCTGTGGTGTCCCCGAGCAGAATCGAACTGCTGACCCCGAATTTAGGAAATTCGTGCTCTATCCAACTGAGCTACGGGGACGAAACGACGCATCTATCTACCATCGAGGACGCGGCAGTGCCACTGCCGTCGATGTGCGCATCGGGCCACGCGTCAGCTGCGGTGCCTGCTCCCGAGGCCCGACCAGGAAGCGACCCCGCAGTCGATGAGCCCCTCTGGTGGAATCGCCGTTCATCTTGCGACTCGAAACGCTCGCGCTCGACCGCGGAGACCTCGATGATCGGGTGCTCTCGTTGCTGGGCTGGCACAATAGACACGAAGGGACGGCAGCATCGCCAGCGATCCGCAAGTCGGGAGAACGAGGTCGCAACGGGTCGAAAACGCGGATAGAATCACGGTTATCCTGCGGTATTTTTGGCATGCCTCCGCAAACGTGGACCGAGAGTCTTGGGCGCGTTCATGACCGGAGACCCAAAACCCACCGGAAGCCAAACAGCCCCATCGGTTCACGCCAAACCCGCCGACGATGACAGGACCGATGGTGAGGTGACGGTGGCGACACCTCTTGCGGCAAGCCAGAGGAATGCGCCGTTCAGTGGTCGAGTCATCGGAACGCGCCGCACCAAAGCGGCCGTCCAACTCGTTAACGAGGGCCATGTGGTCCTCATCAGCGTCTCCGGTCTGATCGACGAGCACTTCACCGGCTTTGATCGTATCGAGACGGGCGCGACGATTGCGGCGATCAACCTTTCGGGCATGACAGGAATGACCTCATTCGGCGGACGGCAATGGTCCAGGGCCGTGGAGCGATTACCAACATCGATCGCGGAGCTCTATCTAGTGGGCTGTCCGACGGTCTTCGTCGATCAACTCAACATGGTGCTGAACTTCGGAGGTGCAGGTAAGGTCTTGAGCGCGGTCGCCCCCTACCTGTGCATCACGTGCGGTGTGGAATCGCTGGAGATGATCGACGTCCTCCAGGAACGCGTAACTCTAGCCAAGGGAAGCGCGCCGGAGAAACGCTGCGGTTACTGCAGGGGGGCCCTCGAATTCAGCGAGATCCCCGCGAGCTACTTCGCCTTCGTGGACCGCTACGGTGCTTCGAGCCTTCCGCCAGAGTTGGCCCAATTACTGGCGTCGACGAACCTCTACACCGGACACGCAACCGTCCTCGAGAAGCCACCGAGGATCATCAAGCTCATCCATGGTTCGGTCACCTATTTCCGGATCATCGGCACCATCGGATCGATGTTTCGGGCGCGCCCTTTGCTCGTCGGCATCGAGGGTGAGGTCGTGATCGATCTTGCGAAAGTCGAGCGCTTTGACGCCGCCGGCCAGCGCGAATGGCGACATCTGCTGAAGCAACTGGCTGCGGAGGTGCCTACGATAACGCTGGTCGATGTCAGTCCGTTGTTCCTGACGAATGCCGAGGACAGTTTCGGATCGGCTAGCAACATCTGCGTCGCGTCGGTGCTCGTGCCGTATTGCTGTATCAATTGCGACCGCAAGTCATACGAGAGCAAGACCCTCGACCAGACAACCTGGCCGCTGGCGTTCAGTGAGCAAGTCTGCTCCGCATGCAGCGGTACGAGCCGAAGCCAGATACCTGCCGAGTTGCTGACGCCACTCGAGAACATCAGCGCGCGCACTCCGCCCGAGAGCGCGAAGCTGATCCGTAATCGCGTCGAGGTCTTGTCGCGAGCGGTCACCGACGCGCATGTTGCCGAGGCCGGTGAAGGCGCAGCTGCCAATCCGACCGCGGACGACACGATCGGTAGATACAAGATTATTCGCCGGCTCTCCGCGGGCGGAATGGCGGACGTCTTCCTCGCGAAGCAAATCGGAATTGGCGGGTTCGAGAAGCCGGTCGCCCTGAAGAAGATCCATCGCAAGCTCCTCGAGAGCCGGCGTATGGCGATCGAGTTGTTCTTGAACGAAGCAAAGATCTCTAGTCGCCTTCTGCATCCCAACATCGTGCAGGTGTTCGATGTTGGCGAAGTAGAGGGAGTTTTGTATCTCGCGATGGAGTACGTGCGTGGGAAGGATCTTCGGGAGGTCACCACGAAGCTTCGGCAGAGCCGCACGACGATGCCACTCGGCGATGCCTGCTTTATCGTGTGCGAGATCGCGAAGGCGCTCGACTACGCGTACTGGGCGATGGACCTGAACGGGGAGCGTCATGCCGTCGTCCATCGCGACGTCTCACCACATAACATCATCCTGAGCTACGACGGTGCCGTCAAGCTGCTGGATTTCGGCGTTGCCACTTCCGCTGCGACCGAACAGCCAGAGGCGATGATCGTTGGCAAATGGATGTACATGTCGCCCGAGCAGACGGCCGACAAGCCGACCGATCACCGGTCGGATCTGTTCTCGCTTGGCGTGATCCTGTATCTGCTCTGCACTGGTGACATGCCGTTCACCGGCCGCGATCCGAAAGAAATCGTCGGCAAGATCAGGACAGGTCAGTTCAAGCCTCTGAAGGAAGCGGCCCCGGACGTGCCGGAGAGCTTGGGGGTACTCGTTGGACGTCTCCTGTCACCGAAACCAGAGGATCGCCCGCAACGTGGCCAGGAAGTCGTCGTCGAGTTGACCGATATGATGCGGCACCTTGCTATCGACAATTCGTCCGAGAGGATTTCCAAATACCTCGCGGCACTGTTCGCAAACGCTGTCACCGGCTCATCCGCCGCGAACGACAGGACCGCGTCATCGCTGAGCCGAGCAGCAACACCCGAAGACGCGTTGCCAACCACGATCACTCCCCGGTTGATTGGAATACCCAAGAGGCCTCCTGAAGCGTCGGTCTCGATCTCGGTCTCGGAGTTCGCCGAAGTCATCCCGAAACACGCGCCGCCGATTCCGGAGGTCCCGTTGGCCGCCGAGGAGCTGGCGCCGGTGTTGCGCGAGAGCACCGCGGTCGCGATCCTGAAGATCGCCGTGACGGTCATCATGCTGCTCGTGCTGGGCGTCGCGGCGTATCTACTCCTCGGTTCCGGCTAATCCGCTGGTCGAGCTACGCCTGCTCGATCACCCGACGAACGACCTCGTTCTTACCTCCCGGTTCGCCTCAGCGCCAAAACGGTCACGTCGTCGTTGAGCGGCTGGTCGGCCATGAACCGAAACACGTCCGAAATGATCGAATCGCACAGCGCTCGCGGGCCGAGCTCTCCCGCCTGGCGCAGGTGACGCACGAGACGATTGTTGCCGTATTGCACGCCGGCGCGAGTGGCGGCTTCGACGAGGCCGTCCGAGTAGAGAACCACCGTGTCTCCTTCCTCCAGGAGGATGGAGCCTTCGTAGAAGCGTGCGTCAGTTGTATCGCCGAGGCGGCTGCTCGGTTTCGCGTTTAACTTCGTCACGGTATCGCCCCGGATCAGCAAGGGTGCCGGAGCGCCACCAATCGCATAGCGCAGCTCGCCGCTCGGAGTATGCAGATCGACCACGCAGGCGCTCATGTCCAACGACTTCGAACGGCAGAACACATTGTTGATCAGGCTCGCGAGCGCCGCCGGGGAATGAGGAATCGAAAGCACCTCCTTGAAGCCTGCGTACACATGGTCCGGGACCTTGCCCTCAAGGGCCCGCAAGACCTGATCTGTGCAGCTGGACGTGTAGAGCCAGCCGTCGAGGAGCTCGATGGTCGTCTTGATGGTGTGCGCGGCCAGGGCCACGACGGTTGCCGAAACGCTATGGCCTGTGACGTCTCCGCAGATCGCGGTGAGACGGTCCCCCTCGGGAGAGCTGTGATAGCCGTGCCAGTCGCCGCCGGACATCGATGTTGTCTGGGTGAAGCTGCTGATGGCAGCGCCGGAGATCTCGAGATCGGGCTTCGGAAACGAAGCCTGCTGAATAGACCGGGCCAGCTTGAGCTCGTAGTTGATCTCGCCAAGAGCGAGCTGTGCGTGACGCAACGCTAGAATGGCCGTGACCTTCGAGACGAGGAGAATCGCGTTGAACGGCTTCGTGATGAAGTCGATCACGCCCAGCTGAAAACCGACGAGCGAGTCGTCGATCCGGTCTTTGGCAGAGACGATGACCGCCGGCGTATCCCGATGGTTTGACAGTGCGCGCAGATGCTTGAGGAACATGAAGCCATCCATCCGCGGCATCATCACGTCGAGGAGGATCAGCTCGGGCGAGTCCCTCTCGAGCACCGCGAGGGCCTCGACTCCGTCCTTCGCGAGGACGGTGCGATAGTTCGCCGCCTCGAGGTGGGACTTCAGGATCTCGAGATTGATCGGATTGTCGTCCACGCAAAGGATCAGCTCGTTGGCGCCCGGGAGCGGCACACCGGCGCCCTCGTACGTCGCGGTCTCGTAGACGGGCTCGGCCGCGGCAGATGCCGAGCGAACGTGTCCCGGCGTGTGAACGTGCTCCGTCGTTTGCTTGAGCGCACGCTTCAGCCGCGCCATCAACTCCTCCGGCTCAAACGGCTTGATCAAGTAGTCGACCGCCCCATGATCGATCGCTAACAGGGTGTCCTGCAGAGTCCCCGTCTTAGCCGTCAGCAGGATCACCGGCGGCGCGCCGAGCGACCCATCCTCGGTTACTGCTCTGCACAGATCGTAGCCTGTCATCCCGGGCATCATCACGTCGCTGATGATCGCGTGCGGTCGCTCGCTCCGCGCGATGCGCAGCGCCTCATCTCCCGACAGCGCGCGCAACGCCTTGTAGCCCGCGTGCTCGAGCTGGATCGCGAGTGCCTCGACGTTGATCAGTTGATCGTCGACAACGAGGATCTTCTCGCCATTACCCTGACGCGACTGTCGCGCAATTCGCCGCTTCAGCTGCACGGCGATCGAGGTCAGCAGGTCGTAGTGACTGCAGGGCCGGGGGATGAACTCATTGGCACCGACCTCTCGCCCACGTAGGATCTCACCTGGGCCCGCAAACCCCGACAGCAGGATGATTGGCGTGTTGGTAAAACGCGGATCGCTGCGCACGGTTTGGCACACATCGAAGCCGCTGACGTTGGCGAGGCGGACGTCGATCAACGTCAAGTCAGGCGGACTGAGCCCCATCATATCGAGGGTCTTACGTGGATCGCTGAGGACTGCGACGGTGTAGCCGGCGTCACGTAGCTGCTGACGCGTCATCTCCAGTGTGAGCTCGTTGTCGTTGATGACGAGGATCGACTCGCCTTTGCCTCGTGGCGCATCCGAACGCGGCTTGAGTTGCTGGAAGATCCGGTTCAGCAGGTCCGCCGTCTCGAATGGCTTGACGATGTACGCATCGGAGGCGACTTCTGCCGCCGCATGGAGATCGGCGGGTGTACTCGCCTGCGCGGTCACCGCGAACACCGGAATCTTGGCGAACCGGACCTCACGCTTGATCTCGCGACACAGCTCGAGGCCGGAGCGCCCTGGCATGCGCACGTCGGTGAGGACGAGATCGACGTGGTGCGCGTGAACGACCGCGAGAGCTTGGTCGGCGCTCGACGCGGTGATCGTGCGGTAACCCGAGTCTTCTAGCACGACCTTGAGCAGCTCTGTGTTCTCGCGATTGTCATCGACGACGAGCACGGTCTCGCCGCTGCCGCGTAGCCGCGCCGGATCGAGTGGGTTGGTGACCACAGCAGCATTGTGGAATCGGGGCCCTGCCGCCACTGCAGCACCAGTCGTCGGAACGGCCTCGGCATTGGTCTGCAGACTGAAGAAGAACCGCGTGCCCACTCCGATCCGGCTCTCGAAATCGATGTGCCCCCCATGACTCTCGACAAGCCGCTTGCTGATCGCGAGTCCCAGTCCGGTGCCTTCGTACTGGCGGCTCGTCGAACCATCGATCTGTCGGAACTCCTCGAATAGGAAGCGCCGTGCCTCCGGTGGAATGCCTCGACCGGTATCCTCGACCGAGACAATCACCTCGCCATCCTGAACCTGTGCGGAGATCTGGATCGTGCCCTGCTCCGTGAACTTGGCGGCATTCCCGAGGAGGTTGATCAAGATTTGTAGGGTTGCCTCGCGATCCGCCCACACCGCGGGCAACGAGCTTGCGAGCTCGACGACGCACGTGATCGGCTTGCCGTGCAACAGTCCCTCGCCAAGAGTCGTGAGATGCGGAACCAGACTCGAGAGCTCGAGCGAACGGAACTCGAATTCCTGTCGACCGGCACGAAGCTTCGAGAACTCGAGGATGTTGCTGACGAGATTCTTGAGTCGCTCGCCGCTCTCTTTGACCATGCGAAGGTGGTTGAGTTGTTTGGCATTGAGTGGTCCGTCAATGCCATCGAGTACAGCGCCAACCAGTCCCAGGATGCCATTGATGGGCGTGCGCAACTCGTGGGACGTATTCGCGATGAATTGATCCTTGAGCGCGTCCAACTCCTTCAGCTCCTCGTATTGCCGCTCGAGCTGAGCCCGCGACGTCCGCAGCTCGCGCACCATCGAGTCCATCGCGTCGCCTAACACTTGCACTTCCACCGCACCTGCGACTCGGGCTCGAATCGTCAGGTCACCGGCGCCGATGCGACGAGCGGTGTCAACGAGCCGATCGAGCGGACGCGCCAGACGGCGAGACAGCAGCATGGCAATCAAGTAAGCCACGAACAGCGCCGCAGCGCCGATGCCATAGAGAAGCTTGGTCAATCGGCGCACCGGAGCGAGCGCCGTGTCGAGCGAACGAAGGATGAGGTAGTTGAGCGGTTTGACTCCGTTGTACCCAGGAAACGGGGCCATCATGGCAAGGTAGGTCGTGTCGCCAATGCTGATCTCGCTCGGCGCGCGGTTGGCAAGCAGCATCCCGACCGAGGACGACAGCGCCGTGCGATCGACCTCTGTCTGGTCCTTCTCGAACGCCGAGACGGCTACGATCTGGCGGTCGAGCACGACCACGGCGGTACTGCCGGTTTCCCGGAATACGGTCTGCGCGACCCGGTCATCCAGCTTGTGACCGACGAGCGTGAACCCGATGGTCGTCCCGCCGAAAGCCATTCGATGCACTTGCACCTGGAAAACCTGGCCCGCCTCCGTCATGAGCCCGTGCGCGCGGCCGACGTCGGACCGGATCGCCTCGGCGATGATCGGGCGATCGGCAAGGCTTCCCGCGCGGTCGTCTGGGTTGTGCACATCTACGATCGTGTTTCCGGTCGGATCGAGAATGAGAAACAGCTCGCTCTGCAGCAGCTTGTCCACTTCACCCGCAACATCGATCATCGTCGCCCGGCTGATATCTTCCGTCGCAAGGACTGCCTTCAGCCGCGGTTCGTCGGAGACCACGCGTGCCTCCGACTCGAACAGTTGGTCTC
>JAQBQF010000148.1 GCA_028287115.1 Myxococcales bacterium
GAGACTCGAGCATTGGCGGCCGGCGCAGCTTCGTGCATCCCGTAGGCGCGCAGCTTGTAAATTCGGGGCGCATAGCTGACCAGCTTCATGAAATGGATCTCGGTCTGCTTCGAGGACATTCAAGAGCCGTTTTCGGGTCGCCGCCGGAACGCTGGCGTGCGTCGACGATGGACGACCGCTTGGCGTGCGGCGGCGAGGTGTAAGCCGGCCAACACCGCGCGACGAGCGCGTGCACCCATCCGAGCCGACGGCGGTCGGTGGGCTACGAAGCGTCGTCCCAGTCGAGCTCGGCGTCAGGCGGAGCACGCGCGGGCGCGAACGCCGCCGGCTCGTGCGCGAGGCCGAGCACGACGAGCAGCGTGCGAGCGATCGCAGGGTCCGCGATGACGCCGATCACGCTGCGGCGGCCGCCGCACGGGCACTGCGGCACGTCGTCGGCAAACACGCGACGCAAGAGGTCGGCCCAGGGGGTGCTGCGCGCGGGCTCGGCGTCATCGCGCGGGAGCACCAGCGCGCGGAGCTTGCCCCGGTGTTTGCTCGCGGCGCCGAAAATTCCGCTGTACCGAACCAGATGCCGGCGCGGTGGCGGAATGACAACTTCGGCGGCACGCTGACGATCACCGACACCACGATGACGGGAATCACGGGCGGTCATTGGACCAACGTGCAATCCGGCAGTGTGACAAACGCGGGGCCGGGACGAATGCCAAGAGCATTACGATCACGAATTCGGTACTCCAGGGCGTCAACTAGATCGATCGTCGCCGAGCAGATCAGTCGAGCTCGATCATGTCCGCGAACGTTACCTCGGCCTCGGGCGCCGGTTCGTCGAGTTGCTCGGGCAAGGCGGCGAGTCGACTCGCCAGCGGTGCCGACAAGATGGATTCGGGGTCCCCCGCAATCGTTTCGAGATCGCGACGCGTCGCACTCCACTTGCGACGCTCTGCGTCTCCGAGCTTGCGATCGCGCGCGCTGTGATCAGCGGCTGCGATGGCGCGATTCGCGAGGTCACCGATCAGGGCGAGCGTGCTTTGGCGAAGTGCGTCGCGCAATGCGAGCGTCGATCGAGCCGCTGCGCCGATGAGCCCGGCGACCTCGTCGGGATTCGCCGCGCGTCCGCGCAATGCGATGTCGCGGGCTCGCTGCTCGAGTAGCGATACATCGCGCGCGTAACTCGCGATCGTCGACGCGAATACGGTGCGCGTCGGCGGCCCGATCGACGTGTCCGCGGCGAGCGCCTGATCGAGACGAAGTCGCATGATCCGAATGATCATCGCCTCGATGTCTGCGAGTGCCGCGGTCAGCGCACGTTCGCGCGCCTCGAGCTCCGCGAGCGTTGTCGCCGCCGGAAGCTCGCTCGCGAGGAGCGCTGCATACTTCGCGGGATCGGCTTCGAGGGTCGCGACTCGGGCGAGCGAGTACGCTTGATCGAGCAATGCGCGTGCGGTGCTCACTTCGCGTAGAACGAAGCACCGAACGAGGTCGTCACGCCGCCGCCTGTGGTGGGTGTGGGCGCCGCATCGTAGTAATCGAGATAGGGCGTCCAGATCATCGTCGTCGGATCTTGGACTTCGCCGAGCGCGACAACCGTGAAAGCGATGCCTGGGATCTCGGCGCCGTAGCCGCCGCTCCGCGGGGTCACGTGCATGGTTGCAACATCGGCGCACGGGACCGCCACGCTAGATCCATCGGTGATCGTGACCGTCAGGCGACCGTTGAGCTGTGGCATGGAAGCGTCGGCGAGTGCGATATGCGTCGTGTTGGTGAACACGAGCTTGCCGTTGAGAAGATCGGACGTGGCGGCTGCGAATTTCCAGTTCTCGGCGGGCGCATCGATCGGGCCATCGAGCGAAAGGCCACACGGCGTAGCGGGGTCGTCGCAGACGATCCAGTCGATGTGGAACAGATCCCTGCGTTGAATGTTGAGGTACGTCCACGTCAAGCCGCCCGCGCGGCCGAGATCTCCGCCCGATGTCCACGTGAGTCCGAACGGCGGAAACGGCACGAGCATCGGCGTCAGCTGCGAATCGGCGCAGCCCACCTTGTTCACCACCGAGCCCGGCGGCGTATTCGGGCATTGGTCCATGCCATCGACCACGCCGTCGCCGTCGTGATCGCAATGATCGCCGCACGAGGCGTCGGCCGATGCGATGAAGCCGCTGTCCAGATACTCCGGTGCGTTCGACGCCTTGGCGCACCCAACGAGGGTGACAAACAGGACGGCCTGGATCTTCGTCGTCATGCGGCTCTTATCTGATTCGACGATGGCACGCACGTCGCACACCGTCAATGATCGGCTCGCGGATGCGCGGCAAACGGGAGATGTTGCGTCTGCGGCGATTCGAGTTGGCCCAACGATTGGGCCGGTTGAGCGAGGACGGCCGCATTCACATGCGGGGCGCGCGGCAGGCATGGCGAGCTCACCACTCAGTGCGATCGATCGCGACGAGCATGGGGCCATTGTCGCAGGCGGGAGCTTTAACGTTTGCGGCGAATCGATCAAGACGACCGCCGTATTGCGCGAAGCCCCGGCGCTCTACCAGGCGGCGATGAATCACTTCGGCAGATACGTCGCTGCCGCGCGCGAGATTGATGGCGCACCGTGGGCGACGATCGATTGGAGTCGCGAGCGCGTTGTCGTAGAACTGCGAAGTCATGCTTGCGTGGGTCCGCAGCGAGCGCCGCTCTCGCTGCACGGCCGTGTTTGAAGGCGCTCGCGCCGCCTGGCCGCGCACGCTATGAGCTCGCAAGTGGAGCGAGATTCGCGAGCTTCACATTTGCATCGAACGAGACGATCTCGAGCCTCTCTACGGAGGCGATTCGCGGCGACAATGCTTTGATTTCAACACCGACCTGGCTCACTGCGGTGGTTGCACCAACAACTGCGTCACGAGTTCTCGTCGGATGAGCCTCCCGACTGCATAGGCCGTGGTAAATATCGCGGCGTGTCGTTCGACTTCATCGTGAGGATCGCGCAACTGGACCCAGCAGACCTGGCCCATGCGGCCGTCGCGACGCCAGTCACCAAGCCGTCTAACCCACTATGGTTTGGCGGTGCGGCGTCGCAGTGGGCGGAACACGACCCATCCGCAACCTCGCCCGACGAACGTTCCGCAGTAACCGAGGAGCGACGCGCAAAGCGATTTCGCGCGAAGTATCATACGAACGATCGCGAGCTGCAGCGCACCATTCGAGATCGAGCCGTTCTGGTCCTGTTCGCAGCGCTGCACGAAGCCGGAGCGATCTTCGAATCGTCGCCGCAGAATCATCCCGTCGCGGAGGCCGCTCGAGGCGAAAACGCGGCGCGCGGCCCCAACGGGGAAGTAGCAGGCTATAAATTCTCATCGAACGACGGCTGGCACGTCACGCGAGACGAATCTGCTTTCCTCGCGGAGCGCCTGTCGGCGGCTCTCGATCGAGGAATCAAGTTCGAAACAAACGGGTTCACTTACGACGTTCGAACGAGTGCGAGCGACAAGGATGACCGGTCGACGTTCGACTGGCTCAAGGAACTAATTGGATTCTTCGCGGTCGCAGCACGGCACCACGGTTTCGAAGTCTGGTGATTACTTCGAGCGGTACGCGTAGAAGTGCTGGTGCATCTTGCGTAGAAACCCATCGTCGAGCCGGTGGCCAGAGGCCGTGCCCAGCACGGAGTCGAGGCCGCAATGCGGGCACAGCGCGGTTTGATCCGCTTCGATCCAGGCGGTGATCTTTGCCGGCGCGAATCGCTTGCGGCGAGGACATTCAAACACGGTTTCGGCAAGGCGGGCTGCGATTCCGGGGCGGTCGCGTTGGGAAACGGGCGTTGAGCGAAGTGCAGATCGCGTAACCGGCGGCACGTTGGCTCGGCGCGAGGACGGATGCCTACGATAGGTCGTCGAACCAGAGCTCGGTCTGGAGCGGGTCGCGGGCCGGCGCGAACGTCGTGGGCTCGGCGGGCAGGCCGACGGCGACGAGCACGGTGCGCGCGATCGTGGGGTTGGCGACGACGGCCACGATACTGCGCCGACCACCACACGGACACTGAGCACGTCGTCGGCAAACACGCGGCGTAGCAGCTCGGCCCACGGCAGCCGACCCACGCGGGTCGAGGTCGTGACCGCAGTGCGGTCGCAGCTCGGCGTGCCCCCCTTCGGGGAGCGCCCCCGACGCGAGCGCGGTCGTCGACACCGCTCCTCCGACGCCCGACGCCGCGGCTCTCACGCCGGGTGTCTACGCGACGATCACCGGCGGTGAGTTCGCCGGCACCTACGCGCTGACACAGACGGTGCAGTGCAACCTCGACATCGAGATCAACGCGTATCGGATCTTCGGCGGCGACGTCCATCACGACATCTCCCTGTTCGCACGCACGAAGCCTGAAGCCAACCACACGGATTCGAGTCCCGACTTCTGGGTGATCGTCTCCAACAACGACAATCAACACGTCGCATACTATCCACAGGACACCGGTGGCAGCTGCGTGGTGATGGTCGAACAGAGGTGGCCGCTCGCGCGAGCAGCTTCTCGTGCACCGGTGGTGCGTTCGCGATGACCGAGGGCATCGCGATCTGCCCAGGCATGTAACGCTACGCGGCCGGCTTTAGCGCATAGTTCGGCTATCCGACGTCGTTCGGTCCCGCCTAGAGCGGCGCAAGGGTCATCACGACATCGTCCGCGAGTTCGATGGGATCATCCAAGGACAATTCCGTGACCTCGAGCCGCCGCAGGGCGCAATCGCGGTGTCGGCCGGTTACCGCCGGCCGACATCGTCGAACACATCCATCGAGTGCTCCGCGAAGAGGGGCATCTAAGCTCGAGGCGATTGCGAATCGCTGAGGGGTCGCCGAACTCGATCATCGACGGCGCAGCGGCGACACGCCTTGTGGAGGAACGCCGGGTGCGCTCTGCTCAGAGCGTCTTGATCGCGATCACGTCATTGTAACAACTGGTCGCCCACGCGTTGACCGTTCCCGTAGCGTCGTATGTGGCCGGTGATACATTGACGAGGCGATACGACACCTGGACATCGGCGGTGCCGTTGACTCCCGTCGCGTCGATCGCGAGTGTGTATCGCGGGTCGATCGTCCACCCTGCATTCGGGGAACCTGCCTCACCGACGCTCAGGATCAACTCGCGGTTCTGACTGACGACAGGCGTGCTGTTACTGGTCCAGGTCGATGGTGCTGGTGGGCAGGCGGTCGAGGTGCGCTTGGTGTCGAAGCAGCTCGCGACATTGACGCCCGACCATTCGGTGACCGTGCCCATCGCGTCGCCGAACCCGGCATTCGTGAGGTGAATGGATGTGATCGCCGGGGCACTACACGCGACGTAGACCGACAGGGCAGTGCCCATGTCGAGGGCCAGCCAGGTCGTTGCCGGCACCGACACCGGAGCGCACGGGCCTGACCCGGCGGGCGCCCCGCAAACGACCAAGACCATGTTCCCGGCGGTCACCGGTGCCAGTCCCCCTTGGGTCGAGTTGATGTCGAAGTTGCCCGTGGCGGTGTCAAACTTGACGGCTTGCACGACTGGACCGAAGTGCATCGCCACATCGGTGCCCGCTCCGTCGCCGCTCGGACTATCGCCGGCCGCGCTCCCGTCGCCCGTGACTGCATCGTCCGATGACGTCCTCGGGTCGAAATGAAACTTGCACCCCGCGGCGAGCCACACAACAACGACGACCCACCGCAGCATCCGTCCACGGTACGGGTAAGCAACGCCCATGATCAAGCAGCATGAGGCTGCCGACGCATCCCCTGCGCGTACGATGCTTCGTCGTGTGTGACGGTTCGAACCGTGCTTGCGATCCGTCCGACCTGGCTTCCGGAGCCGTACGATTGCAATGGCGCGCAGGCGCGGGGTGCGAGCGCGCTTCACGCACGATCGTGCATCCGCAAGACGCACGCGATAGGTGCTCGACATTCACCGGACCTTCACCGGACCTTCACGAGATTTCGCCGTGATCGCGAGGTGCCCGCCCACGATCGCGCGCGTCCCCATTAGCGTTGCGCGAGGAGCATCGCGGCGAACTGCGAAGCTGACCTTGCCGGTCTTGTCGGTGCCCGAGAGCACACCCTTCGCGAGCGTCACCGGCCGACATCCTGCCTTCGGGCAATGGATGACGACGTCTCCGCATCGCGGCGACTCGAGGGAGCACACTTCGACATGACTGCTGCGCTCTCGCGATAAGACTCGCTCAATTTTCTTCGCCGTGCGCTCGACATCGGTGTCTTCGGTGTCGACCCGGAAGACCGCCGCCGGGCTGCCGTCCGAGAGCGTCCCCGCGGTGACGAGCTCGGAGACGAAATTCGTACGGGACATAGGCGTGCTCATGTTCGTGAAGTCGTGGATGGCCGTGCCATGAGACACAAACCACGTCGCCTTGTGGATCGCGAGCCTCGCGCTGGAGGGTGTCACCCCACACTGATGGAGGATCTCGATCTCCGTTCCCGCGATCTTCTTGGCCGACGTCCGGATCTCGCCGCCTTCAGTGCTCTTTTCGCAACGCTGCTGACTCGCAAAGAGCGCCGGATGCTCGCCGCTGTCTGTCAGCTCGCGAAGCTTGAGCTCTGGCTGTTCTCCCGCCATTGTTCTTCACGCGGCATGGCGCTCGATCACGTCGACGCTGTGTTCGGTCGAGTAGAAGTCCGCGCCTCTCGTCTCGTAGCTCGCGATGAGCGCGAGGTGTATGGCGATCGCGACCACGAACGGCCAGCTACAGCATCGCGTTCATCTTCGCTCGTTGATCATGTTTATCTCGCGCGGGATGGTTGCATGCGGACAAGCGCGCTGACACATAGCGTCAGAAATCGACCAAGCCTGTCGATTTGCTGTGTAAGACGGTCGAGGTTACGCGCATCTACGACGTGGTCCGGCCATTGCGTAAACCGGACCCATGACGACATACCTACTGGGCGGCTGCTTCTTGGCCTTCGCGATGATCGGCTGTACCACCACAGCCCCGACCGGATCCGATCTCGATGAGGCAGATCTGCAATCGGTGCCGTTGTCGGTGGAGATCGATCACTTCGCGCAGACACCCGATCAATTCGACCTGGTTTTTCGCAAGCTGGGCGCTGACCCAGCTCCGAATGCCGCAAGGCGCTTGGATTGTCTTCGCGTCCACGCGTCGACGAGGGTTTCCGCAAATGACACGTCTGCCGTCATGACTTCCCAAGGCTCGTTCGATGACGGAGACGCTGGCTTCGAGACCAACTGTATAGATCCTGCGTTCTCGCTCCAGCTCGGTACCGTGCCGCCGGGAGTCGAGCTCGAAATCTCGGATAGCACTCGTCGGATCCAGATCCAGCTCGAGCGCCAAGAAGATGGCTCGTACGCGATCAAGCGATGTGACGCAGCGAACTGCCACATGTTTCAGAACATCGAATGCGGATCAAAGAGCGCGACCGGGTTCTGCCCGGTCTAGCCATCAAGAGCCCCAGGCAGCAACAACCTGCGTGTTCAGGTGACGATTCCTCGATCGCGTTACCGCTCGTCGGCTCCGGCGTCGCAAAAGCCGGTGGTCGGACGAGGATCGCCGTCGATGTCGATCGCCGGGCATTGCACCGCCGGCACCCGGCCATCGGCCACGGTCGACCCGGGAGATCCTGCGAGATGGAAGTCTCCCGCCACCGCGTCGATGTAGAGGTCGGAAAGGGTCGAGACCATCACATTGCCCGTACCCGCGCACGTGCCGCTGGTCTCCACGTTGTAAGAGTAGGTCACGCCGACCGTCGCTGTCTGGCAGTCGGGCTCGCCCAGGTCGCCGACCTCCTTCGAGCTTGTCCACGTGTTGTTGCTTCCCACGCTGTTCCAGACGACCGCGCCGCCCGGTGCGAAGCTGTTATTGCGGAAGGTCGTATTCGGGAACGGCGCGACGTTCTTGAACATGACCGCTGCCTGGCCCATCGGGGCTGGTGCGGTGCCGATGTCCGTCGGGTGGCCGAAGAAATTGTTTTCGACTAAGACGGGTGTGATCCCGACCGTGGTGGTTTCGTGATACAGGGCCACGTCGAAAACCGCGCAATGAGAGAAGCGGTTGCGTGATAGGTGCAGCCCCTCGGTGCCGGCCGCGCTCCAGATGACCAGGCACTCGTAGTGCTGCGTGTCGAGTGACCTCGTGTAGTCATGAAACACGTTGTGATCGATCGTTAGGTTGTTGCTCGCCTCGACGCGAGAATTGGTGCAAGTGCTCCAGTCGGCCGGACAAGGGCCGAAGTCAGAGTCCTTCACGACGATATTCGAAGGCCACGTCGCGGGGGCGCTGTCGACCCCGGTGATGCCGAAGGAGCAGACGTCCACCGCCTCGATGTGGATGTCATGAGAGTCGGGCCGTACCCAGATGTAGCAGCCATCGGTCGAACTCGGTGGCATCACGAAACCACGGAGTGTGATGTGATCTGGACCATCGTCGCCTCCGCCGCCAGATCCGGTCCCGAGATCGATTCCGTGAATCGAGACGACGTCGCCGCTCATCGGCATGAACACGACATGCGGTTGGATGATCGTCCCGTCCTTGCCAGCCTTCTCCGTGATCGTTTGGGACGGGTAGGTTCCACCGTTCACGATCACCGTGTCGCCAAGCTCTGCCGCGGCGTACGCCGCGTCCAGGCTGGGGCAGGCGGCGGCGCCGTCGTACTCGACGAGCGTGCTCGAGCGAGTGCAGCTGCCGCCGTCTACGTCGACCCAGAGGTTGCCCATCGTTCCACCGGTGCTCGTGATTGCGTCGGTACCCGAATCGGAGACCGCGGCGTCCGGTTGATTCGCAAAGCTCCCCCCGCAGCCGGCAGGCGACAGAACCGACGCCAGGATTCCGATTGCAGCCTCGACCTTGATCGTCGCGCGGTGGAAGACCATAGGTCACATGATACATACCGCGCTTGGAGGTGAAGGCGATCTGTCGTCGTAGATGGTGCGATGTAGAATCGTCCTCCGGCGTCACGATCTCCCATTCGCTGTTCGCCAACGGCAACGCCGACGGCATCCAGAGCGGCGTCGAAGACAACATCGCGTACACGATCAGCGTCGGCGACGGCTCGACGGCGGCGAGCGACACGCACAACATGGTGCGTCTGGACCCGAGCGCCGAGGACGTGATCGGCACCCTGACCTTCGCCGCGGGTCCCGGGCCCACGACCTGGGAAGGGTTTCGCCTCGCCGCCGGCTCGCCCGGAACCGGCACGGCCACCGATGGCTCGAACGTCGGAATCCGCGCGCCCTGACTCAGATCGCGAAACACCGCGCCGCCTGAAGCGCTGGCGCCACCAGGTGCCGCTGTGACGGTGTGGCGCGCGGACGGTCGTGGGCGGTCGCCCGAACGCAGCGATATCTCGATCTGATGCGTGCTCAGAACTGGCACTCGCATTGCGTGGGTCGTCCGTCATGCTCGCCCGCGTCACGATCTGCGTCGCTCTCGCCGCGTGTAGCAAGCCGGCCGACGAGACACCGGATGCCGCGGCCACGATCGACGCAACCGTGGACGTCGCCGTCGATGCGCCTGTAGTGGTCTTACCAGCCTGCACGACGCCAGGGTCCGCGACGTACACGATGGATCCGGGCCACGTCATCGCACCGGACCTGGTGGGGTTCGGCGCGCAATACAACGCGAACGCCTACGCAGCGATCAGCGCGGCGGCGGGGATCACGCCGCAAAATGTCATCGAGATGGAAGACAAGACGATCGCGATGCGGCCGCAACACGTGCGCGTGTTCTGGAGCTCGACCGCGACTCCCGACCAGGTCGAATCGTTCGAACGGACCATCACGCTTGCCGAGCGATCGGGTGCGTCGGTCAACGTCACGTACTGGCACGGTCCGTATCCCGATCCCGCCGGGCAGATGACGGCGTTCTCGAACGAGCTCGTCCGCCTGATTCACGATCTCGGACACGATGCCGTTCGTGAGATCACGATCCAGAACGAGGTGAGCTCGACGCTCGTGACCCAGCCGCTTTACGAGCAACTATACCGCAACCTCGATCAGGATCTTCGGACGGCCGGGATTCGCGATCACATCAAGTTCGTCTGCGGCGACCTGCTCCGCACCAACCAGGCTTCATGGTTCGACTACCTGGCAACGCACATGACCGATGTGTGCGATGCCTACTCGGTCCACATCTACTGGAACTACTTCGACGTTCCGTACATGGTGACGCGGGTGACGGAGGTGCATGACATCGTCGCGGCGATGCCCGCGTCCGCGCGCAAACCGATCTACGTCACCGAGTTTGGCGTGCGCGGTAATTCCCCGAACGGTGAGGCCGATCCGGGGCTCTACTCCGATGGTCAGCTCCTCGAGCGCACCAACGAGAACGCGTTCCAGCACGCCTGGTTCAACGTCCTCGCCACACGCCTCGGCTTCGTGTCGACTCTCAAGTGGGACGCGTTCTACGCCAAATACGATCAGGGCTCGCAGTTCTACTCTGCGATCGGTGCGCCGCCAGAGTGGTTCGTGAAGCCCGTCTACTACGCAACACAGCTGTTCACGTCGAGCGTCGCCCCAGGATGGTCGAGCGTCGGCGTGACGGGCGGCACCGGCGCTGCGGATACACGTCTGCTCACGGGCTTCTCCGGACCGAACGGTGCCGCCGCGGTCGTGGCGCTCAATAAAGGACGAGCGGCGACGACGGTCGACGTCACCGGCCTGCCACCCGGAACGCCAGTACAACTCCTCGTGTGGCATGGCGAGGGCGCGGGGAACCTGACGACGCGCACCGTGACCACGACGGACCAGTGTCAGATCACGTTCACCGTTCCGGCGCGCAGCGTGGCTGCGGTGACGACGCTCGTTCCGAGCCCGTGACAACGAGACCGATTGCGCTCAGCGCAGGTCGTCGTAGCCGCCGCCGTTGACGACCTGACATCTGAGGAACTCGAACGGGACGCTCGTGTCACGGCGAGCGTAACAGCCGCCGGTCGGGCTCTTTCGGTTTCCCTAGACGCGCGCGCCGCGGCGGCGCCGCAAGGTCAACGCGAGCCCGACGATCAGCGCGAGCGACAGGCTGTCAGGCGTGGTCGAGCTCGAGCATCCGCCGGTGTCGGCCTTCGGATCGCAAGCATCACCGATTCCATCCCCATCGAGGTCGGCTTGGGTTGCGTTCGCCACAAATGGACAGTTGTCGGAGCTGTTGGGAATGGAGTCGCCGTCGACATCGTTGCCATTGCTGTTGTCGCACGCATCGCCGATGCCATCTCCGTCGGCATCCTGCTGGCCGGGATTGGCAACAAACGGACAGTTGTCGTGGTCGTTGAGTACCGTGTCGTTGTCAACGTCGAGGTTGTTCACGGAATCGCAGGCATCGCCGATCCCATCTCCGTCGCTGTCTGCCTGACTGGGGTTCGCAACAAACGGACAATTGTCCTGGCTGTTGATGCCCGGTCTCGGTGCTGTTGTTTGGCGAGTGGTGTCGGCAAGGAGGTTGCTGCGCGCATGATTCACGACCGATCGCAGCGTCCCGGTGCGTTCGTGGTCGTGAACTGCGCGGGTCAGGTCGAGACGCTCGCACGCGCAGGTTCATCGCTTGCTACGTCAGTTCGATCTCGATCCCGAAGCGTACCGGCGCACGTAGCTCACCGGACTACGGCGCGTGCTTGTACAAGCTGCCGACCCCGTACACGAAGCCGATTCCGTACCCCTCGCTCCATGAGACGTCGGTGATCGGGTCATCGCCCCCGCAGAAATCGCACGAGCGCAGCCTGGCGGTCCCTGACCGTGGCGCCCAGTACGGAACGATCGCGAAGTACACATCGGGAGGCCTGGACCCTGGGCTCTTCGGGTCGTCGGGAATGTGGAAGCTCATTCCCAACGCCGCATTCAGGCGAAGCTCACGACGGTCGAAGCGCGCGAATGGCGAATCGTGAATCACACCCGGACCCGAGATCTGGGCGCCATGCGGGTAATCGCCGACGCTCGCGTACAGGTTCGTGAACACCGAGTGGTCAGCGCCGAATCGATGGCTAATGTCGATGCCCGCGATCGCCTCGGGTCCACCAAACGGGAGGTAGTACGCACCGATGGCCGCCGCGATCGACGGGCCGCCATCTTCTTCGCGCGATAGCGCACAGCGAGCTTCACCGCCGAGCCTGCTCACACCGAGGCTCGTCGAGACCTCGCAGCTGTCGGAGACTCCAACGTTGACGTGTAGCATCGCTGCGAGGAACACGAAGAAAGGCTGACTGGACGACGTATTCCAGTTGAGGTAGGAGTGTTCCTTCGTGGTCGTCGCGGACGCGCGCTTGACGGTCGCCTCGCCCGCCGTGAACACGCCGCCGAACGACACCGTGCCGGTGATTTCGCCCGGCCGCAGCACGCTCGCGGACCGAACGGGCACCGGGGCCACACAGCCGATGATGAACAACGTCAAGACAACTCGCATATGGGCAACCCGCATTAGCAGCTGCCGTGCCGCGCGGGTTCACGATCGATCCGGTATTTAGCCGCGCCGAGATCCGCGAGCCTCGCTCGATCGCGACACGCTCGTCGTGATGGTTGGCGCAGCGGTTGACCGTACTTGCGGTGCTGCACGCCGCGTGAATTTTCGCTCGGCAGGCGCGTCCAACCCGGTCGCGTGATCACTACACCTCTTGCGGCGAGTCCGGCGCAGCCGTTCCCATTCGTCTCGAACCTGTCGCTTAACCTGCTCGTCTCACTACGCTACGAGAACGATTCGGAGTCGCTGCTCGCGCGCGTCAGGGTCCCGGTCGGCGGCGGCATGGCGCGGTTCGTTGGGCTCGGCACCTCTCGCACGTTCGTCGATCTCGCCGACGGATGGCGAACAACCTCGATCTGCTCTTCCCCGGGATGGAGATCGAGGCGTGCTCGTCGTTCCGCGTCACGCGCAATGCGATCGCCGGGCGCGACGAAGAGGAAGCCGATGACCTCCTCGAGATGATCGAGATCGAGCTGCGCAAGCGCAAGTTCGCCCCTGTCGTCCGGCTCCAGGTCGATACGATCATGCATGCGCAGCTTCGCGGGCGCCTCGCTTCGGAGCTCGGCCTCGACGAGGGCGTCGACGTGTTCGAGGCGCAGGGCATGCTCGGCCAGCGCGATCTGATGGAGATCGCCACACTCGACATCCCGGACCTGCGCGATCCGCCGCACGCGCCCGCCCAGCCGATCGACTTCATCACCGAGGGCAACCTGTTCCACGCGATTCGCGACGCGAAGCAGATGCTCGTGCACCAAACTTCGCGGAACAGAGTCCCGACCGGGGTTGATCAGGCACGTTCAACGCGGAGAGAACGCAGTACCGGCGACTCCCGTCAGCGTCTTGTTGGATGAAGCCGGGTAGAGCGTGGCAGTGCCGTCGCCGGCGTAGACCCAGAGGCTGCTCGCTCCGTCGCTGACCTCGAGATCGAAGCGGCCGTCGCCGTTGACGTCGGCGAGCTCGAGCGCATATCCGAACTGCGACGAGGTCATGGGCCCGCTGATCGTCGTTGACGCGGTGGTCGCGAGGCCCGAGCTGCTGCCGGCGAACACCAACGCGTTGCCACCGTGACAGCTCGAGTCGAGGCAGGGGTTCGCGAGCACGACGTCGTCATGGCCGTCGTTGTCGACATCGCCCGCGATCGCGGTGCCCCAACCGAGCTGGGCGCCGTCCGACACGGTCGTCGTGCCGGATAGCCCGGAAGCGCTGCCGTAGTGGATCACCGCCTGCGCGTTGCCCGCGATCACCAGATCTGCGAAGCCGCCGCGTTGAATGTACGCGACACTGATCGCGCCTCGCTCGCTGGCGCTGCCGATCGATGTCGTCGCGATCCCGGATGGGCCGCCGGGATAGATCTTCACGCCCGACGGCGAGCCGACGAGCGCGGACGCGTAGCCGGATCCTGTGATGTCGCCAAGGCCGATCGCTTCGCCGAGCGAGCTGCCGCTCGTGCCGGTCATCATCGAGTCGAAGGTCGCGCCGGCCGCGCCGCCTTTGTAGAAGAACACCTGGCCGACAAACGTGTTGTACCCGTTGTATCCGACCGCGACGTCTTCGAGACCGTCGCCGTTGTAATCGCCGGCAGCCATGGCGTAGCCACTCCCCGCATTCGCGAGCGCTGGGCCCGCAAGCGAGTACGACGGCGCCGACGGGAGCCCGCTGCTCGCTCCGTTGAAGAAATACACGGTTCCGGTGTCGGTGTGCGAGGTGCTGAAGCTCGCAACACCGACCGCTAGATCCGCGTAGCCCGTGCCGCGGATATCCGCGGCGACCAGCGCGAATCCGAACTCGCTCGCGGCCTTCGGCCCGGTCAGCGTCAGGTCCGGCGTCGCCGCCACCCCCGAAGGCGAGCCATAGAAGATCGATACCGTGCCCGCACCCGACGCGGCCAACATCGAGCCGACCGCGAGGTCGACATAGCCGTCGCCATTGAAGTCATGGTTGTGGGCCGCGTAGACGCTCGCGGTGATCGACGCGGAAAGCGTGCTGCCGTCGTACACGCCTGCGCTGATCACGTGCTGCGTGCCGACTTTCCAGCTCGTCGGTCGCGGGCACTTCCAGGCCGCCGTCCCGGTCGCGCCGACGATCGCGCCGCCGTCGAACCGGCAGCCGACCTGCGGCACGAGTCCGGTGCTCGTACCGACGATGAAGCCGGTCTCGAGCTCCTGGTTGTCATGCACGTTCGCGAACGCGAGGCTCGGCGCGCCGGGCGCATCCTGCGCCGGTGCACCGTCGAGCATCGCGCCTCTGTTGCCGCCGCCGCACGAGGCCAGCAGCGCGATCACCAGCATCGATTTAATCATGAGTCCCCCTATATCGCGGGCAGCGATGTGCAAGCGCGGCGCCACCGCGCAAACCAACGCCGGATACGAAGATCGAGCACTTCCGTCAACGCGCGTTCACGCAACGCCGGGACCACGGACTTCGTACATCGAGGGGCCAGATCACACGAGCGGATCAGACTTCATCATGACCGGTGAGCGTCGTGTCGTACCGATGGCCGGACCGCTGCCACGCCGTGGGGAGGCGCGTCGTGTGGCTTCTGCGCGGCGGGATCAGGGTCGCGAGCCGACGGCACCACGAGGGCCGTCGGTAACCCAACGAGGTACGGCTGGTCAGATCGGGACCGCAGCAATGGGGCCACCGTCGAGAGTCACACGTGAAGCGGAGTTCACAGTGGCGACCCACGAAACGGCCCGAGCACGCTGCCGTGCGGCGGCACACGCGCTGCAGCAGCGACGCGTCGGGAGTCTCGAGATGCGTTACCTACACGTCTGTGTGGCGGTCGGGGTCGCGGGCTGCGGCGGCCATAGCTCGCCCGCAGCGCCCGACGCCCACGGCGTGGAGATCGATGCGGCGCTGGATGCGATGCCCGATGCGGCGATAGGACCGCAGATCATCGCCACGGACCAAGCCGATCCGCATTGGATCGCGGTCGATGACTACAACATCTACTGGACGAACGAGACCAGCCAGCACGGACAGGTGATGCAGCTTTCGAAGGTCGGTGGAACGCCGGTCGCGCTGGCGTCGGATCTACCCGATCCGGAGGAGCTCGCGGTCGATGGGACGGGCGTCTACTTCGAGAGCCTTGGCGCTTCGGGAGTCCAGGGTAGTGTGATGTCCGAGATCGGGGGTGTCGTCACAACGCTCGCCCCTTCGCTGACCTTCCCGCGTCACCTCGCACTCGACGCGGTCTCCGTGTACTGGACGACCGACAATGGTCTCGTCCAGAAGGTCGCGCGCGGCGGCGGCGCGGTGCAGACACTCGCGACGAACGAGGACTACACCAGCCTCGTCACCGACGGCACGAAGCTGTTCTACATCGCGTACGTCGGGGGCGCGTCCTCGACCACCCTCTACGGATTGCCGGTGAACGGCGGCACGCAGGTGCCGCTCGCGAGCGGCGTGCACTTGAACGGCCTCGCGATCGCGGGCTCGACACTGTTCTGGAAAGACTGCTCGTCGTTGCCGCCGCCGCGGACCTGTCAGATCTTCGCGATGCCAACGTCCGGCGGCACGCCGGCGGTGATCTCGACGGAGCCGGGCAACGGCGATTACCAGTCGGTGCTCGCGGTCGACGCGCAGAACGTGTACTGGACCGACTGGCAGCTCGGCACCGTGTGGCGCGCGCCGATCGCCGGCGGCGATCCGGTCGCGATCGGGACGAATCAACGCCTGC
Source organism: Myxococcales bacterium (assembly GCA_028287115.1). Classification (GTDB taxonomy): domain Bacteria; phylum Myxococcota_A; class Polyangia; order Haliangiales; family Haliangiaceae; genus JABFXX01. The sequence goes on from JAQBQF010000148.1 coordinate 16,092, forward strand.
CGGACGGGATCGCGGTCGACGCCAGCGCGATCTACTGGACGAGCTACGATGGCACGTACGGCAACATTATTCGTTGCGCGAAGTAATGCGCTACGCGATCGATCAGCTGTGCCGCAGTGTCGGCCATCCGCCGCGCGATGCACGACGGACAGATCCCGCGCCGCTTGCACGAAAACGCGACGACGATCTCGTCGTCGCACGCCTGGCAAGATATCGCGCGTGCAGCCCGGCAGCGCTGCGCCGGTTGCAAACGCCAAACAAAACAACGATCATCGATGTGCCGTCAGAGGGTCTGTATGCGTACCTGGCTATTGGTTGCTGCGATTGGCTGTAACAGCTCGAATCATGGCGTCGTCGATGGCGCGAGCGACAGCGCGAGCGACGGCGCGAGCGATGGCGAAGCCGCGAATGACGCGAGCTACGATGCACCGATCCCCTTACTCGACGCATACGTGCCGGCGCTTCCAGTCGTCGCTTGGCACGACAACGTCACCGGCAATTTCGAGATCTATGCGCGGCAGTGGAACGGCACCGTGTGGGCTGGCCTCGGCGGATCTGAGAGTGCCGGGGGGATCTCTAACACCGTCGGCGATTCGGAAGTCCCCTCGGTCGTACTCGGCAGCGACGAACTTCCGATCGTCGCCTGGAGCGAATACGTCGGCTCGATCTCGCAGCTGTACCTCAAGCGCTGGAACGGAACGAGCTGGCAGGAGATCGGAGGCTCCGCCACCGACCTCGGCGTGTCGCAGATCAACGGCGTGACGACCGGCGCACAGCTACCTTCGCTCGCGATCGATCATCATGGACGGATCGTCGTTGCGTGGCAGCAAACCAATACCGCGGGAAGGTTGATCTCCTGTTTGCGTCGCTGGAACGGCAGCGTCTGGGAGGAGCTGGCCGGCTCGGCCAGCGGCAACTGTCTAGGCAGCGATGCGAGCGCGCCGAGTATCGCGATCGACGTTTTCGATCGGATCGTGATCGCATGGTCGCAGAGTGGACCGTCGATCTGCGATGTCTATGTCAAGCGGTGGACCGGCACGACCTGGGAAGCACTCGGCAACTCGGCGACCGGCAACGGCATCAGCGGCACGCAGAACACCGGGCGACCCAACGTGCTGATCGGCACCGACGGCAATCCGCTCATTGCGTGGCCCACTGACTTTACCTTGTTCGATGTGGCCCGCTGGGACGGAGTTGCATGGCAGCGGCTGGGCACGCCCGCCGCGAACAACCTGTGCGGCACACCCAAGCCCGGGTTCACCCTCGATCCTGCCGGCCAGCTGGTTCTGCGCGTCGCGACGAGCGGCGCAACCTTCCGCTGGGATGGCACGGCATGGCAACCGCGTCCCGCGCCCTCCGGGCGATACAGCGAGTCGCTCGCCAGGGATGGGGATGGCTTGATCGCCGCGTGGCCGGAGCCGTTGGGCTCGAACCAGTTCGACATCTACGTCCAGCGCTGGGACGGTTCGCAATGGCTACCGCTCAACCACCTGAACGTGTCGAACACTCCGACCGGCATCTCGGACTTTCCGTCGATCGCGAGCCGCTGAACCCGTCGGCAAATCAGCGGTCATGCGGGTTGTGCGCAGTACCTGCGATGCGGGGGACTGCCAGGGTCACAAGTTGTACAAGCAGACTCGCTATTGGCACGCGTAGTTGTAGTTGGTGGGCTCGGTCACCGAGCACGTCCTCGTAACGGTCGTGCAGTCGGTCGTCTGCGCGTTGGCGAACCCGAAACGTACGAATCGATGTTGGATCGGAGCGGGTCCGGTAACGACATCGAGTAGCAACGGGAACGGCGGCGCCGCGAGGCCGGTGCCGGCGAGCTGGACGACTTGAACACACGGATCGCTCCCGCTTGGTAACAAGTTGATCGTATCGCTCGCCGACAGCGACACCGAAAGACCGATCGCGAACGGCGTGCGAACGGCGGCCAGCGCGAGCTTGTCACAGGTTCGTCCGCGCAAGACGCTGAGCAAGGCGTTCGCGTCGACCGTGGGTCCCGGGCAGGGCGTCGTGCCGTTGTAGTACGTGTGACAGAACACGCTGGGTGAATCAATCGTGAGGGCGGGTCCCAGACAATTGGCGTCAAGCGAGTTACACGGCGTCGGTTGCGCAGCGATCGCATCGCAGATCTCGCGCGGCAAACATGCGACCTCTTCCGTCGGGGCGCATGCCCTCGAGAGCGTGTTGCACGATGGCCCGCTGTCACCGCATTGCGGTCCGGCCAAGCGGCAAGTGCCTGAAGCGGGGGTAACGCAATCTGCTGCTGGCAGCCGCGCGTTCGACTGGCCACACCAAGTCCACCCAGACTGAACGCTGCACTCCGGCGCTGTCGGGCTATTCACGACGGCACCGTCGCAATCGGTATCGTCGCTCGGGCTGAAGAACTCGTACGTACCATCAGCGTGACCGACGACCGCACACGCGGACAGATCGCTATTGAGATCGGAGGGTCGTCGCCACACCTGGATTCGCTCCTTGTCGGCGCTGGCCACGACAGACGCCGCCGGGACGAGCGTCGTGCGAACCACAACTGCACTCGCGCCCGGGACGACCAGATCGTGTAGGACGGCAAGCTCCGTTGGATTCGCGTTGGCGTCGAAGCCCACGATCAGGAGCGCAGGAACGATCTGATCGCCGGCATGGTCGAGATCGGCTTCGAGGGTGAACCTGATGAAGCCATTGTCGACCTTCGCGAGATCGGAGCGCGACGCTCTGGTCGTCCAGCCGCTTCCGAGATAGCTCTGCTTGGTTCCATTCAGGCGCGGTGGCTCGATGCGGCACGCGCTTCCGTTCGTGCAGCTCGCCGGATCTGCGACGAGGTCGTTGCCGATGAACAGCTCGACCTGTTTCGTCGCGTTACCAGTCGAAACCTCGATCGACATGCCCGAGGGGCTGCCGCAGGCACATGCGATCAGGCAGCAAAGGCCGAAGAGATTCAGTCGCACGACATCACAATACGCCGATTCGTTTCGCGTGATCTGCGATTCAATAAGAATCGGCGGCGACCGCCAAGGACCAACGCGCCGGGTACGAGCGCACTGATCACGATGTCGCGAAGGATGCGGACGACAGCCCGTACGAATCCATCTCGAGGGACACGCGATCCGCTACACGCGCCGTAACTACTCGATGCTCCCGAGATAACTGTGACAGACAGCAGCGGCATCGCGAGGTAGAGATCCGTCGCGTACTCTGATCGTAATGAAATGCCGATCGCTGCGTCGTTCGTAGGTGCAGCAAGAGACCCGCCCTGTCATGGAATCCGCGAGGCATCATCATCACGCATACGACGCTGCGACCGAGAAGGATCCCGTGTGCGGGATGACCGTCACGCCCGGCAAGGCGAACGGTGGCAGTGCGACACACGACGGTCACGAATATTGGTTCTGCAATCCGAAGTGTCGCGAGAAGTTCGTCGCCGATCCGACAAAATACGTAACGCCGAAGCTGGAGCCTGTGCTCGGTCCGAGCGACGACGACGTCGTTTATACGTGTCCGATGCATCCCGAGGTCCGGCAGCTCGGGCCGGGCACGTGCCCGATCTGTGGGATGGCGCTCGAACCGGTAACGGTCACCGCGGAGGAGCGGCCGAACGCCGAGCTCGTCGACATGACCCGGCGGTTCTGGATCAGCGTCGCGCTGACCGCGCCGGTGTTCGCGATCGCGATGGCCGAGATGTTCGGCGTCACGGTGATCTCGCCGACCGTACGACGCTGGATCGAGCTCGCGCTCGCCACGCCCGTGGTGGTCTGGGGTGGCGCACCGTTCTTCGAGCGCGGCTGGGACTCGGTGAAGCATCGCAGCCCCAACATGTTCACGCTGATCGCGATGGGGACCGGCGTGTCGTTCGTGTTCAGCGTGCTTGCGACGCTCGTGCCCTCGCTGATCCCAGCGACGATGCGCGGTCACGACGGAGCGGTTCCCGTGTACTTCGAAGCGGCGGCGGTGATCACGACCCTCGTGCTACTCGGCCAAGTGCTGGAGCTGCGCGCGCGGAGCGCGACGTCGGGTGCGATTCGAGCGCTGCTCGACCTCGCGCCTAAGACCGCTCGACTCGTCCGCGAGGACGGTTCCGAAGAAGACATTCCGATCGAGCACGTGCACCTCGGCGCTCGACTGCGAGTCCGGCCGGGCGAGCGCGTTCCGGTCGATGGCGTCGTCATCGAGGGACACAGCAGTGTCGATGAATCGATGCTCACGGGTGAACCGATTCCCGTCGAGAAGACGCCGGGCGAGAAAGTGACGGCGGGTACCCTCAACGGAACCGGCAGCTTCGTGATGCTCGCCGAACGGGTCGGTCGCGAGACACTGCTCGCACAGATCGTTCGGATGGTTGCCGAGGCGCAACGCAGCCGCGCGCCGATCCAGCGGCTCGCCGATCGCGTCTCGGCGTGGTTTGTCCCGACCGTGATCCTGATCGCGCTCGCGACCGCGATCCTGTGGGCGGTATTCGGTCCCGAGCCGCGCCTGGCGCACGCGCTCGTCAACGCCGTGGCCGTCCTGATCATCGCGTGCCCCTGCGCGCTCGGTCTCGCGACACCGATGTCGATCATGGTCGCGACCGGCCGCGGTGCTCAGCTCGGCGTCTTGATCAGGCGCGCTGAAGCGCTCGAAGTGATGGAGCGTGTCGATACGATCGTGGTCGACAAGACCGGCACGCTGACGGAAGGCAAGCCGCGCCTTGCGTCGATCGTGGTCGCCGATGGAATCACCGAGGATCGAGCGCTCGGATACGCAGCAGCACTCGAGCGAAGCAGCGAGCATCCACTCGCCGCCGCGATCCTCGATGCGGCTAGGTCGCGCGGAATCGCGGTGCCGGAAGCGCGTGAGTTCTCGTCGGTACCTGGCGCCGGCGTGCGTGGCAGGGTGAGCTCGCACGAGGTCGTGCTCGGTAACGCGCGTTTCATCGGCGAGATCGGCACCGATGTCGCGGTCCTCGCCGAACGGGCCGGCAAGCAACGAGCCGAAGGTCAGACCGTCATGTATCTCGCGGTCGATGGCCGCGTGGCGGCGACGATCGGTGTTGCCGATCCGATCAAGCCGACGACGCACGCGGCAATCCGTGCGCTGCACGCGGATGGTCTCCGCGTCATCATGCTCACGGGTGACAACCGTGTCACCGCGCAAGCCGTCGCGAAGCAACTCGAGCTCGACGACGTGATCGCCGAGGTGCTGCCCGAGCAGAAGCGAGACGCGATCGCGAAGCTGCAGACCGAGGGCCACATCTTGGCGATGGCAGGCGATGGCGTCAACGACGCGCCCGCGCTCGCGCAAGCCGACGTTGGCATCGCGATGGGAACCGGCACCGACGTCGCCATCGAGAGCGCGGGCATCACGCTCGTACGGGGCGATCTTCGGGGCGTCGTGCGCGCGCGCAAGCTGAGCCACGCGACGATGCGCAACATCCGGCAGAACCTGCTATTCGCGTTTCTCTACAACGCGCTCGGTGTGCCGATCGCGGCAGGCGTGCTGTATCCGTTCACCGGCATCTTGCTCAGCCCCATGATCGCAAGCGCCGCGATGAGCCTCAGCTCGGTGTCGGTGATCACCAACGCTCTCCGCCTTCGTGCAAGCCGAATCGACTGAGCACTCCATCTGATGCTCACATCCCAGTCACGCACTGCGCTTCGAACAGCGCATTCAAGAACAACCGCGTGCCTTGGCTCGTCGAGCCCGACGTCACCGGGACATTTGTCGAGTATTGGTGGCCACCGAGGTAGCTGATCTTACCGCCGCACTCGGTTCCCGCCGTGCCGCCGGCGCCGCTCGTCCCGCCACCGTTCGTGCCCGGTTTGAGAATCACATCACCGCAGCCATCGAGGTAGCCGGTCATCCATAGATCCTGATCACCCGGGCCATTGGGGCCGGTAAGCAACGTGACCTGGCGGTTGTTCTTGTAGGTCGTATTCAGGTACGTGCTGAGGTTGTAGGCCGGCTCGCTGCCGCCCGTCGTGCCGAACATACCGTCGAACTGGTTGTAAGGAATCTCGGGGCGCAACACCTTGACCGTACCGGTCGAAGGTTGCGCCGCGACCTCGTAACCCGGCAGGTCGATCCACGTCTGAGGTTTCGGCATGCAGCACGCCTGACCGCCGCACGCTGCCTGCACGCACTGGTAGCTCGAGCTCGTGCACGTGCCCAACGGGCACAGCGGTGGTGTGCCCGTGGTCGTCAGGAAGTGCCCGTCGCGCCCGGCGTCGTCGAGAAATGGCCACGCTGGATTCGGCACCGTGTTCTCGTAGGCGTTCACTGCCTGGCACTCGGCGAAGAAGTGGACCGGGCTCTTCAAGAACTCGCGCACCTCGGCGACGACCTCGTGGCCGTTGTACGTGATGTTGCCGGTGCACAGTGCCTGCGTCGCGGGACAGTTGCCGCCGTTGCATTGAACCGTCTCGCGATCGGTGACGTTCCAGTGCATCGACATGATCTGGCAGTACGCGGGCGTACCGTCGGCCTTGAACAACGCTCCGTTGTGATGGTCCATGTTCGGAGCGGCACACGTTCCAAGCGGACCCATGATCGCCTGCTCGGTCAGCATGTCGGGGTTGATCGTGCCCGGCCCGCAATTCGAGTTGCCACACGAGCTCGACGGAAACTCGGCGCCGCTCGACTGTGGAATGCCCGCAGCGCGTAAGTAGCCGGTGGCGATGGCCTCGTTGCCGTCGGCGAATACCGCGATGGTCGGCGCGTGCAGCATCACGCGGGCAACGTTGCCGGTGAAAGGCGCGGTCGTCTCGTGAACGGTGACGACATGGAACACCGAGCGTCTCGCCCACGGATTCGTGGCCCACTTCGTCTGATCGTTCCATGCGTCGATGATCGCGAGCGCGGCGTCGTGATCCGCGGCGTCGATCGCATACGGGCCGCCGCGATATTTGTGTGTGCCGAGCGTCGAGCCCCGTGCCGCGACGCCTTGATCGTCCCAGATCACCTTCGTGGTGGCGGTGAAATCTGGGCTCGAGGTCGGGTAGGCGCATTTGATACCGCTGCCCTCCACATCGCAGTCCCATGCGCACGGCGTCCCGCTGTTGCACGCTGTTGGGTGATACGTCTTCCCCGGATCGATCATCCACTCGACGTGGACGCCGTGGGAGAGCAGCGCGTAGAGGAGGCCGTACGCCTGAAACATGCCGGTGCGCTGATACGACAGATCCATCGGAATGATCAGGCTGGCAGTGGCGAACGTGTGCGTCCCGCCGTTGCAACTCGGATCATTCGGATCGCAACTGCCGCCATCGCTTCCCGCGGAAGAATCATCTCCGCCACCGGTGTCGATCGGATTGCTGCTGTGATGGCCACAAGCCGCGGCCGCAAGCATCCAAGTCACAAAGTGGTTGCGCATCGCTGGCATTGTCGCGCAGAAGCTAGGACGAGCGCGAGGTGTGCATCGCGACGACACTTCGGCGCGTCGATTGGCACCACTATCCGGTAACCTTTTTCCGGTCGTCTTCAGTGGCCGGCTGGAGTCCGTTTCGTGGCTCGCAATCGCTCTCATCGTGAGCTAGAGGGGGGGGACGACGAGAAAGGTTACTCGCCGCGTTGCTCGAAGATGTCTCACCAAGTGCGACCTAGCAACTGACAAGCCGTCATCGAATGAATCGCGTCGAAAGAGTGAATACAAAACCAGAAGCGGAGCGCAGACACGATCAGCGAGCTCGCGATCTGCGCACGAAGGCGGTCGTCCCGCTGTGACTCATCGCTGAGTCCTAGCAAGAGGCGGAGTATTCGGGTCGCTAGTCGAGCTTCGCGCCGCGGACGAGGTCGTTCAGCGTCGCCTCGCTGTCGGCGCCGTCGACGATGAACACCTTCGAGCCGTCGAGCTTGACGAAGACTTTCGTGCCGTCGCCGCGCTCGGCGCCGCTTGCCGGCTTCGCGCCCGGGAACCGGACCGGCAGCGTCGCGAGGTACGCGTCGTACATCTCCTTCGCATCCTGCGGCGTGTCCCAGATCGTGGCGAGGAGCCCGGTGAGCTTGCCGTCCTTGCGCTTGATCACCGCGAACCGGTCGCCGCCCCAGCCTGCCGACGCGGTGTCCGCGAGCTTCGGCTTCCACAGATTGAAGTAGACCCACCATTGCAGCTCGCCCATCACGTTGGTCGTCAGCTCCGTCCCGAGCTTCGGCAGCGTCACCTTGTGCGGCATCTCGCGCGGGTACAGCTTGGTCGCGGGATGGAGCACCTGCTCCGTCGACTCCGGCGGATCCTTGAACAGGGCGTTGACCGCATCCCAGCCGCCGCGCTCGTACGCGGTCATCGCTACCAGCGCGCCTTTCATGTACGCGTAGAATAGCGGCGCGCTGATCGTCGGCGGGATGTCGTCCATCGCCTCGACCGACTTCGCGAGGTCGGGCCCGAGCGACTTCATCATCCCCGCCTGGTCCTTGCTCATCTGGACGAGCGCGCGCAGGTCCATCGCGGCCCACGTCTCGATCTGCCGGCGGATCAGCTTGTCGACGAGCACGGCGCCCGGTCCCCCCGACGCCCGTGCCATGAACATCAACATCGTATACGTCGCCTCGCCCTCCGCGATGAACCGGCGCGCCGTGGCCTGATCGTCGTCGAGCTTGCCCTCCGGAAGGAACTTGCGGAGGTCGAAGTACTGGTCCTGGAGGCCGTGGTCGAGCTCGTGGACCGAGATCGTGTCGAGCAGCAGGTCGCTGTCCGGCACCGCGACCAGGAAGAACTTCTTCGCAGCCGGGTCGTAGTAAGCGGCCGCCTGCGTGACCATCGCATGCTCCTCCATCGCCGCGAGATCGATCGGCTTCGCGAGTAGCCCGATCTGGACGAGCGCCGCGGTCATCTCCTTCGTCTTCGCGTCGGGCAGGTCCTTGGCGACCTCGCGGTGGACGTAGACCTGGAACTCGTGGGTGGTCTGGTACTCGGTCGGTACGTCCTGCTTGAACGCGAGCCCGCGCAGCTCCGCGAGCTTGGGCTCGAGCCCGTGGACCCGGGCGAGCGCGGTCTCCGCGTGCTGCTTGCGGCTCTCCGGGGTCTCGACGCCGGCATCGACGGTCTTGACGGTCCACGGATCTACGGCGCTCGCCGGTGCGGGCCGTACCGGCACGGGCTTCGGGGGCTGCTTCGCAGGCGCGTCGGACGAACGCGACTGGCAGCTGACCGACGCGAGACATGCAACGAGGACGACGGCTCTCATCGAGCCGACAATACGCTACGGCGCGGCGATCACGAGCTGATCGACGGCCTCGTGAACGCCTTCCACCTCGCGTACGAGGTCGGAGATCCGGCGAAGCGCCGTGTGATCGCGGACCGCGACAGCTCGTGGTCCGGCGACAACTGAGCTCGTGCGCAACGCGCGCCAAGGAGTCCGCTCGGCAAGATGGGATAGCTTCTTTGGCAATTTCCAGCTCTTACAAAAAGAAGACGACCGTGTCGATCGGCCCGCGAGTCGATCGTCATGTTCGTGAAGGAGTCGGCAGGTGCCGGTCCTCGCTTACAGTTAGGAGACCACGATGCGTTTCATGATCATGCACAAGAACGATCCGAACACCGAGGCGGGGAACCCGCCCCCCATGGAAATTGTTAACAGGATGGGCGCGTTCATCGGCGAGCACGCCAAAGCGGGTCGGCTGATCGATGGCGCCGGCCTCGGAGCGAGCAAGACGCGAACCCGCTTGGTGTTCCGTAACGGGCAATGCACGGCAAAGCCGGGTCCCTATCGTGGCGAACACGAGCTGCCGGCGGCGACGCTGTTGCTCAAGGTCCGCACCCGCGAGGAGGCCATCGGTTGGGCAGAGCGCTACGGCAAGATCCTCGGCGACGGCGAAGTCGAGCTCGGCAAGGTCAACGAACCATGGGACATCGGGCTGATGCCGCCGCCGGAGAATCCCCCGTTGCAGATACTCCTCATCGAGAAGGCCGACCAGGCCACCGAAGCCGGCGGCCGAAGCCCGCAGCAGAAATCCGCGCTGTCTCGCCTCAAAACCGAGATGACCAAGGCCGGCGTGCTCGTCCGCTCGCTCGGGCTGCAGCCGAGCGCCAAGGGCAAGCGCCTGGCGTTCACCAACAACAACCTGCGGGTGATCGATGGCCCGTTCTTGGAATCGAAGGAGCTCATCGGCGGCTTTGCCGTCATGGAGCTCTCGGGGATGGACGAGGCGATCGAGGTGTGCCGGCGATACGCCGAGATCCTGGGCGGCACGCTGGAGATCGACGTCCGTCTCGTCGAACAGGACGACGGAGCCACCGCTGTAGCTTGATCTACCGCGCGAAGAACGACACCTGCTGGAATCGCAGGCCGGCCAGGATCTGGTCCACCCGCGCGTTGGAGAGCGACCCGATCCGATCACCGAGGCGGGCCTTGTCGACCGAAGAAACCTGCGACACGACCACGACGCTTTGCTCTGGAAGGTTCCCCTCGCCCACTTCGAGCAGGACATTCCCCGGCTCGGTCGCCCGGTGCAAGTTCGACGTCAACGCGCATACGACCACCGTCGTGATGCGCGAATGGTTGAAGACGTCGTCCTGAACCACCACGTGGGGATGCGCGTAACTCGGGACAGGCCCTCGCGAGTCATCTGGCAATATCCAGAACACGTCACCGCGGTCGACCCTCGCTGAACGTGTGCTCGTTGGTTCTTCGGTGTTCGTCTTCATGTGTGCTCGCGAAATTGGCCGAAGGCTCTCTCCCGCATGCGCGCACGCGTCGAGGGTTCGTGAAGGTCGGCATCCCCGCAGAGAAGGCGGCCATCAAGTGGCCCAAGCTTGCCGGAGGCAGACGGCCAATGTGCCACCTCGGAGTGTTTTTCGCGACAAGCGCTGCCGTAACCCATGGCGAGTGCATCCACTCGTCGCCGGTTCACGGTGTCAGTCCTTGCCCGTCTATGCGCGCTCATGTATATACACATTAGTGCACTTAAACGCCTTCCAAACACTTGCCGATCCAACGCGGCGGCGCATCGTCGAGGTGCTTCGACGCGGGGAGCAGCAGGTCGGCGACATCGTCGAGCACGCCGGGATCCACCAGTCCGGCGTCTCGCGCCACCTCCGCATTCTGTACGAGTCCGGCTTCGTCGCGGTGCGTCCGGACGGACAGCGACGGCTCTACGCGTTGAGGCCGGAGCCGTTCCGGAAGCTCGACACGTGGCTCACCCAGTACCGCAGGTTGTGGGAGGACCGCCTCGATCGCTTCGGAGGCGCGCTCGAGCGCAAACAGGCCCGGGCCCATCGATCCAACCCAAGGAGCAAACGCACATGAGCAGTGACAGCAACGCGCGCCGCGGATCGAAGATCGTCATCGAGCGCACCTATCGGGCTCGCGTCGAAGACATCTGGGACCTGTGGACCACGAAGCAAGGGTTCGAGTCGTGGTGGGGCCCTCAGGGGTTCCGCGCGGACGTCCACGCGCTCGACGCCCACGTCGGCGGCGAGCTCCGCTACGACATGGTCGCGGCCACTCCCGAGATGATCGCGGCGATGAAGCAGATGGGGCGGCCCGCCTCTCACGCGACCCGCGCCCGGTTCACCGAGCTGAAGCCTCGCGAGAGGCTGGCCATCACGAACGTGATCGACTTTCTCCCCGGCGTCGCCACCTTCGAGAGCGTGATTGCCGTCGACTTCGCCCGGCAAGGCGATCGCGTGCGCATGGTGGTCACGCTCGACCCGATGCACAGCGACGAGTTCACGAGGATGCAGGAGCAAGGCTTCACGAGCCAGCTCACCAAGCTCGACATCCGGTTCGGTCATGCCGCGAGCACCTGAGCGCAGCGAGGGTCAGACGCGGGCGTAACGCTCGAGCTCCACGAGCGAACGCGGACGAATGCGCGTGATGATGCCCACGTGGGTTCGCGTCGACTCTCCGCCGACCTCGAGCATGTGGTCGGCGAGCGGCGCAACCGTGCAGAGCTGCCCGTCGTTGACCTTGCCGGTCATGCTGTTGCCGCGCGGTCGACATTGCACCGTCTCGCCACGCGCGAGCCGCGCGATGTGTCCGTCTGCCCAACCCATAGGAAGGCCTCGAACGACTGAGGCTTCACGAGCAGGACCCCCACTTGGGGGCGACTTCCAAGGAACTGGTGGTCCAGTGAAACCACTGGCAGCTCAGGCGGAACACCTCCGTCGTGGTGATAGTTTGATCGGATGGCGGAGAAGCTGGGTTTCTTTTCTCAGTGGCTGGGTGGCAACTGGGCCGAACGCAACACCATCAACGCGAACGCGGATGCACTCGAGTCGGTCGAGGGCAAGGTGAGGGACTTGCAGTCCACCGCCGATCGTCAGGCGAAGGAGATCGTTCAGCTCCGCGCGACGATCATGGGCCTTGCCGAGGTGCTCCAGGCCAAGGTGCAGTTCGATGACTCGGAGCTCGAGCGCGAGGTGAATGCCGCGCTCGAGAAGCTCACGCCCCAACCCAAGGCGCCGATTCAAGGCGCAACCGATCCGTATCGCGGCCTGCCCGGCGGCGACCCGACGCCCGAGGACATCGACGCGGCGAAGAAGCTGATGCGCGTCGCCGAGGACCACCACTTCTCCAAGAGGTTTGCCGACGCGCGCAGCGTGTATAAAGAGGTTGTCGAGCACTACGGCGGCACCAAGCAAGCCGTCGCGGCTCGCCAGCAGCTCCAGAACCTGCGCGGCCTATAGGCTAGGTCAAAGCCACGATGTTGGATGCAAGCGCCACGACGGGCTTGGCCCGGCGGGCGGAGGTTGCCAACGAACGTGTCCAGCGAACGAGCGTAGCGATCCGGACTTAGCGATGTTGCGTCCTTCCAGATGTCCGCTCCTGGGAGGGTGGGCCAAATCTGGTGTGGGCGGTCGTGCTCAGGGCGCCCGCAGTTTAGGTAGCGCGCGCGCCTCGCAGCTGGATATGCGCTCCGCCGGCGACAGTCTACCCCGGGACAGCGATGCCCGACCTCAATCAGAAACTGGCACGGCGCACGAACGATTCACCGAGTTGCAGCCAGAGTTGTTACGCCCCGTCGTTTGACCGCGCGGCATGTCGTCTGCAGACACGCGCTCACGTGCTCGACAGCTGCAGACCGTGTGTCGAATGCGCTATGTAGCCCTCTTGCTCGTGAGCGCTTGCGCGACGACCGGCGCGCTCGCGATCGGCCCGACGATCGACAGCAATCGCGTTGTGCGCCTCGAAGGCGAAGCCGGTGCCGGCGCGGTGGACGGCAACAACGTCACCGCGCTTGCAGATCCGAGCCAACGCACAATCGGCGTATTCTCGGTGGGCGTCCGTCTCGCGCTCGCCGCCGGCACGCGCCTGTCGTACTCGCAAGGCTGGTTCGGCGGCTACATCGAGTACCTGCAACTCGGCACGGAGGGCGCGCGGTGGGGCTTCCATGCCGGCCTGACAATCGCCACGACGCTCGAAGGACGCCCCAAGATGCTCATCGGGCTCAACGCGGGGCTCGATCGGCTCGCGCATGCACACTCGATGGACACGGGCGATGGGTATGCGACGACGCTCATCACGGACGGGCTCGACATCACGATCCGCGGGCTCGGGAGGAACTGGTGGCAGGTCGGCGCGTCGTATGTACGTCGCGGGACCGTGCTGTACGAGTAGCTACACGAGTCACGTTCAACACCCGTTGACCAACGAGCAGTGGTCGCGACTGTGCGCGCGCCGATGACGTGTGTAGCGGCGATCAGAATTCCGCGTCCCGATCAGGGTCTACGGAGGCCAGTCGCATTTTGCAGCAAGAGGTCGCGCACGGCCCTCGCGCGATCACGTGACACGGGCACGTGAACATTTTCTTCTGTGGTGCCCACGATCAACGTCAGCTCGCCGCTATCGCGATCCATTTCTTGGACGAGCGCAAGATTGACAAGCCAGTTGCGATGCACGCGCGTCAGCGTGCGGCCAAACGATGCTTCGATGGCGATGAGGCTGAGATCGATGTCGAGCTTGCCGACGCGCGAATGCACGTACGTCAGCCGATCGATCGCCTCGAATGCCCAGATGTCTTGCGGATCGACGAACACGAGGTTCTTCTTGCGCCTCGCGACAACACGCATCGCACCGGACTTGCGTTCGGGGCGTCGCGCACGAAGGCGACGCAGACACTGCTCGACGCGCTCTTCGCTGAATGGCTTCAGTAGATAATCGACGACGCCGAGCTTGAACGCTTCGATCCCGTGTTCTTGAAACGCGGTCGCGATCACGAACATCGGCGCACCTGGGGCGTCGACCTCGGCGCGAATGAGATCGAGCCCCGTGCGCGAATCACCGGTCGCCGCGAGCTGCAGATCGACGAACACCACGTCGATCGGTGCGCCTGCGAGCGCTTCGCGAGCTTCGTCGATCGTCCCGACGGCACCGCTCACTTCGGCGAGCTTCGTCGCTTCGATGAGCTCGACGAGATAGTTGCGCGTCGGCCGTTCATCTTCGAGCACGAGGGCTCGCAAGAGCTCATTGGCCACGCGGAAGCTCCACGATCGATCGCACGCCCGAGCTCGATGACTCGAGACGCAGTTGCGCCTCATCGGCATAGCGCAGAGCCAGCCTCTTGCGAACCGAGGCGAGACCGAACGCATCGGGACGCGTCGCGCCTTCCGGTATCCCGGGTCCGTTATCTTCGATCACGCACACGAGCTTCTCGCCGTCGAGCCTAGTCCGGATCGTGATCTCGCCGCCACCCTGTCGCTTGAGCACGCCGTGCTGGATCGCGTTTTCGACGAGCGGCTGCAGCAGCAGGCGCGGCAGCACCGCGCGGCGCGTATCGTCGTGCACGTCCCAGCGGAACGCGAGATGACCGGCATGACGCACTTCGAGAATCTGCGCGTAGCGACGGAGCCACTCGAGTTGCTCGTCGAGCGTTTGCATCTCCCCCTCGGTACGCAATGAATCGCGCAGTAGATCGCCGAGCGACGCGAGGAGCTTGCGTGCGAGCTTCGGATCCTCCGTCACGAGGCCGGCGATCGCGTTGAGTGTATTGAGCAGAAAGTGCGGTGCGAGGTGCGCGCGAAATTGCGCGAGCTCCGCTTCGATCCTCAGCTTGTCGGCTTCGAGCGAGCGAACCCGCGCGTCTTCGGCCGCAAACGGAAACACGAACGCCAGCGCCCACAGGGCGAACGACGTCAGGCCCATCGTAAATCCAACACGCAGGCCATCGACTTCGGTCCATCCCGCGGCGTTCGCATGTAGCGCGTCGACCGAGAAGACGATCGAGCGCACGACGGCCAGCACGATCGCGAACAACACGGCGGAGGCGCCAGCGCCGGCGAGCACGAGCGGGACGGTTCCGACGTGGCGGCGGGCGGCCCACCGAAAGATCGCGGATGCCCAGCCGACCACGAGCGGTAACCCGATCGCCAGCGCGACGAGCTTCGACAAGAAGCGAGCGCGATCATCGATCGAAAGAAACTCGGTGATCGGCTGCAGCAGCGAGATGACCGCCATCACCGCAACTCCGATCACCCGCCTGTGCTGCAACCGAGTCACCAGAACATTGTAATCCGTCGCCTTCAGGAACGCTCTACGGCTGGTCCGCAGCGACCGACCGTTCGTCGGAACCGGCCGGGGTCTCGTCGGCGCGGTGGGTGAGGCGAGGCGCGAAGCCCCACAGACTGCGCGTCCACAGCTACTTGCGAATCCGCGAGCAGCAGGTCGTCATTCGCCAGCATCTGATCACGATCCGCGCGCTGCTCGCCCAGATGTTTCGGATTGCGTTCGTGGTTCCGCGTAACGCGCCACGGCTACAAGAATCGGCCGTTCGTCAGCGCATCGCAGTGGCTCGTCGGACGGCGGTCGACTCTTCCGGTGCAGCTCGTACGTTCGTGTTGGAGGTCAACCATGAACGAACTGACAAAGATCACAGAGTGTTCCACTTCCACCCTGGCCGCGCTCGCGGTCGATCATGCCCAGCTCGGCGTATGGGAGCTGATGTTGTCGAGCGGTGAGTGGCGTTGCTCACCACGCTGCAAGGAGCTGCTCGGGGTCGGTGACAACGAGCGGCCGATCGATGCGCTATCAGGGGAGGATCGGCGCCGCTTCACGGTCGCGATCGCGCGCGCGATCCGGCAAGGCGAATATTACGTCGAGCTCAAGGTCCACGAGCGGTGGTTCGCGGCAATCGGGCGCGTGGTTCGCGATCCGCACGGACCGGCGTCGATCGTCGGGACGTTGCAGGACATCACAGGTCATCGCGTCGCTCTCGAGGTTTGCTTCGGCGAGATAGGACTCGAGCTCGCGAAGCCGCTCGCGATCATGCGCGTCGGAGTGCATCGCCTCCGGTGCGGCGCGTCGCCGGTCGAGGTGCTCGCCGGCATGGACGACATGATCGCGCAGATGCAACGCATGGTTTCGGAGCTGATCCACTTCAGTCGGTCGCAGCCGAGCGTGATCGAGCACGTCGTCTCGCAGACCGTCGCGCGCGAACGACCGTTCGTCGCCAAGCGACGACGCCTCGTCGGTTGACGGCGGCAGCGTCGCGCTTTGGTCCTTATCGTTTGCGTCATGAGAGTGATCACAACCAGTGTCGCAGTCCTCGTCGGGGCGTGTTCGATGGTGCCCGCATACGAGCGGCCCTCCTACCCGCAGCCCGCGGTGTGGAGCAGCCCGAGTGACGGCAATGTCATGGTCGATAGCATTTGGTGGCGATCGTTCGGCAGCGCCGAGCTCGATGCGCTGATCAAGCGGTCGATCGCGGACAACTTCGATCTCCAAGGGGCGTACGCGCGGATCGCACAGGCGCGCGCAACGGCGGAGATCGCCGGAGCACCGCTGAATCCCACGATCGATGCATCCGCGAGCGCGGATGTCGGCGCCGGGCCGAGCAATACAGCCGTGCAAGGCGTGTTCGTCGGCGCGAAGTACGAGCTCGATTTCTGGGGCAAGAATCGCGCAGCCGCACACTCGGCGGCAGCACTCGCAGATGCGAGCGCGTTCGACGCGCAGACCATCAAGGTGACGCTGGAAGCATCCGTTGCGAATACCTACTTCGAAGTGCTCTCGCTGCAAGCGCGGCTGCATCTCGCGCAACAGATTGCCGATGCCGCGAAGCGTGTGTTGTCGCTCGTCGAAGCGCAGACCGAGGCGGGCATCGCGTCGGATCTCGAGGTCCAGCAGCAGCGCAATGCGCTCGCAACGTTCGAGGCCGTCGTGCCCGCGCTCGAAGAGCAACGCGAGCGTCAGATTCATCTCCTCGCCGTACTGATCGGCGAGACGCCCGAGACCTTTTACATCCAAGGAGAAGACGTGATGTCCGTTTCGATTCCACAGGTCCGAGCGGATCTGCCCGCTACCGTGCTCGAGCATCGACCCGATCTGCGCGCCGCCGAGGCACGGCTGATCGCCGCAAACTTTGATATCGGAAGATCGCGCGCGGCCTTTTTTCCGAGCTTCACGCTGACGGCGAGAGGTGGCGCCGCGAGCACGTCGCTCGCGCACTTCTTTCCGCCGGTGGCGCTGATCGATCTTGTCGCCGGTCTCGTGCAGCCGCTGTTTCATGGCGGCGCCTTGAAGGGCCAGCTTCATTACGATCGCGCGCACGCGGTCGAGCTCGCGGCGAATTATCGCCAGACCGTGATCACGGCGCTCCAGGACGTCGAGGATGCGCTCGTCTCGGTGCAACGGCTCGGCGAGCTCGACAAGATGAATGCGGTCGCTGTCGATTCCGCACGGGGCGCGTCGATGCTCGCACGCGCGCGGTTCGAAGGCGGCAGCGCGGACTTCCTGACCGTGCTGACGACGGAGCGGACCTGGTACCAAGCCGAGGATGCGATCCTGCA
Organism: Myxococcales bacterium; assembly: GCA_028287115.1. Taxonomy (GTDB): domain Bacteria; phylum Myxococcota_A; class Polyangia; order Haliangiales; family Haliangiaceae; genus JABFXX01. The sequence continues at coordinate 33,790 of JAQBQF010000148.1, forward strand.
AGTGCGCTTGCTGCGGCTGCAAGCCGCGGTCGGCGTGTTCCGCGCGCTCGGCGGTGGCTCCGGCACGCAAGCGAGCGCGCTATGAAGCGCCTCGTACTTATCGTGATCGCGATCGGCGTGATCGGCGTCGTGCTGCTTCGCAGGCACAGTGGCAACAGCGCGGGAGCGGCCGTGCCGCCGCCCGCCGTTCCGGTGACGGTGACGCACCCGCAGTACGCGGACTTGCCGATCTGGCTCGAGGCGGTCGGCACCGTGCAGTCCGTCAACGTCGTCAACGTCAAGGTTCGTGTCGACGGTCAGCTTCAGCGGGTCGTGTTCACCGAGGGCACGAATGTTCGGCAAGGTGCGGTGCTCGCGCAGATCGATCCGAGGCCGTTCAAGGCGCAACTCGAGCTCGCGCGCGCAAATCTCGCGAAGGACCAAGCGCAAGTCACGAATGCGAAGGTGAACCTCGACCGGTTTCAAAAACTTGCGACCCTCGGCGCCGCTGCGAGCCAGAACGTCGACACGTTTCGCGCCCAAGTCGGGCAGCTCGAGGCGGCGATGCAGGGCGATCGAGCGATGATCGATACCGCACAGCTCGATCTCAGCTTCACGACCGTGCGCTCGCCGATCGATGGACGCGTCGGGATCCGGCTCGTCGATCCCGGATCGATCGTGCACGCGTCGGATCCGAGCGGAATCGTGACGGTGACGCAGATGGATCCGATCGAAGTCATGTTCTCTCTGCCGCAGGATCAACTGCCCGGTGTGCTTGCGGCGCAGGGTGCGCTCGAGGTCGATGCTGTCACGCGCAGCGACGGACGAGTGCTCGCGAAGGGCGCGCTCGAAGTGATCGACAATCAGATCGATCCTGCGACCGGCCAGGTACGCATCAAGGCGCTGTTCAACAACGAACGGCGCACGCTATGGCCCGGCGAGCTCGTCGCCGCGCGGATCTTGTTGCGCACCGACCTGCACGTGCTCGTCGTGCCGGCGCGCGCGGTTCAGCTCGGCCAGAACGGATCATTCGTCTACGTCGTCGCTCCCAATTCCATGGTTGCTGTTCGGCCGGTGAAAGTGGACGCGAGCGTCGATGGCTTCAGCGCGATCGCGTCGGGTCTCGCTGCAACCGACTCCGTCGTGCTCGACGGCCAATCGAGGATTGCACCTGGCACGAGCGTCGCCGCGAGTGGCGGTGCCTCGTGAAGGCCTCCGAGCTGTTCATTCGCCGGCGCATCGGCACCTCGCTACTCGCGATAGGGCTCGTGCTCGTCGGCGTGGTCGCTTATTTCCAGTTGCCCGTCGCGCCATTGCCGCAAGTCGAGTTTCCGACGATCCAGGTGAAGGCCGCGCTACCCGGCGCGAGCGCCGACACGATGGCGACTTCGGTCGCGACGCCGCTCGAGCGTTCGCTGTCGAACATCCCCGGCATCACGCAGATGACGTCCCAGAGCTCGCTCGGTCTGACCTCCATCGTGATCCAATTCGATCTCGCGCGCGGCATCGACAGCGCCGCGCAAGACGTGCAAACCGCGATCAACGCGGCGAGCGGCCTGCTTCCGAAGAACCTGCCGAATCCGCCGACGTACAACAAGATCAATCCCGCCGACGCGACGATCCTGTCGCTCGCATTGACATCCGACACGTTGCCGCTGACGGACCTCGATCGTTACGTCGAAGATTACGTCGCCCAACAGATCTCGCAGATGCCGGGCGTTGGCCTCGTCGACTATCACGGCGCGCAACGCCCCGCGGTGAAGGTGATCCTCGATCCCGACAAGCTCGCGAGCCTTGGCCTCTCTCTCGAAGATGTGCGCGGCGTGATCGGCGTGCAGACAGTCAACGCACCGAAGGGCAGCCTCAACGGTCCGCACCGCGTCGTCGTCCTGAATGCCACCGATCAGATGATGAATGCGGACGGCTACGCGTCATTGGTCGTCGCCTATCGCAAGGGTGTGCCGATCCACATCTCCGACATCGGCAGCGTGATCGAGGGCCCGGAAGACTCGCTGCAAGCGGCGTGGCTACAGGACAAGCGCGCGATCATCGTCGACGTTCACAAGCAGCCCGGCTCGAACGTGGTGGCGACCGTGCAGGCCATCAAGAATCAGCTCCCGGCGCTGAGCGCTGCGCTACCGCGCGCCGCGAAGCTCACGGTCGTCGGTGATCGCACGCAGACGATTCAAGCCTCGGTCACCGACGTTCAGATCACCATGCTGATCACGATCGTCCTCGTGGTCGCAGTGATCTTCGTGTTTCTGCGCAACGCCTGGGCGACCGTGATCCCGAGCCTGACGATTCCGCTATCTCTGATCGGTACGTTCGGCGTGATGCGCTGGCTCGGTTATAGCCTCGACAACCTATCGCTGATGGGGCTCACGATCGCGGTCGGCTTTGTCGTCGACGATGCGATCGTCGTGATCGAAAACGTCACCCGCCACCTCGAGCAAGGGAAGCCGCGCTTGCAGGCGGCGATCGATGGCACGCGAGAGATCGGATCGACGATCGTCTCGATGTCCGTCACGCTGATCGCGGTGTTCATTCCGCTGCTATTGATGCCAGGCATCGTCGGCAGACTGTTTCGAGAATTCGCGGTCACGGTCGCGGTCGCGATCGCGATGTCAGGTGTGATCTCGCTGACGGTGACGCCGATGATGTGCGCGTGGCTGATCAAGCACGATGCGGGCAAGCAGCACGGCCGGCTCTACCTGTGGTTCGAGCGCGTGCTCGTACGCATGACGTCCGGCTACGCGCGCACGCTCGGTGCCGTGATGCGACGCCCCCTGCACGTGCTCGGCGTGATGGTGGTCGTGCTCGGCGCGACGTTCACGCTCTATAGCAAGACGCCGAAGGGCTTCTTCCCGCAAGAAGACACGGGCCTCATCATGGCAGTCGCGAAGGCCGCGCCCGATATCTCGTTCGATGCGATGTCAGGTCGCATTCAAGAGCTCGGCAAGATCGTGATGGCCGATCCGGCCGTCGACAACGTCTATTACTGGATCGGCCCGACGCCGACGCTGAGCCAAGGGCGAATGATGATCAATTTGAAATTGTCAGGGCGCACCGCGACGGCCGATCAAGTGCTCGCGCGGCTGAGCAAGCAGGCAGCAGCAGTCCCCGGCGTGACGTTGCTCATGCAGGTGCGGCAAGACATTCAAGTCGGTGGCCGCACGGCGGCGGCGCAGTATCAGTACACCCTCCAGGACAGCAACATCGCCGAGCTCACGACCTTCTCGAACGCGATGCTCGCGAAGCTATCGGCACTCCCGCAGCTTCGTGACGTCAACTCCGATTCGCAAGGCGCGACGACGAGCGCGACGCTGCAGATCGATCGCGAGACCGCATCGCGCCTGGGCGTCACCGCGCAGGCGATCGACGACGTGCTCTACGATGCTTTCGGTCAGCGGCAGATCGCGACGCTGTTCACGCAGTCGAACCAGTACAAGGTCGTCGAGGAAGTCGATCCGCATCACCAGCTCAACACCGCGGCGCTCGATCATCTGTACGTGCGATCGAATAGCTCGGGTGCGCTCGTGAAGCTCTCGATGGTCGCGACCGTCGTCGATGGCGTCTCACCGATCACGATCAATCACCAGGGACTATTTCCGGCGGTGACGCTGTCGTTCAACCTCGCGCCAGGTCATGCACTCGGCGAAGCGGTCGGAGCGATTCAAGCCGCCGAGTCGACGCTCGGTAAACCGGCCTTGCTGGCGACCTCGTTCCAAGGGACCGCGCAGGAATTCCAGAGCTCGCTCAAGAACGAAGTCTGGCTGCTGCTCGCGGCGCTGATCGCCGTCTACATCGTGCTCGGCGTGCTCTACGAGAGTGCGATCCATCCGCTGACGATCATCTCGACGTTGCCGTCCGCCGGGTTCGGTGCGCTACTCGCACTGAACCTGTTCGGCCAGGACCTTTCGATCATGGGCATGATCGGAATCATCTTGTTGATCGGTATCGTCAACAAGAACGCGATCATGATGATCGACTTTGCGCTCGTCGCGGAGCGCGAGCAGGGGCTACCGGCCCCCGAGGCGATCAAGCAAGGCGCCGAGCTGCGGTTTCGTCCGATCATGATGACGACGATGGCCGCGCTGCTCGGGGCGTTGCCACTCGCATTGGGCACCGGCGTCGGAGCCGAGCTCCGCGTGCCGCTCGGCGTCGCGATCGTCGGTGGACTGCTCGTCTCGCAGGTGCTCACGCTCTACGCGACGCCGGTGATCTATGTGTGGTTCGATCGCGCGGTTCACGCGATCGGGCGGCTGCGCGGCGTATCCAGCGCGACGCGTAGTTCTCGGAATCTTCCCGGACCGGCTCCGGCACCAAGTGCCGGCTCGAGATGATCGCCTCGGTATCGCGACCCGCGTTGCCGAAGCCGTGCCGCTCGCTCACCGAGCGAGCCCTGCCGGCGAGCTCGAGGTTGGAATCTCTCTTCGACAAGAGTCGTTCGGTTGTCGGCAGTGGCGCGATCTGTACGTTCAGAAAGCGCCGGAGCCAGTAGGTGCCGTGGGGAAACAGCGCCGACTGACTCAGTATGCCCAAGCCTGCTTGGACACCGCCAGGCTGCCATCCCTCCGACTCGCACGAACGAACGGGGACAGGCGGCGAAACTCCACGTATCGCTCCCCTTCGGAGACAGCCCTGCCGAAGACATTCGAGTACACGGCCATCACGTCCTTGAGTGTCTCGTCAGTGGGCTGGTCGAGGACATCGGTAAGCTCCCACCCATCGACGCTGCCGTTCGCATCCGAGAACATGCGAAACGACGGCGGGCCCACGGAGTACTCTGTCGGTAGCAGCTGAAATTCATGCTCGCCGATGTGATCGAAGGGCCCTCGAGCCAGTTCGCGCGCCGCTTCGTCTGCATTTCGACCGAGCACGAGCGCGCCCGCAAAACGCGTCGGGTCCGGATCGATCAACTTCGCGAGTGGCATCATGTTCTCGACCGTCACGGTCAGCGGGGGAACCGCGTACTCGGAGATCGTGGCGCGTATGCCGCGGTCGCGGTCGTACTTGATAAAGCCCTCCTTTGTCCTGGTCGGTGCGCCCCATGCTTTCCACAGCGCGTCGGGGGCGCGATTCTGCACCTCGATCTCCACGGAGCTCAGGCGGCCATCGAGCGCGTTCAACGTGTAGGTTGCATTGCTCGTCTTCAGCTCGAAGGAGGTAAACACCGGGAACACGTACCCGTTCCGTCGCGGCGGCGGGGGAGGCGGAGGTAGGGCATCGCTCGATGGCGGAGTCTTAGGAACGTGTTTCAGCGTGGGCACTTTCGCGAGCACGTCGGGCATCGGCATCCCCAGCGAGATGCCTTCGAGTGCACCGAACAGATGCACGGTCGAGCCGAATTCGATCGGCGGTTGGGGAGCCGGGCGGTCGGTTCTACAAGCGGCAGACACGGCGCAGACAAGCATGATCATGCGCAGGCCAGCTCGACGACGGGCGGCCTTCGATAGCTCTCCGCAGCGACACACTTTCAATGTGTATCATCGTGTGACGATAGATTCTCTCGGAAGCCGTCAACGTTTTTGAGACAGGTTCGTCAATCAATTGGTGACGGGAGAGACCCGACCGGGGTTTGGTTCGAACCCCAACAGCAGCTCGCTCACCGGCGTCGCAAACCTCGCAAACCCCAACCGCAGCTCGCTCACCGAGCGTCTCCTTGTGGCGAGCTCAACGTGGGAATCTCTGATTCTCGTAGCTTCAGGCGCACGCGCTTCCCCAGCTCCGGAATGCAGCGGTAGCGCTCGAAGGCGAAGCTACGCTTTGGGCTTGATCTACTCCCGTAGACGGGTTGTGGATCAAGCCCAGGCGCGGATCCGCTCGTGGTCAATCGCGTGTCGCGAGCGCGGCTGGTAGGCAGAAATTTCCGAGACAATCGGGATCCCGACGCAGACTCTCGTGCGCTGTGATGCGCGTTCGCGATCGTTGAGATCCGTTCGTGAATGTTCGTGCTGAGTCGGCGGGATCACGAGAGGCTCACGCGACCCGCCGCACTCCGATGGCGCGATTGGGACGTGAACAAACAATGGCTCGGCGAATTGCTCGTCGCGCGCTCCTACTGCGCGAAGCTCGACGAGACCAAGGGGACGAAGACCGACGCGGTCAAACACGTGCCCGTACACCCGACGCTCGCCGCCATCCTCGGCGAATGGAAGCTCAGCGGCTCGGGTGAAGATGATGGGGCGACCACCGGCAACTGATGACCTCATCGTCACGCTGCCGCCCACGGACGCTATCGCGCGAACCCGCAAGATCGGCTCAACGCTGAACCGAAGCTCACGCGCGCCGACCTTGCACGCGGTCTTGCCGTGTCGTGCGCTCGCGCGAGGTCGAGGTCGAGGTCGACGCTACTCCATCGCGTAGATGAACGTGATCGCGGTGCAGACCCGCACCGCGCTGCCGGCGACGACGTACGGCTTGTAAGCCCACTTCGCCATCTCGCGCATGATCTTCTGGTCGTAGGCGTCGTACCCGCTCGGCTTGGTCACGCTGATGTCCTTCGGGACACCCTTCTCATCGACGCACAGCTTGAACGATCCGATGACGCGCTTGGAATCGGTCTCGGCGATCTTCGCCTTCGTCGCGTCGTCGGGAACGATCACCTTCGAGCCACGGATGCGGAGCGGCTCGAGCAGCTTGGAGTCGACGCCGACGGGGCCGCTCGTCATCTGTACCAGCTGGTCGAGCGCTGCGGCGGGATAGCCGACGATGTACGTCGCGCACGCCAGCAGCGGCTTGCCGTCGAGCTGAAACGGCTCGATCTTCCAACCGTGCGCGGCGTCGGCGACGTCTTGCTCGTAGGACTTCAAGGCAGGATCAGCAACCGTCGCGACCGCTACCGTCGCGCCTTCGGCATCGACACACAGGGACAGCTCGGCCTGGACTCCCTTCGCGCCGCGCGCGTCGAGCGTTCGTTGCGTGTCCTTGGACGGCGCGATCTCGCGCGTGAAGTTCGTGACGTGCGACGCGAACGTCGACGGCTCGATGCGCAGCGGCTTCGACCCCGGCTCCGACGACGACGTCAGCGCGATGACCTTGTCGTCGGCATTGAACGCGATGCCGAGCGGAAAGCCCGGTCCAACGATCGCGTTCACCTTGATGTCGCCGGCCGACGTCAGCGCTGTGACCTTCTGGCTCGCAAGGCATTCGACGAACGCGCTCAGGTCGCTCGTGCGTACGAGCACGGAGACGCCCCAGAACTTGCGGCATGTCTCGCTCGCGAACCGCACCTTCTCGGCGCGCAGCGGGAACGCCGCGAGCGACTCGACCGTGCGCGTGTCGCGCTTGTTGATCGCCTCGATCAGGCGCATGCGGACTTGCGCGCGGTCGTCGGCACGCGCTTCAGTTGCGCCGAGAACAGCCGCCACTAGCGCCAGTTGGAGTCGCATTTCTCCCACTTACCATGGGCCGGCCACGACATGCATGCTTGCAGTATCGTGGCCGCGCGGGCCGAGTTGCGAGGAGCGGCTGAAGCTGTTGCGTCAGCAGGGAAACTCCAGCCGGTTCGCCGCGATCGCGAAAACGATCGAAGAACAAGAAGCAGAGCGAGGACCCGGAACCCGCGACGACGATTCGCCAGGTGGTGACCGCGATGCGTGATGCAGACGTCCCGCGGAAGCTATGCGCGAAGCTGCGCGGGGTGTCATCGGCGACGATCGGTCGCCGGCTGCGACCATCCTCACGTCCCGCCCGCAGATCCAGTCGCGCGCACGACGAGGTAGCCTGTCAACGCGTGCGCGAGATCGTGCGCGCAACTCACGGCCTGGTCGGCGTACAAAGCCTGGTAAGCGGTGTGGGATCCCGCGGCGGGTCGCGGCGGTGATCAAGGAGCGCGAGCTGCGCGAAATCGAGCTCGATCGTCAGGCGCAATGTGGCACCGTGACCGTCGCCGCTCCCGGCATCGTCCGCGGCTTCGATGCGATGCACGTCTCGTGTGCAGAGGGAAAGCGCTACTGGCTAGTAGCCGCAGACGCCTCAATCCCGTAGCGCACGTCGATCGTGACAACGCCGACGTACGACGCAGACAACGTCATTGCGGCGCTCGCGGCGGATTTTGAACGCCACGGTCCGCCGCTCGTGCTTCGACTCGATCGGATCGTATGGCTCGTGTTCACGCTTGAGCGCAATCACTCGCTCGCGCACGACTGGGTTTGCCGCACGCTTTCGTCGTGGTCCGCTTCGCTTGGACTCGAGGGCAGACGGACCGCCGTTGCGAAAAGCCTTGGTCCACTTCTGCACTGCCGGCGCAGAAACGCCGAAGGCCTTGGCCACGTCTTCAACAGACGCGCCCTTCATCCGTTCCTGAACAACCAGCAGCTTGTACTCGGCCGCTATCTCCGGGCCACCCGGTGCCTGTCGCTTTCTGTTCGCCATTCCGTCTTCCGTTCTGCTGACTCGTGTCAGCGGTTGCGGAAGGACGGCGCTAGGTAATTAACAGGCCGTCACGCACTCACGACAATGGCGCGCAGGACAGCTGCCACCCGTGGAAGTGCCCGAGATCAGGATGGTGGACGAACCGAGCTTCGTCCAAGCTTCGTCCAATCCACAAAATGTCGAACGATGTCGGTTGCGTCTAGGGCTCCCCGAGACGTTCGAATATCGAACCGTCTCGGTCCACTTTGAGTACCGTCAATCTCAACGACGAGAGCCGGTCGATACTCGACTCCTTGCTCCTCGCTCGTGAGGATCTGTTACCTTGCCGTCCTCATGAGCAAACGCAGTTTCATCAAACGCACGGTCGCCACGCCGGACCTCGACCCCGCCACGCTCGCCCAGCTGAAGACGCTCGAGCGCCAACGCGAACGCGCCAACCGCAACCTCCTCAAGCGGCGCCGACAGAAGTCCGGGCAGTAGCCGCGAGGGCCAAGCGCATCGGGTGACGGTTCCCAGCGAAGAATCGCGCATCGGCCCGAAACGACAAAATCCCTCGAATTTCTTCGAGGGACTTTGTGGCTCCCCGGGCTCGCCGGAAGCAAGAACTTCGAGTCCGAGTTCATCCTGGACCTGGATGCGTACCGAAAGCGCAAACGTCCTCGCGAGTTGAAGCTGCCGCCGGTCGTCTGTCACCTCAAGCTGGCCGAGTCATTTCAGAGCAGCCTGGAGGCCGGTGAGGTGCCAACGAGGGCAGCCCTGGCGAGGCAGCACGGGTTAACGAGGGCTCGGGTAACCCAGCTCCTCGACCTCCTGAAGCTCGATCCGACCATCCTCGAATACGTCCACAGCCTGCCCGCCGGTACACCGGAAGGGCTGGTGACCGAGAAGAACTTGCGTGGGCTCGTGCGGCTCGCACCCCAGCTCCAAATTCGTGAGGCCGAGCGGAGGCTGGTCGGTTTCGCCGCGCATCGGGCAGAACGCCATGCGAATCGTGTGGGACGTTGAAGCGAATAGCCGGCGTCAACGCGGCGTTCTACGACCATGTTACGCACGCACCTCGCGCTCTCCCTGATGCTTCTGTTCGTCGGGTGCTGGCAAACTGAGCCCGGCCATCCGCAGGCTGCTGCTGCTGCTGCGCCCCTGCCCGTCGCCCCCAGCGTCCCGCCAACTATCGAGCTGGTCGGCGCCGCCGAGTGGGAAGCGTGCATGGACTCGGGCGCCACGCTAGAGGGTGGCCTCTTCTGCGACGGTCAGTCACTCGAGGACGGCGTGCCGCTGCGCTATCAGCGGTTCCCCGCGATCGCACGCGACGGCAGCGTGCTCGCCGTCGTCGAAGAGCGCGATGGCTGGGCGCACATCCGTCCAGGCGTCCGCCTGATCGATCGTGATGGACGCACCGTGCAATGGCTCGCACTCGACGGGACGGGCGACGCCGCACGTGCGGCGGTCCAGTTCGCCAACGCCGCGCTGGCCACGCGGGACTGGGTCGCGCTCACGAACCCGTCGAAGCACGAGCAGCTCCTCGCCGACGACCTCTTCGAAACCACGATCAGGGTCGGCGGTTTCACCGTGGTGTATCGGCGGCGCAACGAAGGCAATTGGTGGCTGCCGCCGTCGGAGATCAGTGTCGAGGACGCACGCGGGCGGGTCATCGCAAAGCGGACCGACACCGAGCGCGCGTGGGCAGTCCAGCCCGCGTGCAATCTGCCGAGCTTCCAGTTCGTCGGTGCCAGCGCCGCGCCCGGCGTGCTCTTGTTCATGACCGGCCTTGGGAAGGGCGGCCACCGCTGCGACGGCGTCGAGCAGCCGCCGACCTGGCACGTCCTCACGTTCGCGCTGTAGAACGAGTGAGAGAACGGGACATCAGAGATCTACGCGCGGTGCCCGGCTGTCCAACGGCAGTTCTCACTTGCGTCGATGACTGGCTCCCGGGCTCGCCGGAAGTAAGAACTTTAGCTCCGAGTTCATCCTCGATCTCGATGCCTATCGAAAGCGTAGGGTTCCTCGCGAGCTGAAGCTGCCGCCTGTTGTTGGGCACCTCAAGCTGGCCGAAAAGTTTCAACGGCTCCTGGACAGCGGTGAGGCACCGAACCGGGCGTGGCTAGCACGTCACCATGGGTTAACGAGAGCGCGCGTCACCCAGCTCATGAGCCTGTTGCTCCTCCATCCCGACATCCTCGACTTCGTCGGCAACCTGGCCCCCGGAACGCCCGAACGGCTGATCACAGAGCGCAAGTTGCGTGGGTTCCCGCGACGGACCAGCTCAAGGCGATGAAGGCGCTCGAACAGCAACTCGCGTCGGAAACCGCGATCCTTCTGATGGCAAAGACGGGCGAAGGAAGCCGCGAGTCGACCTTCCAGGTCAGGAATGCCGACAGCTTCCTCCCGAACCTCGCAGACGTGGCTGCGGGTCTCGCGATCGACTACGACATCGAGGTCGCGGCCGATCCGACATGGTCCATGTGGCGAGACGCCGTGGAGATGCTCGCGCCGCAGAGCCTCCGGACGTAGCCGCGTACGATCGGTTTCAACGGGTTGCGATTCGAAAACTCGCTCGTCTTGGCTCCGGGCGACGACGAGCTCCACACCTCGTCACGCGGTAGCTCGTGGCCACGGTCCTGCGCGAGCCCGAGTTTGCGCTCACCGAGCGGTGCGTTTGCGAGGGATGTCGCGATACTACTGCGCGTGGCACGGAAGCCTGGGCTGACCTTTATCGAGCAGGCATACTCGCTTCGGCTCGATCGGTTCGATCATCCCAGCCTTCGTGGCCTGATCGCGCAGTCATCCGCGGACCACGGATGCGTCTTCATCGAGCTGCGCGGCGATGGCGCGGTAAGCGCACTGGAGCTAACAATCGATGGACGTGAGCCTCGTGAACCAACGCTCCTCCGGGCCCAGAACCCCGGCACAGTCGCGCTCGCATGTCACGGTGCCCGCGCGTGGGCGATTGTCGACGATGTTCTTCACACGCTGAACCTCGCGACGATGTCCTGGGACGGACAGCTGACGATTCCCAAAGGTGTCGCGAAGGCGCGGCTGGTCGCTGCCGGGGTGGACAGCGTTCTCCTCGGCCCGGCCACGACACAAGTACGCGGTATCCGGCGAGCGTTACGAACAGCCGACGGTAACATCGACCTTTCGGATGCGATCGACACCGACCTGCCGACGGTGGTGGTGCCCGGGCTCCACGACCTGTGGTGCTACGGCGGCACTGGTCGCGTAGAGCGCCGTGAAGGGCTCGCGCTACCGACCGAGTCACGATCCGTCCCGCGCTTCGTCGATCCACTGGTTAGCGGCGACCGCCTGTTCGCACTCGCTGTCGACAAGGACCTGTTGCGCACCACCGACATCACGCGGCTCGACGCCGAGCCGCTAACCGTTGCGCGCAAGGTCTGCGGGATCTGCGGCGTGGATGGACAAGACCGCCTGGTAGTGATGACTGAGACAGGGACGAGCTCACGCATACCACCTGGCGACAACCCCAGCCGCATCGAGCTGCTCGCGACCGACAGCCTTCGCTCGCTTGCGCGCCACTCGATCGGAACGGCGAACGAAGGGCGAGCGTTCGCGCTGTGCGGTACGGGCACCCTCGCGATCGTCGGTGAGAAAGCGCTGCGTCTCGTGACGTGGGATGGACACGCGCAGGCACCGCAGATGACGCGAGCGGTGATCCGCTCCTGATGTCCTCCTGGCTTCCTCACTGCGTGGTCGTCTGGCTTGCAGCGGGCGCCATCGGCGCCACCGCCACCACGTAAACCCCGCTACGGAAGCGGGGAAGCGGGGCATCCAAGCCGACGGAACGTCAGCGGCCGTGAGCGTTCGTTTCAAACCAGAGGCCCGAGTCTCCGTTCGGGAGAAGCGGACCAGACGTCAGCGGTTCGAAACTTCGCTCTACTTGGCTCCGGAGGAGGGTATCGAACCCCCGACCCGGCGGTTAACAGCCGCCTGCTCTACCACTGAGCTACTCCGGAAAGAGGGACTCAATAGATGACGTACCAAGTGCTTCGCTGTCAAGGCGCTGGCAGCGTCGACGCATGCCAAAGGTCCTGGGAGTTGGCGGAATCTTCGTAAAGGCACGCGATCCGGATGCACTTCGGGCGTGGTACCGCGACTTGCTCGGGGTCGAAATCGAGCGCTGGGGAGGTGCGCAGCTCTGGAACGACCCCGGAAAGCGCAGCTACGCCGTGTGGAGTCCCTTCAAGGAGAGCTCCGACTACTTCGCGCCCAGCGAACGCCCGTTCATGATCAATCTCCGCGTGGACGATCTTGATGGGCTGCTCGCGAAGCTTCGCGAGCGCGGTGCGCGTGTGCTCGAGCGGCGGGAGGATTCACCCGACGGCCGGTTTGGCTACGTCGTCGATCCTGAGGACACGCTGCTCGAGCTCTGGCAACCCGCTTAGTTGTACCAGCGGCCGGTGAGCGCGACGCCCCACAAGTCGCCGGCATGCTTGAGGTCGGGGAAGATTAGTGCCGCGCCAGCGTCGAGGTTCTTGTTCACCGAGAACAGACCACCGAGCGTCAGCGGAATGCCACCGGCATCCGTGCCGATGAACGTCGCCGAGTCCGCGCCCATCGCCTTGTTCGCGATGTGAATCGTCGCAAAGTTGGTCGCAGCGTACGCGAACAGCTGCGGGGTCGCTTGCAAGCCCACACCGACCGGAATCGCGAAGTCGATGGGACCGCTGCTCTCGAGGCTGATCGACAAGTGCTGACCGACCGGACCTGGACCCACCGGGGAGCCGGTGAAGATCGCGATCTTCGGCGCGAGCAAGTACTTCAAGCCGAGGCCGGCGTGAATCGTCTTGGTCGTGATCGAGTTGCCCATCGCGTCGGTGCCCGCACCGAGGTTGAGCTCGAAGTCCGCGGTCGCAGCGACCGTCAGCTTGTCGGTGTGCGCGAGCGAGAACATGCCGAAGAACGTCAGCGGTCCTTTGCCTTTTGGATCGAAGTCGCCGGCAAACGGGAAGTAGTACTGCGCGCCAACCGTGATCTTCTCGTTGATGCCGTACGCCCCACCGAGGGTGAGTGTCTCGCCCGTTGCGCTCGCGCTTCCGAGCGGCGTGGTGAGCGAGAGGTGGATGACTCCGATGTCCGCGTACGCGGCGATCTTGCTCGCGGGCAGCGTGTACGTACGATTGAGCACTTCTTGCGGCCATGCAGCCGTCGTCGCGCCGCCACCGGCAGAGACGTCAGCGCCTGCACCGGCGCTCGCGCCACCCGCACCAACTTCTGCACCCGCGCCAACCGTTGCGCTTCCGCTGCCGTCACCGTCACCGTCGGCGAACGCGGGGACATTTGCAGCGAGAACCAGACCCGCTCCTAGAAATAGAACATTCGAAATTTTCATCAACGATCTCCCTATATGGATGGACGTTTCGGGATCATCCCGCCGGCCCATAACGCCCCGCAAGTTTTTGGGGGCACTAACGCCGGAGGGGATCTAACGCCGCTGCGACGCGATCGGCCTGGCCACCATTCAACCAAACGCTGACTTCCTCGTGTAGCCTGCCAACTTTTGCCGGATCTGCACCGCACGTGACCGCATCGGCAAACGCGTTCGGGAGTTGACGCCTCTGCACGAGCTCGAGCCGGCCGTGAGCACCGCGAGCGATTGCGCGGCGTCCGTGCAGCCAGGTTCCCGCGAGCACGACCAATGCGATCAGATCCGTCAGATCGGCGACGACGTGAGTCGGGCCGACGACGCGCGACAACACGCCCGCGACCACATGCGCCGCGGCCGGCGACAGCTTCATCGCCGCAAACACGATCGCCGTGAACCCGATCGAGAATGCGAGCTTCCAGCGCCGCAGCGTGAAGTCGACGGGTGCACCGAGGCGCGCGAAGACGAGCAGCACGAGATCGAGCGCAGCCGTCACCACCAGCGGGAACACGAACACGCCGGCGAAGTCGCTCAGCTTGCCGGTCAGCCAGGCCGGCGCGCCCGAGCCTTTGAGCACCCGATCATTGATCGCGAGCACGGCGAGCGCGAGCAGCGGCAGCGGCGCCAGGAGCTCTGCGATCGGCAAGCCTCGACGGGTCGGACTATCGGGGCCCGCGAGAAAGCGCCAGATGCGCCCGTACATCAGCGAGCTAGACGGCCGCGCTGCACCAGATACTCGCGCAGCAACATGTCGGTCGTACCGGTGTCGCGCTTCGGACGCTTGCGCGCGCGCTCGAGCGCGAACGCGATGATCTCCTGCACGGCTTGATCGTAGGTTCGTCCGCTGGCGCGCACGCACTGCGCAAACGCGCAGCCGTCGGCGAGATCCGGGTTCGGGTTGACCTCGAGAATGTAGACGCTTCCCGTGCTCGGGTCGACGCGCATGTCGACGCGTGCGTAGTCGCGGCAGCCCATCACTTTGTAGGCGCGAATCGCGATGTCTTGAATCTTCGCGGCGAGCGCGGGCTCGAGGTCATCGGGCGGACACTTGCTCTCCATCGCGTAGTAGTCGCGGCTGTAGGGGTCCCACTTCGCGCGGTACGTGATGATGTGAGGCAGCTTGCGGCCTTCGTTGTCGACGCCGTCCTTGAACTTCATCTCGTAGAGCGGCATCGCCTCGGGCGGATCGTTCCCGATGATCGCGCAGTGAATCTCGCGACCTTCGATGTATTCCTCGACCAGGGCGGCCATCTTGTTTTCGGTGAGGACCGTATGCACGCGCGCCTCGAGGGCGGCGCGATCGTGAACGACCGACCCCGAGTCGATGCCGCCGGAGGCATCGTCGTAGGCGGGCTTGACGATCATCGGAAACTTGAGCTGCAGATCCTCGGGGACCTTGCCTTGCTCGATCACGATGCCGCGCGGGACCGGCAGCCCATTGGCGGCGAGCATCGCCTTGGCGTGCGGCTTCTTCTGGCAGATCGACAGCGCGAGCGGACGATTGCCCGTGTACGACACGTTCATCAGCTCGAACAGCGCCGGGACGTGATGTTCCTGCTCGGCGTCATCATGAAAGAACTCGACGAGATTCATGATCACGTCGGGTTTTTCGCGATCGATCGTCTCGATCAGGGTCTGGAAGTTGTCGCTGATGTTCGCGGCGACCACGTCGTGCCCGGCGCCCTTGATCGCTTTGACGAGCAGCTCGACTTCTTCGGCGACCGTATCCCACGGCTCGACGATCTTCGTAGGATCCCAGTCTGGGCTTCTACGGCCATCGCGGCGCCAGAGCTCGACGACATCTTCGTCGATCTGGTTCCACAGGATCAGGACGCGTGATCGAGGCATGCAACGACTGCTTATTAAACACGTACCACCACACGGAAGCGATGTCGATCACGGAAGCGATCCACCCATCGCGATGCCCTGTCGCGTCCCCCATGGGTTCTTGTTCGTGATCTCGTCGGCGCGGCGGCGCTGGTCCTGTGTGAGGGCCTCGTTGACCGCGGCGGCGAACCAACTCGCGAGCTCGATCGCCGTCGCGAAGCGATCTTTCGGCTCCTTTGCAAGTCCGATCGCGAGCACGCGGTCGATGTCGCCCGGCAGCGCCGCGAGGATCGAAGGCTGCGTCGGAACGCGATAGACGACGTCATACAACGTCGTCGGAACATCCTTGCCGGTAAACGCGGGATGCCCGGTGACCGAGCGATACAAGATCGCCGCGAGCGAGTAGACATCGGCGCGGTGGTCGACATCCTCGCCGCGCGCTTGCTCGGGCGCCATGTACGCCGGCGTACCGACGACGTGGCCCTTGGTCAGGGTGCCGGTGCCACCGGCTTTGCTGACCCCGAAGTCGAGAATCTTCCAGCGCCGCTCGTCGGCGACCTCGGAGAAGAACACGTTGTGCGGCTTGAGATCGCGATGGACGATACCGGCCGCCCGCGCGGCCTCGAGCCCGGTCGCGATCTCGAGCGCGAGTACCTGGGCCTGCGGAAGTTGCAGCCTGCGCTGCCGGCGGAGCTGATGCGCGAGATCATGACCGCGCAGCCGCTCCATCGCGATGAACGGAATCTCGCCGGTGGTCGTACCGACCTCGAGCACCCGCACGACGTTCGGGCACTCGAGCCTGGAGGCGACCTGCGCTTCTCGGATAAACCGCTGCACGTGGGTCGGCTCGGACAGCGTGCCGGCATGCAGCAACTTCACCGCGGCCTCGCCTCGGTCGATCACGCTGTTCGCCTCGTAGACCTCACCCATCCCGCCGCGTCCGATCAGCACGCCGAGCCGAAATGACCCGACGACTTGCTCCGTGAACCGCCCCGGACCGCCGACCTTGAGCGCGCGATCGAGCTCGGCGCGGGCTTCGGCGAGCAACGCCTCGCGCTGCGCGACGCCGCGGACGGCCTGCTCGAGCCTGGACACCGCATCGAGCGTGACGCGCTGACTGACGCGTGCCGTGAAGAACGCGATGAAGTAGACGAACTCGATCACCAGCAAGATCCCGAGCTGATAGACGAGGTGGAGCTCGCCCATACTGATGATCCCGCGATCGATGATCACGCCGGTCATGATGCCGATCGCGAACAGCGCGTGAAGAATCGCGACGAGAATGTACATCGAGGTCGTCAGCCGCGCGTTCGCACCGAGGCTGAAGAAATAAATTCCGTACGTGATCATCGCAGCCGTCGGTGACGCGACCCCCCAGTAGTAGACGCCGCCGAACGCGCCGAACGCGATCACGAGCGCGGGGACGAGGATCTTGCGCGGAGCGTACTGCGCCGGATCGCGTACGATCTGGAGCATCCACAGGCAGCCGATCATCGTGACGATGCAGCCGGCCATCACCATGCGAAACGCCACCGGATCGCCGCCGGTCGCGAGTGCGAGGATCACGCCGCCGACGCAGGTAACGATCGCCACCTTGAGGAACACCGCACTGCGCGCGATCTCCTCGAGCCGCATCGCCTCGGCCGGCGACGTGGTCGTCGAGTGCTTCGTGTGATGCTGCGACTCGCTCGGCGACCGAGACCGCGGCAACTGCTGCGTCGGCAGGACGTGAACGGGGTCGGGGGCGATCGTGCGGGTCGGCTCGCCGTGCGTCTCGTCTTCTTCGCCTAGATCTCCAGGATCACCCGCATCCATGTGGGCGCGCGGACCGAGATCGACCGTCGGTCGGTCGTCATCCCCTGGATCGCGGACGGCCACCTTGGAAGCATATGCCCGCGCTCGCCTGTGGGCCATCTCCGAACGAATCGTTACAACGCGACGGCCTCGCAGCGAGCGTAGGTCTCGCTCGTGCACTCACAGTGATCCGGGTAACAGATGCAGTTCATGCCGTTGTAGACAGGAACACAGTCATTCCGCAGCTTGCAGCCAGCCTCGGTCGCGAGCGTGTCGCACGGCTGCGGCGGACATGCGTTCTGCGGGATGCAGTAGCCCGTCCAGCAACCGTTCTTGATGCCGGCGACCGTGCCGCTCGGGCAGCTCGGTTCGCCGGTAAGGCAGCTGACCGGCCCGTAGCATTCGCCCGGATCATTCGGACCGCAGTCTTCGTTGGGGATGCAGTAGCCGGTGTAACAACCATTCGCGATGCCTGCGCTCGAGCCGACCGGGCATGCGGGCCGAGGCGTCGCGCACGTGATCGTGCCGGTGCACGAGCCGGGATCGTGGTTCGTCGGCACGCACTGCGGAGCGCACGTACCCGGCTGCCCGTTGGCGGGACCGGTGCATTGGTCTTCGCAGACGTAGCCCGCGCCGCAGTCGACCGTCGCGCACGTCGTATCCGGGAGACACATCGCGGCGCACTGGTCCATGCACCCGTTCGGCGCGGGCTGGTCGCACGGGGAACATTGTTGTTGGCAATGCGAGCCCGGGCCGCAGTCGATCGCGGCGCAGGAGCTCGGATTGCTGGAGACGCACACGCCGTAACACGTGTCGTCGGGCGCGCACTGACCGCATGTGGGACAGATCGGGCACGGCCGCGCGTGACAGGTGGTCGTGTCGCAACGTTGGTCCGAGCCGCATTGAGCGTCCGCGGTGCACAGTGCGAGGGCCTCGTCCGCGCAGCTCAGGAATTTCTGACTTCCGGCGGTCTGCGTCGCGGTGTTGTAGTTGGTGACGCAGTCGTCGCGCTCGGAGCAACCTTGCGCGTCCTGCGCCGCACAGGCCGGATTCGGGTGGTCCGAGGTTGTTGGCGCGACCTCGAAGCAGCCCAGAAATCGGCGCCCGCCCGCATCGATCGGGTTAGCGACATACGCGGCGTGGCACGCGGCGGTGGCGAGGCACGAGCCTTCGTCGCGCTCCTCGCACATGCCGAAACAGGCCGCCCAGTTCGGCTGGGCGGGGAGCGTGTTGAGGGCCGGACACGGAACGCCGCAGCCGCAATTTCCGCCGCCACCGACCGATTGACACTGGCCGGTCTCGGGATCGCGAAGCCCTTGCACAGCACCCGGTGCCCCGTAGGTCGTGCAGTCATCCCCACTACCGTTGTTCCAGTAGAGGTTGCAGCCACCGAGCAGCAGGAACGCGAGGACAGCGAGACGCTGGATCATGCGTGGCGCATCGAGCAAGGGCTGCGCCACGACCAGAAACGCGCCAAGTGAGCGATGGCGTTCGAGTCTTCGGTCAAATGCATCAGTTTTTCGCGGCCGCTCATCCAGCGAACAATCGGTTTGTCGAGCCACAAAGCGCGGGAGCTTGCTTGTGCCGCACCGCGCCACCTCATTAGATCCAGCCGATGTCGAGGTTCGTGCTCGCTTGGATCTGTTTCTTTCGGATTCTGTTCGGCAAGCAGTTGCCGGCCGACGCCGCGAAGTTCCTGCCCGCGCCGGAGACCAAAGCGCTGCCGCCGCCGCCGCCGCCGGGCGAGGAGAAACCGCCCGAGAGACCGAAGCTCGGGGCATCGCAGCAGCATCGCGATGGCGCGCTCGCACTGCTCGCACTGTTTCAGCGCGAAGGCCGCCTCGTCGATTTTCTGCGCGAGCCGCTCGATGGTTTCTCGGATGGCGACATCGGTGCGGCCGCGCGCGATGTTCATCGCGGCTGTCGTAAGGTGCTCGAGCAACATCTCTCGCTCGAGCCGGTGATGCCGGGAGCCGAGGAAGAGAAGGTCAGCGTTCCGAAGGGTTTCGATCCCGCGGAAGTTCGGCTGATCGGTGAGGCCAAAGGCGAGCCGCCGTATCGCGGCACGCTTCGCCATCACGGCTGGCGCGTGGTAGAGGCCAAGCTTCCTACGCTCGCCGACGGCATCGATCGCACCGTGATCGCGCCCGCCGAGGTGGAGCTCTGAGCGATATGCGCATCCTTGGAATCGATCTCGGAACCACGAACTCCGCCCTCGCGGTCGCCGGTGACACGCCCGCCGAGGCGGTTGCGATCGCGCAAGTCGTCGGCCCCGGCGAGATCGCCGAGCGCCCGACCCTGCCCTCGTTCTTGCTGCTGCCGAACGAGCACGAGGTCGCACCGGCACAGCTGCAGCTGCCGTGGTCCGGGCCGATGCGTTACGCGGTCGGGACATTCGCGCGCGAACGCGGCGCCGAGCTCCCGCATCGGCTCGTGTCTTCGGCCAAGTCGTGGCTGTGCAATCCCGCGATCGATCGGACCGCGCAGGTGTTGCCGTTTCGCGGTGCGCAGCGCGAGCTCGAAGCCGAGATGGCAGGCGGCGAGCGCGTCTCGCCGGTCAACGCCTCCGCGCGGTATCTCGCACACCTGCGCGCCGCGTGGAATGACACGCATCCCGACGAGCCTGCGGACGAGCAAGAAGTTCTCGTCACCGTCCCGGCGAGCTTCGATCCGGTCGCGCGCGAGCTGACGGTCGTGGCGGCGCGCGAAGCGGGCTTCGATCGAATCACGCTGCTCGAAGAGCCCCAGGCGGCGTTCTACGCCTATCTCGCGGCGCGCGGCGACGCGTGGCGCAAGGATCTCGCACCGGGCGACGTCGTGCTCGTGTGCGACGTCGGCGGTGGCACCACGGATTTTTCGCTGATCGAAGTCGCCGACGATGGCGGCACGCTGTCGCTCGAGCGGATCGCGGTCGGTGATCACATCTTGCTCGGCGGCGACAACATGGATCTCGCGCTGGCGGCGATGGTCCAGCAGCAGCTCGGTAAAGAGCCAAGCGGAGCGGGGGCGGCCGGCCCCGGTGGACTAGACGCGATGCAGCAGCGCGCGCTGGTTCACGCGTGCCGGCGGGCGAAGGAGACGCTGCTCGGCGACGCGGCGCCGAAATCCGTTCCGGTGACGATCCTCGGGCGCGGCAGCAAGCTGATCGGCGGCACGCTGAAAGCCGAGGTCACCCGCGAGCAAGCCGAGGCGATGCTCGTCGACGGATTCTTTCCGAAGGTCGCGGCCGACGCGAAGCCCGAGCGACGGCGGGCCGGCGGCCTGCGCGAGATGGGCCTGCCGTACGCGCATGACCCGGCCATGACGCGGCATCTCGCCGAGTTCCTCGGCAGGTTCGGCAAGATGCCCAACGCCGTGCTGTTCAACGGCGGCGTGATGAAGGCGGACAAGCTGCGCGCGCGGATCGTCGAGCTGTTGCGCGCGTGGGCCGGCCGCGAGGTCAAGGTGCTCGGCGGCGCCGACCTCGATCTGGCGGTCGCGCTCGGCGCGGCGCATTACGGTCGGGTTCGGCACGGCAAAGGTATCCGGATCCGGGGCGGCACCGCGCGCGCCTATTACATCGGCATCGAGAGTGCGATGCCGGCGATTCCTGGATTTCAGCCGCCGGTCAAGGCGCTGTGTGTCGCGCCGCAAGGTCTCGAAGAGGGCTCGACGGTCGAGCTTCCCGATGACGAGCTCGGTCTCGTCGTCGGGGAGACGACGATGTTCCGGTTCTTCGCGGCGGCGACGCGTAAAGACGATGGTGCCGGCGCACTCGTCGATGCCGGCGCACAAGGAATCGTCGAGCTCGATCCCGTCGAGAAGCTCGTGGCGGCGGATGGCGAGCGCAAGCCGGGCGAGCTCGTGCCTGTGAAGCTCGAGTCGCGCGTCACCGAGGTCGGCACGCTCGAGCTGTGGTGCGTCGCGCGCGATGGACGTGGGCGGTGGAAGCTCGAGTACTCCGTGCGCGAGCGCGAATAGGCTATGGTGGCGCATGCCTAGCGCCGTTCAGACGATCGCGAACATGATCTTGCCGAACGTGTTCAAGCTCAAAGGCAGCGCAACCGTGTTGTCTGCGATGGAGCGCCGCGACGCCTCGATCTTCGAGCACGTGTGGGCGCAGACCGGCATCGCGCACAAGCCGACGCTGGTGGCCAAGGAGCGCGATCCATGGAGGATCGGGATCATGACGCTGCCGGCGCCGACCGAGATGGGCGATGCGTATCTCTGCGCGTTCGTCACGAAGAAGACGGACGCCGGCCTCGCGCGGTATTTCTTGCTCGAATACGACTACGTGCTCGCGACGAAGACGACGCGCACGCAAGTGACCGAACGTGACGGCCAGCGCACGATCAAGCACGGCGAAGGTCCGGTGATGACCGCGGACGACTCGGCGAACGCGACTGGTTTCTTCGATGCGATCATGACCATCGTCGAACCGAAGCCGAGGAAATAACGTGGTCTCGTTCAAGCTGCTGTCCGTGATCGTGTTCGGCGTCGCCTCGGCGGCTGCTGCCGTCTCCAACGAGATCTGGGGCCCGCGAGGCAAGGCGCGCCGGCGCCTGCGCACGGGAGTCACCGCGATCGCAGATCGCACGATCGTCACGGTGTCCGGGACGGTGCGCGCGCCGGCGCAGCCGCTGGTCGCGCCGCTCTCGGGGCGGCCGTGCGTCCTGTACCAGTCTTTCGGACGGATCTACGACGGCGCCGGGCGATCGCGGACGCTTCGCGCGACGCTCGAGCGGCGCGAGATGATCTCGTTCGAGCTCGAGATCGAAGGCCGCACGGTGATCATCGACGGTACGACCGCCGAGATCGATCTGCGTCCCGCGCCGACGATCCCTCGCAAGCTCGAGCTCGAGGTCGCATTCGTCACCAGTGCCGGTCACTCCGTCGACTACGTGCGCGGCGGTGGCTTCGAGGAAATTACGATCGCCCCCGGCGACAAGATTCGCGTGCAAGGCATGGCGATCGTCGAAGCCGAGCTTCCGGGCGAGCGCGGCTACCGCGACGAGACGATGACCAAGGTCCGCATCGTGGCGCACGACCAGCATCCGCTGACGATCGGCGTTGCGCGCTAGCCGGTCTAGCAGGTCCTGATCATCACGATTCGGATGGTCTCGCTTGCGTGATGCGGCCTACGCCACGATGCGGTAAGACGCGCCGTGGCCGCGCGCTACCTGATCGGCATCGACCTCGGCACGACGAACTCCGCCGTCGCGTACGTCGACACGCAGGCCGCCGATCCGCGCGTCCGCGTGTTCGAGGTGGCCCAGCTCGTCGCACCGGGCGAGGTCGCGCCACGCCGTCAGTTGCCGTCGTTCGTGTATCTCGCCGGCGAGATCGATCTCGCGCCGCACGAGACCGCGCTGCCGTGGCGCCCCGTCGAGAAGGTCGTGCGAGAGCCACAGACAACCCGCTCCGGGGATTCCGCAGCATCACGGGTCTCGACCGCGCTGAGGCCCGTCGTGGGCGAGCTCGCACGAAGCCAGGGCGCGCGGATGGCGTCGCGGATGATCGCCTCGGCAAAGTCATGGCTGTGTCATCCCGGCGTCGATCGCAACGCGCCGATCTTGCCGTGGGGCCAGAGCGAATCCCCCTCCGAGGATTCCGCTGCGGCTGCACCGAAGCTGTCGCCGGTCGCGGCGCAGGCCTTGATCCTCGGGCACATCCGCGATGCGTGGGACTTCGAGCATCCCGACGCGCCGTTCGACGAGCAGGAGATCCTGGTCACCGTGCCCGCTTCGTTCGACGAAGCTGCGCGCGAGCTGACCCTGCAAGCCGCCACGAGCGCGGGGTTTCCGCCGGTCGTGCTCCTCGAGGAACCGCAAGCGGCGTTCTACGCGTGGATCGACAATTCTCGCGGCAAGCTCGCCGCCGGCGAGCACGTGCTCGTGTTCGATGTGGGCGGAGGCACGACCGACTTCACGCTGATCGACGTCGATCCGAACGGCGACGGCTTCACGCGCACCGCGGTCGGCGATCATCTGCTGCTCGGCGGCGACAACCTCGATCTGACCCTCGCGAAGATCGTCGAGCAACGCGTGGTCGCGAGCAGCGGCAGGAAGCTCGATGCGCTGCAGTGGCACGGGCTCGTCCACGCGTGCCGGCTCGCGAAGGAGACCTTGCTGGGGGATTCGCCGCCCGCCGCGGCGCCGATCGTCGTGCAGAGCCGTGGCGCGAAGTTGATCGGTGGCACGCTGCGCGACGAGATCACGCGCGCCGAGCTCGACAAGATCTTGTTCGACGGGTTCTTTCCGCTCGTCGCACGCGACGCGCAGCTCGCACGAGGCCGCAGCGGCCTGCAGGAATTCGGACTGCCGTACGCGGCGGATCCTGCGGTGACGCGTCACCTCGCGACGTTTCTCTCGCGCCATGGCGCCGAGCGAATCGATGCCGTGCTGTTCAACGGTGGCGCGATGACCCCGGCGTCGTTGCGCAAGCGCGTGCTCGATCAGATCTCGCAGTGGCAGAGTGCAGCCGTTCGCGAGCTGCCGGCGATCACGCCCGAGCTCGCCGTCGCGCAAGGCGCCGCGTACTACGGCCTCGTCCGGCGCGGGCTCGCGACACGGATCAAAGGTGGAACCGCACGTGCGTTCTACATCGGCGTCGAGACCAGCGGCGCGGCCCGGCTGGCCGTGTGTCTCGCGCCACCGGGACTCGAGGAGGGCGCGCGTGTTCAGCTCGCACACGACTTCCGGCTCGTCACGAATCGACCGGTGAGCTTTCGTCTCTATTCGTCGAGCTCGCGCGAAGATCAGCCCGGCGCGATCGTGCCCGTCGGTGATGGTCGGCCCGAGACGCTCGACGACGGTAGCGATCTGCTCGAGCTGCCGCCGATCGTGACAGTGTTGCGCGCGCGGGGTCGCGGTGAGGTCACGGTCCGGCTCGAGGTTCACATCACCGAGCTCGGCGCCCTCGAGATCTCTTGCGTCGGCCTCGTGGACCAGGCAGAGCCCGGCCCGCTCCATCGCGGGCCCGATCAGAAGGAGACCTGGAAGCTCGCCTTCGACATGCGCTCGGGAGGTGCGATGCAAGCGCCTACCGAAGACGCCGCTCCCCATCCGCGAGCCGAGGAAGCGAAAGCGAGGATTCGCGCCGCCTTCACGACGGGCAACGGGCTCCAGACGCTGACGCGCGATCTCGAGACGCTGCTCGAGGCTCGTCGCGACGAATGGTCGATGATGACGACGCGCGCGTTGTTCGACGCACTCGTCGAGGTCGCGGCAGAGCGCAAGAAGACGGCTGACTTCGAGCAGCGCTGGCTCAATCTCGCCGGCTTCTTGCTAAGGCCCGGCACGGGCGCACCGCTCGATACGTGGCGATCGCGCGTGATGTGGGGTGTGTTCAACGAAGGCCTCGCGCATCCCAAGAGCGAGCCCGGCAAGCTCGCGTGGTGGATCGTCTGGCGGCGGATCGCGGGCGGCCTGGTAAAGGGACAGCAAGATCAGCTGTTCGATCGGCTGTCACAGTTGCTGCTGCCGAGCACGAAGCAGGCGAAGAAGCTCGCGGAGGTCAAGCCGAGCAAGCAAGAGCTCGCCGAGATGTGGCGAGCCGCATGTAGCCTCGAGCGACTGCCGGTCGCGCACAAGATCAAGCTCGGTGACGAGCTCGTCCATCGCATGGAGACGCGCAAGGGTCGTGAAGAGCCGGTGCACTTATGGGCGCTGTCACGGCTCGGTGCACGCGTTCCACTCTATGGACCGCTGAACGCCGTGGTGCCGGCGAGCAAGGTCGAAGGCTGGCTAACCTCGCTGCTCGCGTGGGACTGGCCCCAGCCCGACAAGGTCGCATTCCCGCTCGCACAGCTCGGCCGCCGCACCGGCGACCGCAGCCGCGATCTCGAGGACGCGATGCGTGCTCGGCTCGCGAGCACCGTGCGCGGGCTCCCCGGCGGGGACCGCGCGGTGGCGCTCATCGAACAGGTCGTCGCCCTCGAAGCGCGTGAAGAACGTGTGGCACTTGGCGACACACTTCCCGCGGGCTTGCGGCTCGTCCTCGACGACCAACGCGTGGACGAAACCGGCGCGCAATAACCGAGCCGGTCCAATGTCACGGTTCTGACAGGCGTCACGCGCGACGAGACTCGATGTGGTACCGCTTTAGAACCGACTCATGGTCGCTGTTCCGAAGGCCCAGATCGCAATCGTCGACGATCATCCGTTGTTTCGCGAAGGGCTGCTGCTCGCGTTGCGCGGAGTTCCCGATGTCGAAGTCGTCGGGGCGGTCGCCAACGCCGCGGACGCGCTCCTGCTCGCCGAGCAGGTGAACCTCGATCTGTGCGTGGTCGACATCCTGATGCCGATCGTCAGCGGCATCTCTCTGACCGGCCAGATGCTATCGGTGCGCCCCGCGTGCAAGATCCTCGCACTGTCGGTGATCGACGAGCCCGTGCTGATCGCCGACATGTTGCGCGCCGGCGCTTCCGGTTACGCGGTGAAGACCCAGCCGACCGCGGAGATCATCGACGCGATTCACGGCGTGCTCGGCGGTCTTCGCTACCTGCCACCACGCGTGTCTCGCGACGCCATCGAAGCGGAGCTCGCCGCGACCGCCTGGCGCCCCCTCGAGAACCTGACCCGCCGCGAGCGCCAGGTGTTCGATCTACTGATCCGCGGGCAGACCAACGATCAGATCAGCGACGTGCTGGTGATCGCTCGACGCACCGTCGAGACGCATCGGCAGCGGATCATGAACAAGCTGTCCGCCCGGTCGGTCGTGGAGATGATCCGGATCGCCGCGCGACATGGAGAGCTCGACCGGTGACGCGATCGGCGCGCGAATCGCGAGCGACTGCCGTCGAACATCGGCTGACGACCGTCGGTTCGCTCGTGCAGCTGCTGTTCGAAGATCCCGACCCTGCGCGCCATCTCGCAACCGAGCGCGTCCTCGGAGACGCGGCCTGGCCGATCGCTGTCGTCGAGAGCGATGCGCACGCAGCTCGCTTCGTGAACGGTGCGTGGGAAGAGCTGTTCGCGGGGGCCGATCCTTCGAGCGTGCTCCCGCGCGAGCGTCTCGATGACGTGTTTCGCACCGGCGTCGCCACTCATCTTTCGCTCGAGGCGATCGCCTCGAGATACTTCTGCGCGACGATCCTTCCGACGCGACGCGCGGGCGTGGTCACGGGGCTGGTCGTCGTGTGTGCCGAGATGACGGACGACATCTCCGATTTCGGAGGACGCGAGGCGGAGCGCACCGACATCCTCGACAGCGAGCGAGCCGCACGCGTCGACGCCGAGCGTGCGAATCGCCTCAAGGATCAATTCCTCGCCGCGGTCTCCCACGAGCTACGCACGCCGCTCACCACGATGATGCTGTGGGAGAAGGTGCTGCGGGATAGCTCTGTCGACAGCAACACCCGCGCGCGTGCCCTCGATGCGATCCATCAGAGCGCGACGGCGCAGTCACGCCTGGTAGGTGACTTGCTCGACGTCTCGCGAGCGATCAGTGGCAAGCTGTTCATCGATCTGCGCCTCGTCGCGCTCGCCGAGCTCCTCGGCACCGCGATCGAGGGCGTCAGCCGTGCGGCCCGTGACAAGCGCATCACGATCGAGCCGGATCTGGAGCCGGGGCTCGGCGAGGTCCAAGGCGACGCAAATCGCCTGCATCAGGT
Organism: Myxococcales bacterium; assembly: GCA_028287115.1. GTDB lineage: Bacteria > Myxococcota_A > Polyangia > Haliangiales > Haliangiaceae > JABFXX01. The sequence continues at coordinate 60,738 of JAQBQF010000148.1, forward strand.
GTTCGATAACATCTTGTCAAACGCGGTGAAGTTCACGCCCGCCGGTGGTCGCATCACCGTCTCGGCACGCCGTGAACGCAGCGCGGTGGTGATCGCGATCGCCGACAACGGTCGCGGCATCGCCAAGGAGTTCTTGCCTCGGCTGTTCGAACCGTTCAGCCAGACCGAAGACAAGCTCACGAGGTGCGAGGGGGGGCTCGGGCTCGGGCTCACGATCGCGCATCAGCTCGTGACGCTTCATCACGGAAAGCTGTTCGCCGCGAGTGACGGACTCGGACGCGGTGCGACCTTCACGATCACGTTGCCGGTGACCAAGCACCGCCTCGCCTCTCCCGCGCTCCAAGCTGCAGCGCCCGGTGGCGCCGTGCTCGACGGCGTGAGAGTGCTCGTGATCGATGACGATGCACGCGTACGTGACGCGCTCGCTCTGCTACTGCGAGACGCGGGCGCCGTGGTCGAAGCCGCCGACTCCGCTCCGAGCGCGCGCACGATGTTGACTCGGTTTCCAGCCGACGTCTTGCTCTGCGACATCGCGATGCCCGGCGAAGACGGTTACGGCTTTATCAGCAAGCTTCGCGCGTCCACGCGTGGGCAGAAGACGCCCGCGATTGCGGTCACCGCGCATGCGACACACGCCGACGGGCGGCGCGCGCTCGCCTCCGGCTTCGATCTGCACGTTGCCAAGCCGATCGACATCGAGGCTCTCCTCACGAGCATTCGAGATCTGCTGCGTCGTCGGGCCTGAGGCCGCGTGGTAGCGTGCCCCATGACGCGGGAACGCCGCACGGAGGGGCCGACGTTGCGCGTCGTTGGAATCGGCGCCTCGGCGGGTGGGCTCGAGGCGATGAAGCAGTTGTTCGCCGGCATACCGGTGGATACCGGGCTCGGGTTCATCGTCCTGCAGCACCTGGCGGCCGGGCAAGGCAGTCAGCTCGCGCACATCCTCGAGTCCGCGACAAAAATGAAGGTCGTCGACATCGCGAGCGGGCAGCGCGTCGAGTCGAACACCGTGCACGTCGTGCCGCCCGGTGTTTCGGTCAGCTTGTTTCGAGGCGCGCTCGTGTTGCGTGAGCCGAAGCCCGGCGCGCGGCCGCACCTGCCGATCGACACCCTGTTCGACTCTCTCGCAGAGGTCCTGAAGACAGCCGCGATGGGTATCGTGCTGTCGGGTACTGGCAGCGACGGCACGGTCGGGCTGCAGGCGATTCGAGCCGCCGGCGGGACAACGCTGGTGCAAGATCCCGCGACGGCGCAGTTCGACCAGATGCCGCGAAGCGCGATCGCCGCCGGCGCTGCGGAGCTCATCCTCGGACCTCACGAGCTGGGTATCGAGCTCGGCACCATGACGGAATCGGGGCCGCGTCCACCGGACTCCGAGACGGACGCTGCGGATAGCTCGGCCCTCGAACGAATCTTCGAGAGCCTGCGTGAAACGACCGGCATCGACTTCTCTAGCTACAAGCGTACGACGATCGAGCGCCGACTCACGCGCCAGCTCACGCACCATCACCTGCGGTCGCTCGACCAATACGCGACCTATCTGGCCGACCACCCGAACGAAGCACACGCGCTCTACGAGGACTTGCTGATCCACGTCACGCAGTTCTTCCGGGACGCGGCCGATCTCGATGAGCTGGCCGCCCGGGTGTTCCCGGAGATCCTCCGCGCGAGCCCCCACGAGGCTCCGATCCGCGTCTGGATCCCAGGGTGCTCGACGGGAGAGGAAGCTTACTCGATCGCGATGCTGCTGCTCGAGTTCCTCGAGGTCCACGATCCGCGCCGCACGATCCAGGTGTTCGGCACGGACCTCAGCGAGCGCGCGATCGAGACTGCGCGCGCCGGTCAGTATCCCGTAGCGATCGAAAGTCAGGTGGGCGCGGATCGGCTCGCCAAGTTCTTCGTTCGCAACGAGAACGGCTGGAAGGTCCGGCGCGATCTTCGCGAGCGCTGCGTGTTCGTTCGGCACGACCTCGTCAGCGATCCACCGTTCTCGAAGATCGATCTCGTGAGCTGTCGCAACGTGCTCATCTACCTCGCGCCCGCGCTGCAGCGACGCGTGTTCCCGATCTTTCATTACGCGCTCAACCAGCCCGGCTTCTTGCTACTCGGCACGTCGGAGACGATCGCGGGCTTCGATTCGCTGTTCGCGCCGGTCGAACCGGGCCTTCGCGTCTTCGTGCGGCGGCCGACGGCGAACCGACCGAAGCTTGCGTTCCCGTTGAGCGGACAGGCGGCGCGCACGGGTCGCAAGCCGCACGAGCCGATACGCTCTGCGCTCGACGTTCAACGCGATGTCGATCACATCTTGCTCGCGCGATACGCACCGGCGTGTGTCGTGATCGACGAGCAGCTCGAGGTCGTCCAGTTTCGCGGCCGGACCGCACCGTTCCTCGAGGCTGCGGTAGGTCAGCCGCAAACAAATCTCATCAAGATGGCTCGCGACGGTCTGCCATCCGAGCTCAGGCTCGTGATCCAGCGCGCGCAACGCAGCAACGCACCCGCTCGCCAGGCCAACATCCTCGTTCGCGAGGACGAGCGCGATCGACGCGTCGATCTCGAAGTCATTCCGTTGCGCGGCGTGGGACCGCAACGGTTCTTTCTGGTCGTGTTCGAAGAGACGACTGCCGGCAAGCCCTCGAGCGTCACGCACAAGGCGCGCGGCAAGCAGACGTCGACGCGAGGCGAGGCCGTGCGGCTCCGCGAAGAGCTCTCGGCGGCCAGAGAATATGTGGACTCCGTGACCGCGCAGCACCTCGCGACCAGTGAGGAGCTCGGGGTTGTGAACGAGGAGCTCCAGTCCGCGAACGAGGAGCTCCAGTCGAGCAACGAGGAGCTCCAGACCGCGAAAGAAGAGCTGCAATCGACGAACGAGGAGCTCGAGACGGTCAACGAAGAGCTCCAGCGCGGCAACACCGAGCTCAAGCAGGCCAACGACGACCTGATCAACGTCCTCGCGAGCGTCGACATCCCGATCATCATCGTCGACACCGCTCGCTGCGTTCGCCGGTTCACGCCGCGCGCACGTGCCGTGATGAAGCTGATCCCGGGCGACATCGGACGACCGATCGCGGATTTACAACCGAGCATCAGCGTGCCGGATCTCGACGAACGCATCACCGAGGTGATCGATACGCTCGGCGTCAACGAGTCCGAGGTCCGCCATCCCGACGGCACGATCTACCGGATGCAGATCCGACCGTATCGGACGAGCGACAACACGATCAGCGGCGCAGTGATCGCCTTCGTCGATATCAGCGTGCTCAAGGCGAGCATTCGCGCGAGCCACGCGGCGCGCGATTATGCATCATCGATCGTCGAGGCCGTTCCCACACCGTTGATCGTCGTCGACGATCGGTTGCGGATCCAGTCGGCGAACCGCGCGTTTCACGACAGCTTTCACCTCAGTGCCGCCGAGGCACGAGATCGGTCGCTGCTCGACATCGGCACGTGGAGTGCGGCGGGCCTGCGCGCCCGGCTCGAGAAGGTGGTGGGGTCGCTGCAGACGTTCGACGAGCTCGAGATCCAGCACGAGATCGAAGGCATGGAGCCTCGCGTGCTGCTGATCGGTGCGCGTGCGATTCCGCCGGCGGATGAGCGCAGACTCGCGCTGATCGGCATCGTCGACATCACCGATCGCCGCCAGGCCGAGCGCGATCGCGATCGTCTCAAGTCGATCGAGCTGGTAAGCGCGGAGGCCGCCGCACGCGAGAAGGAAGCGTTCCTCAACGCCGTGTCGCACGAGCTGCGCACGCCGCTCAGCGCGATCCTGCTGTGGACGCAGGTATTGCGTGGCGTCGGTCCCACGGATCCACAGCGGCTGATCGGTCTCGAGACGATCGAGCAGAGCGCGAAGGCGGAGGCTCAGCTCGTGGACGATCTGCTCGATCTCGCACTCTCGCGCTCGGGTGGCGCCGAGCTCGCGGTCAAGCTCGAGGCGCTCGATGCGGTGCCGGTGGTCGCGACCGTGGTCGAGACCCTGCGCAGCGATGCAGGCCACAAGAACATCGAGATCCAGACGACCCTCGCGGGCGACGCGAACGTCACGGCCGATCCGCTGCGGTTGCGGCAGATCACGTCGAACTTGTTGTCGAACGCCATCAAGTTCACGCCTCGCGGCGGCCGCGTAGCGGTCTCCGTCTCGCGCTCCGATGGCACCGTCGAGCTGCGCGTCAAGGACTCCGGTAAGGGCATCCGCAAGGAGTTCTTGCCGCACGTGTTCGAGCCGTTCACCCAAGAGGACACTTCGACGACACGCGTGCACGATGGGCTCGGTATCGGGCTCGCACTGGTGCGTCACCTCGTCGAGCGGCAAGGTGGCACGATCGCAGTCGAGAGCGCCGGCGAGGGTCACGGCGCAACATTCACCGTGCGCTTGCCCGCTGCTTCGTAAGGCGTCGGATTTGGGAGCGCAGCGGAGCGCGGCGGCACGAAATCACGCTAACACTTGGGATTCGTGACTCCGCATCTAACCGAGCTGCTGTGGGGGTGCGGCTTGCTGCTCGGCGTGGTGATCACCGCCGCGCTCGTCAATCGGCTGCGGCCGGGGCACCGTCCGCGCCTCCGCCGCCTCGTCATCTTGTTCGTGCTGTACGTGTTCGCCTTCGGCGGCGGCTACGCATTCGAAGCCGCCGATCTCGGCACGTGGGCAACCGACGCGTTCATCGCGATGGAGATCCTGCGCGCGTTCACGCTCGTTTCGGTGACCGCGACGTTGGTGTTCTCGGTCGTGCTGCCGAGCACCGGCGTGATGTTGCCGATGATCGCGAGCGATCTGCTCGTCGGGCTCGGTTACGTCGCGAGTGCGCTCGGAATCCTCGCGCACCATGGACTCGACCCGACCGGCGCGCTGGTCTCGGGAGCCGTGATCAGCGCCGTGCTCGCGATCTCGCTGCAGAGCACACTCGGAAATATCCTCGGCGGCGTCGCACTGCAGCTCGACGGTTCGATCCACGAAGGCGACTGGATCCAGCTCGAGAACGGCAAACAGGGCCGCGTTCGTGCGGTTCGCTGGCGCCATACGATCGTCGAGACGAGAGACTGGTCGACGATCGTCGTACCGAACGCGCAGCTGCTCGCGACCAACATCACGATCCTCGGCAAGCGCGATGGCGTCACCGTGCCGCAGCGGATGTGGGTGTGGTTCAATGTCGATTTTCGGTTCGCGCCGAGCCGCGTCGTCGCCGTGGTCACCGACGCGATCAACGCCGCGCCGATCGACAACGTCGCGAGCGATCCGAAGCCGAACGTCGTCTGCATGGATTTCACCAAGGAGATGCGCGAGAGCTTCGCGACGTACGCGGTGCGCTACTGGATCAACGATCTCGCCTCCGACGATCCGACGAATTCGCGGGTGCGCGCGCGGATCTATACCGGCCTGCGCCGCGCCGGCATTCCGCTCGCCGTTCCTGCGCACACCGCGCTCGTCGAGATCCACGACGAAAGTCGGCGCGTGCGGCGCCTCGAACGCGAGAGCACCGAGCACCTGGCCGCGCTCAAGACCGTGCATCTGTTCCAATCGCTCACCCAAGACGAGCTGCGCACGCTCGCCGACGGCATGAGTCACGTCGTGCACACGGCCGGTGAGATCATCACGAGGCAAGGCGCCGTCGCGCACTGGCTGTACGTGATGACCTCGGGCAAGGCGGAGATTCGCACGTTGGTCGACCCGGATGGCGCCGGTCCGAAGCCGGCGGTTCCGCTCGTCGTCGCGCAGATCCAGGCGCCGGATTTTTTCGGCGAGATGGGGCTCATGACCGGCGAGCCGCGTTCTGCCGATGTCATCGCCTTGACCGATGTCGACTGCTTTCGTCTCGGCAAAGAGACCTTCGAGCGCGTCCTCCTCGCACGCCCGGATATGGCCGAAGAGCTCTCGAAGAAGCTCGCAGAGCGCCGCGTCGAGCTGATCGCGGTTCGCGACGGTCTCGATGCGGCCGCGATGCGCGCACGCGAGAAGACCGAACGCGAGTGGATCCTCGGCGGGATCAAGTCGTTCTTCGGTCTGTAGGTGCGAACGTGGCCGCAGGCACGGCCCGCTCAGAGCTCGGATAACCGCCAAGGCTCCGAGACGCCAAGATCAGACCGAGCAGGTCTTGATCGGACAAGTCGGACGCGTGCGTCCCGTGGTGCTTCGTCGGCGATCCTGGATCAAGCTCTTCTCTCACCTTGGCGCCTTTGCGCCTTGGCGGTTGATCTGGGTCTCGATCGAAACTATTTCGAGAGTACGAACGCGCCGCCGAGACCCGCGGCCATCTCCTCGGGCGTGATCTTGCCGTCGTTGTCGTGGTCGAGCGCCGCGAACACCGAGGCCTCCCCGCCCCACTCCTCGCGCGTGATCAGGCCGTCGCCATCGAGGTCGAAGATCTTGAAGAACTCGCGCGCGGCCTGCCCGACCCTCGCCTTGCCTGCGAGCGCCTTGTACCGCTCACCGAGCAACTTCTCGAGCGCGACGATCGCTTTCGAGAATCCTGCGATGCCTTCTTCGAGCTTGTCCTTCGCCATCTTGTCGGCTTCGTGCGCTTTGCGAAACGCGGCCTCGTCGACGTGGATCTTTTCGATGGTCATCGCGGCCGCCTTGGCCGGATCGAGCTTGCGCACCAGCGTGCCGGTCTGGGTCTGGAGCTCGGCGAGATAGTTCGGCGCGATCGTGAGCAGGTCGCAGCCGGCCAGCTCGATGATCTCGCCGAGGTTGCGGAAGCTCGCGCCCATGACCTCGGTCTTGTAGCCGTGCTTCTTGTAGTAGTTGTAGATCTTCGTCACCGAGAGCACGCCCGGATCCTCGGTCTGCGGGTAGCTGTCCTTGCCTTCGGCCTTCTTGTACCAGTCGAGGATTCGCCCGACGAACGGGCTGATCAGCGTGACACCCGCTTCGGCGCATGCCACGGCCTGGTGCATGCCGAACAGCAGCGTCAAGTTGCAGTGAATGCCCTCCTTCTGGAGGACCTCGGCGGCGCGGATGCCTTCCCATGTCGAAGCGACCTTGATCAGCACGCGCTCGCGCTTCACGCCGGCGGCCTCGTACTGCGAGATCAGGTAACGCCCCTTCTCGATCGTCGCCTTGGTGTCGAAGGACAGGCGCGCGTCGACTTCGGTCGAGACGCGGCCGGGAACGATCTGGAGGATGCGAAGGCCGAACTCGACCGCGAGTCGATCGAGCGCGAGGCCGACGATCTTGGCTTCGTCGCCGCCCGCCTGCTTGTCCGCCCACGCGAGCGCGCCATCGACAACGTCCGCATACTCCGGCATCTGCGCGGCGGCGGTGATCAGCGACGGATTGGTCGTCGCGTCGCGCGGCTTGAACTTCTTGATCGAGTTGAGATCGCCGGTGTCGCAGACCGCGACGGTCATCGTGCTGAGCTGATCGAGCATTGTCGCCATGAGCGCGACCTTAGCCGATCAAGACATGTCGCGGATCAGATTGGTCTCGAATGCGTGCAGCAGCTCTTCGAGAGCCGTGATTTCGCCGCGGATCTCATCGCCGCTCTCGGTATCGCCGACCGTTCGCGGGTGCTCGTAGACCTCGACATCGGAGACCGTCGGCACGATATCGGCGCCTTTGGCGATCGCATCTTCTGCGCCCTCGAAGTGATGGTGTTGCGCGAGGTACGTGCGATTGGCGTCGAGCACGAGCGAGAACCCCTTGTCGCCGTACGCCGCCGCGAACGCGCCGTCGATCGTGATCGCGCGCCCGGATTTCTTGATCGGTGTCTCGCCCTGCTCCAGCTTGACCGGGACGTGGCCGTTGATGATGAAGCCGTGGTGCGGATCGACGCCGAATTCGTCGAGAATCCGCGCGCAGAACCCGGCGTCATCGAGCAGCTTGAAATACGGGTTCTTGTGCTCTTCCTGCGCGGTCTTGTCCGCGACGAAGTACGTCTCGAACGTCGCCATCTTGTCCTTGCCGAAACATGGCGAGAGCGGCCCGGTCCACAGATAGAACAGCAGGTCGATGTCCTCGATCGCTCGCTTGCGAAAAGCGCGCTGGACGGCGACCTCGATCGCGTCGAACAGCGGCTTGCCGCGCCGAGGCATCCCATCGACGACGAACGGCAACAGCTCCCCTTTGTCGTCGACCGGAACGCAGCCGTGAAAGATCGCGCAGCGATCGCGGCGTAACGACATCTGGCCGCGCGACGCGACGAACAACATCTGCTTCCATAGCGGGCCGCACTCGATGAATGCCTTCGTCACCGCCGCGAGGCAGCGGTCCTCCTCGGGCGACAGCTTGCACGGATCGGTCCAGTCGATCGTCGGCCAGCGCGCGTCGAGCAGCGGGTAGCGCGTGCCTTCGAGCTCGACCGTATTCGTCTTCGGATCGATCCGCGACAACACGATCCGCTCTTCGAGGTTCCACTCCGGGTGGCGGCGAAACAGTTGACCTTCGAGCTTGAACTGCAAGATCGCCGCGGCCTTTTGCATCCGCGCGACGAGCAACGCATCGCGCAGCCCATCGGGCTTCGACACGAAGCGCTCGACCGGATCATCGCCGTAGGCTTCGCGCGCGAGCTGCTCGATCGGCGCCATCGAAATTCCGTATCCTTCTTCGAGCTGCGATAGCCGCTGATAACGCAGCGTCAGGCGGATCACCGTCGCGATCGCTGCGGGATGTCCGAGGCACGCGGCCATCCAGTTCGCATCGTGGTTGCCCCACGTGATCGCGACGTGCGGCTGCTGCATTACCAGATCGATCACCTTGTCGATCCGAGGGCCGCGATCACCGAGATCGCCGGCGACGACCAGCTCGCCGACCGCGAGGTTACGCACGACATGCGAGATCATCCGCACGAGATCGAGATCGCGATCGTGACGCAAGTAGGGATCGACGAGGTTCTCGACAAACTCCGGCTTGCGATCGAGCTCGCGCTGGAACATCAGCTCGCGCATCGTCGCGTCGAACGGATCCGGAATGATCCGATCGATGTACTTGAACGTGTACCGGCGCGCGAGCTCGCGCATCACGGTCACCGCGTGCGGCACGAGCCACAGCACGAGCGCACGCCGCGCCGCTGGATCCTTGTCCTTCGTGAGCGAGAGCCAGGTCTCGCGCGGGTAGTAGAAGATGTTGAGCAGCTGACCGAGCTCGGCGGGCGACAGCACCGCTCCGAGCAAGCGCTCGACCAGCGGACGCAGGCTTCCGGAGGCGTTGTTGACGACTTGCCGGAGCTTGATGTACTCGCCGTGAACATCGCTGACCACGTGCACCGTCGGTTTCGGGAGTGTCAGGATCGCTTGCAAGTTCGCGATCTCGGCCAGCACCGACGACACGTTGGGATACCGCTTCGCGAGAACGTGGAGATACGGATGCCCCATCGCGCGGAGCCTACCGCGCTCGTTGCGGCAACCGATCGCGAGATCCGTGCTTTCGAGCCGAGCCCGAAACGCCGGTGAGTTCGGTCCACGTGGGCCGGAAGTTACGGGCCTGGTTGGTCGCTCGCGCTACTCGAACACGGCTGGCTCCGACCGGCGAGAACGCGTGCTTCGCTGCGGACGGTGGTGGACAGCAGCGGCCATGCGCTCGTCGCCGGCTTGCGCCTGACCACACCGCCCTCAACGCTGACGGCGCTCCGTTCCGGATCAATCTACGTTTGATCGAGGAGGCGAGTGGGCTCGGCCCACGTGGGCCGGGAACGACTGGCAGTTGCCGCCTCGCGCCTGACCAGACCGCCCTCGGCGCTGGCTACCACCGACGAGACCGCGTCCTTCGCTGCGGACGGTGGTCGACAGCCGCAGCCGTGGAGGTGAGTGGGATTGGCCCACGTGGGTCGGAAGTTACGGGATTCGATCGTCGCTGATGCGCGGCTACTCGAACACGCCGTTGGCTCCGACCGACGAGAACGCGGACTTCGCTGCGGACGGTGATGGACAGCCGCAGGCGCATGCTCGTTGCCGCCTGGCGCCTGACCCCACCGCCCTCAGCGCTAACGCCAAGCGCGAGCTCTCCGTTCCGGAATCAACCTTTGGTTGATCAGAAGAGTCGGAATGGAACATCGCATCGCGCGTGCCTCCTCGTGCCGACGCAAGGATTCGCAAGACCACATACAGCTCGCGTCACTACAGACGGTGGTGGATAGCCATCCGTCCGTTGCCGCCTCGCGCCTGACCCTCGCTCGCTGACGCCCAAGCGCCGGTGCATCGTTTCCGAGCAGCCTATGTCTGATCAAGGACGCGAGTGACTGGTCACCACGAGTCGAACACTGCGCTGGCTCCGACCGACGAGACCACGGACTTCGCTGCGGACGGTGATGGACCGGCCGCAGGCGCATGCTCGTTGCGCGCCTCGCGCCTGACCACACCGCCCTTAGCGCTGACGCCAAGCGCGAGCTCTCCGTTCGGGAATCAACCTCTGGTTGATCGGGGAAAGTTGGCGAAGAGCTCGCCAGGCTGGTCGATGTTTGTCGGCCGCTCCGGCTCGGCCCACGTGGGCCCGAATCGCCGCGCGGCAGCTCAATGCGTCGACCAAACGCATCGTCTGAAAGCTTCGAAGACTAGCTTCTCCAGCGGCGCGTCGGATGCGACGTTGGAGCGCGCAGCCTCGACGGCCGCTTTGGCCTGACGACTTTTGCATCCCGCGCTCACGAGGGCAGAAACGGCATCGTCATCGATCTGCCGGATCGCGTCGATTGTTGCATCGGGTGGAGCTGAGTCGCCCGGGCCCCGATCGTCTGGTCTCGCAGCCGGTCGCTGACCGCGTGTCGTGACACTGCTGGTTGGCGCGGATGCGCGAACGCCGTTCGGGCCCACGTGGGCCGAGATCCTTGCAACGTCGTCGCGCACATCGCGCGGCGGATCGAACGTGAACGAGAGCTCGAGACCGTCGGCGGAGCCGGTGATCTTCAACTTTCCCGCGTGCAGCGCGACGTGATGCCCATCGCACAATATCAAGAGGTTTCGGGGCGAGTTATCGCCACCGTCGGCGCGATGCACGATGTGATGCACTTCGAGAAACCGCGACGACCGACATCCGGGGACACGGCAGCGGCCGTGGTCGCGAGTCCACACGAGCTTGCGCGTACGCGGTGGAACCGGCTGCACCGTCCGAGGTGGACTTTCGGCATCCACGGAGCCGATCCACTGCGCGTCGCACTCGGCGCGCTCCATCGCGCTCTTTTGGATCGCGATCTCCTTGCCAGCCGCCTGCTGCCAGCCCTGACGACACCGATCGCACTGCGTGATCGAGATTTGGAATTTGGCAAGCGTTGGCGCGTCAGCGTCGGTTCCACGTTCAAGTGAAGCGCGCGCAAACGACGCGATGATCTGGTCGTCGTTGAGCTGCGCTGCGCGTTCGTTCTCGAGCCCTCGCTGTGCCTGCAGGTATAACGCATAGGTCGAGGGCGTGACGTCGAAGCATAGCTTGCGCAGGCTGAGGTCAGGATCAGCAGGATCCGTCGGTAGGTCGCCTTTCTTGCGGCCCGCGACCATCGCTTCGATCTCGCGAAGTGACTTGCCGATCGCCTTGTCGCGCCACGCCCGCTCGGTTCGAGGGATTGCGACACGCGTGAGCTCGCGAACCGCAGAGAACTTCAGCTCGTCACGGGCGAGCGCCTCCGCGAGGAGGGGAAGTCCATCGAGCTCGCGAGCGACGCGCAACCGATCGTGCGCGGCCTTCGGTCCGTATCCGAGCACCCGTTCCATGTACTCGAAGATCGAGACGAAGCCGTACTCGCTCCAGATCTCGAGCGCTTCGGCTTCAAGCAGGAGCTGCGCCTCGATCGCGTCGAGTGCCGATCTCTTCTTTGCGATCACGCGCAGCTTACGGTCGATGTAGCGCCAGTGGCTGGGACTCGCCGCGGAAGGTGGCCAGGAAGAGCAGTCGGCAGAGTTGTTGTTGTCGTTCGTCGAGATCGATTCATCGCGTAGCATCACGAACCTCCGGGTTAGGGGCACGGCTCCCAACGTGCACATCGCTTCTAGCACGTGAGATTCGGGCGCCTTCGATTGCGATCTGCGCGACGAACGATGCGGTCACCCTGCGAGAACGCGTCTAGCATTGCAAAACACTCGCAGCGCTCACGACAGCATTTCTCCTCGCGAAATAGGAAGTCTCGCGGCCCATCCGCTCGAAGCGTCGCAGAATCTCGTCAAGCACTTTCTCAAGAAAAACGACACGGAGAATTCGATCTTGTGACTCGCCGACGGATCGTCGCGAGCGGCAGAGTCCGAACCTCGGACGAGTAGCGGTTCGTGTCGATGTTCGTAGGACTCGGCCCACGTGGGCCGAGCAAGTGGAGCTCGACACAAACGACATGCTCAGCGCGCACCTCGCTCGCCTCTTCCCACCAAACGATTCCGGAACGGAAGAGCCCACGCTTGGCGTCAGCGCTGACGGCGGTGTGGTCAGGCGTGAGGCAGCAAAGTGCGAGCACCTGCGGTTGTCCACCGCCGTCCGGAGCAAACGCGTTCTCGTCGGTCGTATCCAGCGTTCATCGGCTAGATGCGGCGAGCGCCTCGCGTGCGGCGCTTACTCGAGTCCGGCAGTTTTCGGCCCACGTGGGCCGAGCAACAGGTCTCCTCTTCGATCAAACAAGGCTTGATCCGGAAGCCCGCGCTTGGCGTCAGCGCGGAGGGCGGTGTGGTCAGGCGCGAGGCGGTGATGAGTGGATGGCATCACCGTCCGCTGCGAAGCACGCGTTCTCGTTGGTCGGAGTCTGCGGCGTGTTCGAGTTAGCCGCGCATCAGCGACGATCGAATCCCGTAACTTCCGACCCACGTGGGCCAATCCCACTCGCCTCCACGATCAACCAAGGGTTGATCCGGAACGGTGCGTCCGCGCTTGGCGTCAGCGCTGAGGGCGGTGTGGTCAGGCGCCAGACGACAACGAGTGGATGGCTGCGGCTGTCCACCACCGTCCGCAGCGAAGCACGCGCTCTCGTCGGTGGTAGCCAGCGCCGTGGCGCCGCGTGCAACCGACGACCAAGTCCTGCCGGCAACGAGCATGCGCCTGCGGCTGTCCATCACCGGTGATGAGGCAGCGCTACAGTCTTCTGGCGACGCAATGGGCCCACGCGGGCCGTCCGCTCTACCCTCGCAGCGCCAGTCTGTCGACGCTGAGAGCAAGCGGCGCCTCGGTGAACCGCGAGTGCGATCATGGTTCTATCTCCGGAGCGGTACGGTCTCGGATCTACTTGCAGCCTCGCGAGACGCGGCGGGATTCGCTGTGGTTTGTTCGGCCCCATGTCGACCCTCACGAGCTCACCGGCCTGGAAATCACTGCTGAAGCACAAGGAAGCGATCACGAACACGTCGATGCGAGACCTGTTCGCGAAGGATCCGCAGCGCTTCACGCGGATGTCCCGAGAGGCTTGTGGCGTGTTCGTCGACTGGTCGAAGCATCGCGCGACCGACGAGACGATGCAGCTCCTGTTCGCGCTCGCGAAGCAGGCCGATGTCGAAGGCTGGCGCGACAAGATGTTCGCCGGCGAGAAGATCAACGGCACCGAAGAGCGCTCGGTGTTGCACGTCGCGCTGCGCAATCGCTCGAATCGACCGATCCTATCCGATGGCAAAGATGTGATGCCGCTCGTCAACGGCGTGCTCGCGAAGATGCGCGCCTTCACCGAGAAGCTTCGCAGCGGCGCGTGGAAGGGCCACACCGGCAAGTCGATCACCGACGTCGTCAACATCGGCATCGGCGGATCGGATCTCGGCCCCGTGATGGTCACCGAGGCGTTGCGGCCGTACTGGAAAGAGGGCATGCGCGCGCACTTCGTATCCAACGTCGACGGCACGCACATCGCCGAGACGCTCGAGCGCGTCGATCCCGAGCGCACGCTCTTCATCGTCGCGAGCAAGACGTTCACGACGCAGGAGACGCTGACCAATGCGAAGACCGCGCGCGCGTGGCTCCTCGAACAGCTCCACGCCAACGAAGCTGCCGTCGCCAAGCACTTCGTCGCGCTGTCGACCAACGCGAAAGAAGTCGCCGCGTTCGGCATCGACACCGCGAACATGTTCGAGTTCTGGGATTGGGTCGGTGGCCGCTACTCGCTGTGGAGCGCGATCGGTCTATCGATCGCGTGCGTGATCGGCATGGATCACTTCGAGGAGCTGCTGACAGGTGGCTACGAGATGGATCAGCACTTCAAGACCGCGCCGCTCGCCGAGAACCTACCGGTGATCCTCGGCATGCTCGGCGTCTGGTACGCGAACTTCTTCGGCGCCGAGACGCACGCGATCCTGCCGTACGACCAGTACATGCATCGGTTCGCCGCGTACTTCCAGCAAGGCGACATGGAGTCGAATGGTAAGAGCGTCGATCGCGATGGTCACCGGATCACCGACTACACGACGGGCCCGGTGATCTGGGGCGAGCCCGGCACGAATGGCCAGCACGCGTTCTACCAGCTGATCCATCAGGGCACGCGTTTGATCCCCGCGGACTTCATCGCGCCGATCGAAACGCATAATCCGATCGGCAAGCATCACGAGATCCTGCTCGCGAACTTCTTCGCGCAGCCCGAGGCGCTGATGCGCGGCAAGACGCCGGACGAAGTCAAAGCCGAGCTCGAGGCGCAGAAGCTTCCGGCCGACAAGATCACGAAGCTCGTCCCGCACAAGACGTTCATCGGCAATCGCCCGACGACCTCGATGATCGTTCAGAAGATCACGCCGAAGACGCTCGGCTCGCTGGTCGCGATGTACGAGCACAAGATCTTCGTGCAGGGCATCGTGTGGAACATCTACAGCTTCGATCAATGGGGCGTCGAGCTCGGCAAGCAACTGGCGTCGAAGATCCTCCCGCAGCTCGAGGACAAGGCGCCGGTGACCTCGCACGATTCGTCGACGAACGGCCTCATCAATCTCTACAAGGCGCGCCGCAAATCGACCCACGCGTGACGAAGACCGGTTCGAAGATGAAGATGCAATCGCTTGTATGGCTCGTCTTGTTCGGTGCGTGCGGCAGAGATGCGGCCGCGCCCGCGCCGGTACTGAGACACGCAACACAGTGCGCGCCAAACGCATCTCACGGTCCCCGATCAACTCTGTCTTGATTTGAGGACGGAACCGTATTAACCACCCGCGCCATGAAGAAAGTGGTTGGGCTGGTGATCCTGGTCGCGTGCTCCTCGAGCACGACGCCTCCTTCGCACGAGCCCGCGGTCAGCGGCCGCCTCTCGGCGGGCATGCATCACACATGCGTCGTGCAGAACGACGGCTCCGTCTGGTGCTGGGGCCGCAACCAGTACGGCGAGCTTGGAGTGGCGACGCCGGGCGGATCTCGGGTGCCGGTGCGCGCTGCATTCTCCGACGCGATCGCAGTGACCGGCGCCATGCAGAGCACGTGCGGCATCAAGTCCGACGGCACCGTGTGGTGCTGGGGCCGCGTGATCAGTGACACCCTCAACTACACGCCGACGCAGATCATCGGCGTCTCGAACGTCACGCAGCTTGCGGCTTCCGAAGGCGACTTGTGCGCCCTGTCCGCAGATCACACCGCGTCGTGCTTGACGAGCCCGACGACCGCAATGCAGGTCGCGACCGACGTCGTGAAGGTCACCACCTCGTGCGCGCTGCACAGCGACGGCACCGTGACGTGCTGGGGCGACAACTCGTACGGCGAGCTCGGCGATGGAACGAACAGCGGGACCGGCCCGGTGAAGGTCGCCGGACTCTCCGACGTCGTCGATATCGCGAGCGGCTACAATCACAACTGCGCGCTCCGCAGCGACGACTCCGTCTGGTGCTGGGGCGAGAATACTGCCGGCCAGCTCGGCGCCTCGCCCAGCTCGACGGTTTGCGCTTACTCCAACAACATGTGGCCGTGCCGACCGACCGCCGCCGCCGTGCCCGGCCTCACCGCGAAAGCAATCTTCGCCGGCGAGAACTTCGAGCTCGCGTTACGCGCAGACGGCACGATCGCCGGCGTGGGCCAGAACAATGTCAGCCAGCTCGGCGGGACGTCGGCTCCCGGCTGCACGGATCCATTCGGTGAGAACTGCAGCATCGCCCCGGTGATGGTGCCGACCGTGTCTCACGCAACGCTCGTCAGCGCGCAGCTCTCGCACGCGTGCGCGATCCAGGCGGACAACGCGGTCTATTGCTGGGGCGAAGAGTTCCCGCCCGGCGTCACGCAGGTCCCGAGCTTCACATACGCCCCCTGACGACAGACCACTTCGCGCGCGACCCACCGGCCGCTCGTGATGTCTCACTCCGGAAGCGCGATAGAAATCCTGGCGCGTCCACGTGCTGGGCTCGAGCTTCGATGCGATGGTACGCGCCGAAGACGGGGATGACGTGACTGAAGCCGAGCTCGATCAACTGTGCGTGAACACGATCCGAACGCTCAGCATGGACGCGGTGCAGGCCGCGGACTCGGGGCATCCCGGAACGCCGATGGCGCTCGCTCCTGTGGTCTACGCGCTGTGGCAGAAGGTCCTCGCGTTCGATCCGCAGGATCCGATCTGGGCGAATCGCGATCGGTTCGTGCTGTCGATCGGTCATGCCTCGATGCTGCTGTACTCGATGCTGCACCTGACGCAGACGAAGTCGGTCAATCCGAAATACGAGCGCCTCGGCACACCGACGGTCTCGCTGGACGACATCAAGAAGTTTCGCCAGCTCGATAGCAAGTGTCCGGGTCACCCCGAGTATCGCTGGACCTCCGGCGTCGAGACGACGACCGGGCCGCTCGGCCAGGGCGTGGCGACGAGCGTCGGCATGGCGATGGCGCGGCGCTGGCTCGCGGCGCACTTCAACAAGCCGGGCTTCACGCTGTTCGATTACGACGTCTACGCGCTGTGCGGCGACGGCGACATGATGGAAGGCGTGTCGGGCGAGGCCGCGTCGCTCGCCGGCCACCTCGGGCTCGCCGAGCTGTGCTGGATCTACGACAACAATCACATCACGATCGAAGGCGGCACGAGCCTCGCGTTCTCCGACGATATCGCGACCCGCTTCATCGGTTACGGCTGGAACGTCACGCGCGTCGGCGACGCGAACGATCTCGAGATGCTGCAGCGCGCGTTCCGCACGTTCGACGCGACCACAGATCGCCCGACGCTGATCATCGTCGACAGCCATATTGGCTACGGCTCGCGCAAGCAGGACACGCACTCGGTCCACGGTGCGCCGCTCGGTGAAGAAGAGATCAAATACGTCAAGCGCCAGTACGGCTGGCCCGAGGACGCGAAGTTCCTCGTTCCGGATGGCGTCTACGATCACTTTACGAAGGGCATCGGCGCCCGCAGCAAGGTGCTCCACGAAGCGTGGGACACGCTGTTCGCCGCGTACGCGAAGCAATTTCCCGAGCTCGCCGACGAGCATCGCCGGATGCAAGCGCGCCAGCTTCCCGAAGGCTGGGACGCCGAGCTGCCGACCTACAAGCCCGATGCGAAAGGCCTCTCGGGTCGCCAAGCTTCCGGCGAGGTGCTGAACGCGCTCGCGAAGCACCTACCGTGGCTGATCGGCGGCTCCGCGGATCTCGCGCCGTCGACGCTGACGCGCCTGACGTTCGAAGGCGCCGGCGATTTCGGCCGCGATCACGTCGGACGCAACCTGCACTTCGGCATTCGCGAGCACGCGATGGCCGCGGCGCTCAACGGCATGGCGCTATCGAAGATCCGCGTCTACGGCTCGGGGTTCTTCGTGTTCAGCGATTACGCGCGCCCCGCGATCCGGCTGTCGTCGATCATGGAGCTGCCGGTCATCCACATCTTCACGCACGACTCGATCGGCGTCGGCGAAGATGGACCGACGCATCAACCGATCGAGCACCTCGCCTCGTTGCGGGCGATTCCAGGACTCACCGTGCTGCGTCCCGGGGATGCAAATGAAGTCGTCGAAGCCTGGCGCCTGATCGCCGAGCTTCACCACCACCCGGTCGTGCTCGTGTTGTCGCGCCAGGCAATGCCGACGCTCGATCGGACGAAGTACGCGCCGGTCGCTGGTCTGCGCCGCGGCGGTTACGTGCTCGCGGATTCGGTGAATCCCGAGGTCATCCTGATCGGCACCGGGACGGAAGTCTCGCTGTGCATCGCCGCGCACGAGAAGCTCGTCGCCTCCGGCGTCCGCTCGCGCGTCGTCAGCATGCCGTCATGGGAACTGTTCGAGGATCAAGATGCCGCATACCGCGATTCCGTGCTGCCGCCGGCAATCACCGCACGCGTTGCCGTCGAGCAGGCCGCGGCCTTCGGGTGGGAGCGCTACGTCGGCCGCGGTGGCGCGATGATCGCGATGCACACGTTCGGCGCATCGGCGCCGCTCAAAGAGCTCCAGACGAAGTTCGGATTTGCCCCAGACAACATTGTCGCAGCCGCGCGCGCTCAGCTCGCACGCTCGAAGTAGGAGATCACGATGCAACTCGGAATGATCGGACTTGGCCGGATGGGCGCGAACATGGCGCGCCGGCTCATGCGTGGCGGCCATCAAGTGGTCGCTTATGATCGCAGCGCGGAGGCCGTCAAAGGCCTCGCGAGCGAAGGAGCCAAGGGCGTCGACTCGCTCTCCGCGATGGTCGCGGCGATGTCCAAACCCCGCGCCGTGTGGGTGATGGTTCCCGCCGGTGCGCCGACCGAATCGACCGTGATGGAGCTCGCGGAAACGCTCGAGCCGGGCGACACGATCATCGACGGCGGCAACTCGTTCTTCAAGGACGACATCCGCCGCGCGAAGCAGCTCGCGGCAAAGAAGATCCACTACGTCGATGCCGGCACGAGCGGCGGCGTGCTCGGCCTCGAGCGCGGCTACTGCCTGATGGTCGGCGGTGAGCCCGAAATCTTCAAACAGCTCGAGCCGATCTTCAAGACGCTCGCGCCCGGTCGCGGTGACATTCCGCGCACACCCGGCCGCGAGAAGGTCAAGGGTACGGCCGAAGAGGGCTACCTACACTGCGGCCCGTCGGGCAGCGGTCACTTCGTCAAGATGGTCCACAACGGGATCGAGTACGGCATCATGCAGGCGATGGCCGAAGGCTTCGACATCCTCAAGGGTGCCGCGAACCCGACGGTCGCCGAAGAACATCGGTTCACGTTGCCGATCGGCGACATCGCCGAGTTGTGGCGCCGCGGCAGCGTGCTGTCGTCGTGGCTCCTCGATCTCACCGCGAAGGCGATGGTCGAAGATCCGGCGCTCTCGAAGTTCTCCGGCTTCGTCGAGGATTCCGGTGAAGGACGCTGGACGGTGATGGCGGCGCTCGAAGAGGCCGTTCCCGCCGACACGATCGCGTCGTCCCTGTTCGTGCGGTTCCGATCGCGCCAGGAGCATACGTTCGCCGAAAAGGTCCTCTCCGCGATGCGCTTCCAGTTCGGCGGCCACGTCGAACGTCCGACCGGCGGATGACCGCGCAGATCCGAACCTACGAGGGGCTCGACGATCTCAGCCGAGCTGCCGCCGACGAGCTCACGGCGATCGCGAAGGCGGCCGTCGCCGCACGCGGCTCGTGCTCGATCGCGCTGTCGGGCGGCTCGACGCCGAAGCGGCTGTTTCAGCTGCTCGCGGCGCAAGGGCGCGGCGCACTGCCATGGGATCAGATCGATCTGTGGTGGGGTGACGAGCGCACCGTGCCACCGGATCATCCGGACTCGAACTATCGGATGACACGCGAGGCACTGATCGATCCGTTGCAGCTGTCACCGACGCGCGTGCACCGGATCCCGGCCGAGCTTCCGGATCACGATGCCGCCGCGACAGCATACGAGCGCGAGCTCGTTGCGGCGCTCGGCTCGCCGCCGGTGTTCGATCTCGTGCTGCTCGGGATGGGACCCGACGGCCACACCGCATCGTTATTTCCCGGGAGCCCCGCGCTGCGCGAGGCGAAGCGTTTCGTCGTCGCGAATCCGGTCGACTCGCCGGTGGCAAAGGGAAAGACCACGCGGATCACGCTCACCGCACCCGCGCTCAACGCGGCCCGACATGTCCGGTTTCTCGTCGCGGGCGCCGACAAGGCCGACTCGCTCGAGCAGGTGCTCGAAGGACCGCCCAATCCGATCAAATATCCTTCGCAGCTGATCGTCAACGGCGATGTCGCGTGGCTCGTCGATCGGGCCGCTGCCGCACGCCTCCGAGGCAATCCATGATCCTTGCCGGAGACACCGGCGGCACCAAGACGGTGCTCGCCCTCTATGATCTTGTCGATGACGCCGCGGAATCCCCGGAGGTGGATGGAGAGCTGCGACTCGTTCGCGAGCAAGTCTTTGCATGCGCCGACTACACGTCGCTCGAGGCGGTCCTCGACGCGTTTCTCGGCAGCGAGCCCGTCGAGCTCGAGGGCGCAGGCTTCGGCGTCGCGGGTCCCGTTGTCGATCAGCGGGCAAAGATCACGAACCTCCCGTGGCTGATCGATGCCCGCTCTCTGTCGAAGCGGCTCGGCGGCATCTCGGTAACGCTGCTGAACGATCTGCAAGCGACGGCACTCGGTACGCTGGTCCTTCCGGCGAGCGGATTCTGCGTGTTGCAAGCGCAAGGCAAGCCGGCACCCAACGGGACGATCGCCGTGATCGCGCCCGGCACGGGTCTCGGCGAAGCGACCCTGTATCACGACGGGACTCGCTACGTCGCGCTTCCATCGGAGGGCGGTCACGCGGACTTCGCGCCCGGCACCGACGAGGAGATCGAGCTGCTCCGGTTTCTACGCAAGCTTCACGGCAATCACGTCAGCTACGAGCGCGTGCTCTCCGGCGCCGGCATCGGCGACATCTACAGCTTCCTGCGCCAGACCGGCGGCGTCCCCGAGCCGGCGTGGCTCGCGAAGGAGATCGCGGCCGGCGATCGCAATGCGGTCGTCTCGACGGTCGCACTTGCGAAGACCGATCCGACGGCCACCCGCGCACTCGAGATGTTCGCGGAGATGCTAGGCGCCGAAGCCGGCAACCTCGCGCTGCGCGGGCTCGCCACCGGGGGCGTCGTGATCGGTGGCGGGATTCCGCCGAAGATCCTCCCCGCGCTACAAGCCGGTGGTTTCCTCGCCCGCTTCAACGACAAGGGCCGGTTCTCGACCTGGGCGCGCGCGCTCGGCGTCCGCGTCGCTCTCGAACCTCGCGCCGCCTTGTACGGCGCTGCACACGCTGTCGTAACCTCTCGCTAAGGATTCGCTATGGTCGATACGAACAGGCTCGCAACATCGCCGTCGTCCACCGTCATCGGTGAGATCCTCAGCGAAGCTCCGGTCAAGCGTCGCCGCCCGGAGCCGACCGCGATCGTGATCTTCGGTGCGACCGGCGATCTGACCAGCCGCAAGCTCGCACCGGCTCTCTACAACACGATGGTCGATGGTGCGCTCTCCGAGCCGACGGTGATCATCGGTATCAGCCGTGGCGAGCTCTCGCCCGCTGCATTCGCCGATAAGCTGCGAGCAGGCGTCACGGAGTTCTCGCGACAGAAGGTCGAACCCGCCAAGTGGGACAAGTTCGCCGGCATGCTCGACTACGTCGGCGGTGAGTTTGCCGAGGACGCGACGTACATCGCGCTCAAGGGGCGGCTCGAGGCCGCGAAACACAAGGGCACGAAGGGCAACCGCGTGTTCTACCTGTCCGTTCCACCTGCACTGTTTCCGCTGATCCTGCAGAAGCTTCACGAGCACAAGCTGATCGAGAAAGCCGTCCAGGGAAACGGCGTGCCGTCGTGCCGCGTGATCGTCGAGAAGCCGTTCGGCCGCGATCTCAAGAGTGCGCGCGAGCTCAACGAGATGATCGGGAAGTTTCTCGACGAGAGCCAGATCTATCGGATCGATCACTACCTCGGCAAGGAGACCGTCCAGAACATCTTGGTGCTGCGGTTCGGTAACTCGATCTTCGAGCCGATCTGGAATCGCAATCACGTCGACTACGTCGAGATCACGGCGTCCGAGTCGATCGGCATCGAGGGTCGTGGGGCGTTCTACGAGGCGACCGGGGTCGTGCGCGATGTGATCCAGAACCACCTCTTGCAGGTGATGTCACTCGTCACGATGGAGGTGCCCGCCTCGTTCTCCCCCGACGATATTCGCGACGAGAAATCGCAGGTGCTGCGCTCGGTGCGCCCGCTGACGCTCAACGAAGTCGCGAACGACTGCGTGCGTGGCCAGTATCGCGGCTATCGCGAGGAACAGGGTGTTGCTCCCGAGTCGCAGACCCCGACGTACGCCGCGATGCGCTTCATGATCGACAGCTGGCGCTGGCAGGGCGTGCCGTTCTACCTGCGCGCCGGCAAGAAGTTGGCGGAGCGCCTCACCGAGGTCTCGATCCACTTCAAGTCCGTGCCGCTCGTGCTGTTCAAAGAAGAAGCCGCCGGCAGCGTGCTGCAGCCCGCAGTGCTGACGCTGCGCATCCAGCCGCACGAAGGCATCTCGCTCCGCTTCGTCGCGAAGGTCCCCGGCGAGAACATCTCGGTCGGCAACGTCGTGATGAACATGACGTACGCCGACGCGTTCAAGCGCCCGATCTCCGAAGCGTACGAGCGCCTGCTGCTCGACTGCATGCGCGGCGATGCGACGCTGTTCAACCGCCGCGACTCGGTCGATCGCGCGTGGGAGCTGATCCAGCCGGTGCTTCAAGTCTGGGAAGCAACGCCCGGTGTCCACATCTACGAGCCAGGCACCGCCGGCCCCGCGGCTGCCGACGAGATGATGGGTCGCGATCATCACAGCTGGCGCGAGCTGCACCCGGGCTGACGCAACGCCAAGGCGCGTGGGGGCGTTCGATCCCTCTCTACAAACAGATCGCGGTTCGCACCGTCGCCGTGCTGGCGTCGCGCGGACATGCGAGCTGGATCGCGGTGAGCGCTTTGCGCAGGCAATCTGCGGCCGCTGTATCCGCGGGATCGACGCCGCCGAACGGCTTCACCGTGACCTGAAACGGGTTGCCGCGCGCGGACAGCTTCCAGTCCGCCCAGTAGCCGCGAACATCGTGCGGCTTGCGACCCTTCGGCGCGCAGGCGGCGACGGCGGCGGTTGCCTCGATCGTCCGATCGATCTCGAGAGCGCCGTCGATGTCGCTCCGAACCCGGAGGTTTCCCACCGCGAGCTCGGTGGTCGCGAGCCCTGCCGCGGGCGCGTCCGGCGGTGCACCTTTCGATTCGAGATGCGCGGCGGCCGCGGAGATCGTCGCGACCTTGTCCTTCGGACCGGTGAGCGGAGCGGCATAGCGCGCGAAGCGCTCGGCGGTCGGCCGACCGTGACGCTCGAGATCGATGATCAGCTCGCACTTGTTCTTGTCGTCGCACGAGACTTGAGCGCGCGCGGTCGACAGATTCGGATGCTTGAGACCGAGCACCGCGACGAGAGACGGTGCGAGCCCGCACTCGACGGCCTTGTCGGTCCAGCGTTTCTCGCCGACGAGCGCGCGCGCCGCGAGCACATCTTTTGCCGGGACGATGATTGCCTTCTCGCGTTTGGCGAGTTGCTCGCCGACCGAGTTGCGCATCGCCGGCGTCGGCTTGACCGGAAACTCGTCCGGATAGACGACGGCGATCGAGAGCTTGCCGGTCCCCGCGACGGCCGTCTTCGATTCGCCTTTGCAGACGTCGAACACTCCGTCGGCGCGCGCGCGACCGGCAACGAGAATCAGGGCGATCGTGAGGGCCGTACGAACCATGCGCGCATGATAACCCCGCCCCGGGCGATGCGCGATTCAGGGTGTCGTGTCGCTGAGGATCAGCAAGCCGCGCGGGCTATCCGCGACGAAGATCAAGTGGCGCGCCAGATCGACGTCGAGCCCGACCGCACCCTCGAAGAAACCGCTCGTCGTGTAATCCGCCTGCGGATCCCACGTATTGTAGTAGCCGGCGAGCGCCGGCTGTGTCGGATCCGACAGGTCGAGCACGCGAACGCCATCCTGGTAATGCGTGAAGTACGCCTTCGATCCGAACGCCATGATGTTGTGAACGGAGACATAGTCGCGCGTCTTGTAGCTCGCGAACGGCTGCATGAAGGTCGGCGACCCCGCGGTGATATCGACGACCTGCAGATGCGCGCCGTAGGCTTCTTCGCCGTGCAGCGCGATGTGCCGGCCGGCGACGGTCGTCGTCCAGTTCGAGTGGCTCGTCAGCGTCGGTGTCGGGCCAAACTTGCCGCGCAGCACCGGTGTTGCGGGCGTCGTGAAGTCGACGATCAGAAACCCGGCGTCCCAGGCGTTGAGATATACGATGCCGTTCTCGACCGACAGATCGTGGACGAGCGAGCCTGTCGTCGCGTAGCTGCCAAGCTTCATCGGCGCGGCCGGATTCGTGACGTCGTAGATCGGGCACTTCGCGTCGTAATTTCCGAAGTACGCGTAGATCTTGGCGCCGCGCGATTCCACCGCGACGGTATGCGCTTCCTCGGGGATCTGCGCGGCAAGCTGCGGCGCCGCAGGATTGGTGACATCGACGACGTCGCTTGGATAGTCTGCGATCAGCGCGTAGCGCTTTGCACCGGCGTCGACGATCTTGACGTCGTTGCTGTACCCCGGCGTCGTCCGCGCGTAGTGGCCGAGCTCCACCGGATGAGCCGGGTCCGCGGTCTCGATGATGTGCAGGCCGTCCTGCCGGATCAGATACGCGAGCGTGCCCTTCATCCGCACGTTGAACGTGTAGCCAGGTCCCCAGCTCGGATCGTTCAGCTGTCCAACGAGCGCGATACGATCGCCCTCGCCTTCATTGCCGTTGTGGGTCGCGCGGATCAGCTTCGCCGTGCACACGCGGCACATCCCGCCGTCGCAGACCGCGCGATCCGCGCGCAACGTGCCGTCCGCGAGCCGATTCGAGACGCGCTTCGCGACGATGTAGCTGGTGCCTTGCTGCACGAACGCGGACCGCTGAAACACGGCGTCGTCGTCGATCGTGCCCGGTGCCGAAGGATCGCGATCGACGATCACCTGCGAGCCGGTCTTCTCGAAGAAGAAGCTCGAGACCGAGCCGACCTTGATCCCCGTCAGAAACCATCGGCCACCCGGATCCCAACCGGCCAGCGTTCCCGGCGTCACCGGACCAAAGTCCGCGGCCCTGGTGAAGGGCTGCGCAGGTTGCGGCATCGACTTGCAAGCGGGCGTGAAGCCGACCGCGGCGTCGGCGACGGTATCCGCCATCGGTGCGTCCAACGATTCCTTCGGAGAACCGCCGCCACATGCAGCGAACAGCACCACACACCCGAGGAGCGACTTCACGAACGCGAGCTTTCCGGGGTTCGCGGCGCGGGGCAACCCTCGACGGCTCACAGCCCATGAACCTGCGAGGCGTCCACCTAGCGGCCCATGAACAGCTGAGCGAACTGCCGGAGACGCAACACCGACGGGATGCCTTCCGACGAGCTGAACGTCAGCGTCTCGGCGAACTTCACGTACTCCGCTGCTTGCCACGCGACATACGCGGTACCGGCCGGCGATCCGAGCAGCGCATTGAGCTTGAATTCGTACTCGCCTTGGACCTTCGCGACCATCGCGCGGCCTTCGGCACCGAGACGACCCTCGACCGCATCCGCCTCGGCTTTGATCCGATTCTTGTACTCGAGCGTCTCGGCCTGAATGTTCTTGATGCCGATCAGGTACGAGTCGCTGAGCGAGTCCGATGGAATTCCAAACAGCGCGGTTGCTGCCTCGTGCTTCGACGCGAGCTCCGCGGGTGGCAGCGTCGTCAAGCGCGCGCGTACCATGCCCGGAGATGCGTCGGTCACGTCGAGCAGGCCGACCTGATAGGCGCGCTCGAGCTCGGCCTGACGCTTGCCCCACGCTTGCTGCCGCTGCGCGACTTGCGCGTTCGTGCCCTGCTGATAGTTGTCGAGGCTCTGCTGCACGGTCGCGAGCTTCTGCGACGCCGCATCGAGGAGCTTGTTCTGCTCGTTGAGCTGGATCTGCTGCAGCTGCTTTTCGTACTCGGGCCGGAACCGCACGGAGCGCACGAGCACCTTTTGCGCCTGCAGGTGCATCTTCCCGAGATCGACGTTCAATGCCTTGAGCGCCGCGTCACTCGCACCGAGCCGGCGCTCCGCCGAATAAAACCCGACCGAGTCGAGCGCGGCCATCTGCTCGCGCAGCACGCTGGTCGCGGTCTCCTCGGCGAGTCGCTGGTAACGAAACCGACCGTCGGGATCCTGTGCGTGATTACCCGCCTCGACGAGCAGGTGTGCTTCGCCCGGTTTGATTCGCATCGGCACCGAGACATCGAGCTCGACGGTGTTGTTGTCCTTGGTCCGGATCACGAGCGGCTTCTGCGGTCCGACTTGATCCTCCGTGAAGTCGAGAACGAAGTAGCTGCTCGGCAGCCGGATCATCTTGTGGACGCCCGGGATCCGCCAGTGCCAGCCCGGTCCGAGGTCGTCTTGATAGACGCCACTCGTCGCGCTCTGGCGCACGCCGATCTCGTTCGGACCGACACCCGCCGTGAAGAAAGTCGGGATCACCCACAGGAAGATCGCGACGATGACGACGACTTTGGCGAGCTTGACGAGGCTGATCATTTGCCACCTACGTTCTCGAGCTGAACGCGCTGCGGAGAGCCGTCTTGCTTGAAAGGTTGAATCTCGATCGTGACGCCCTTGAGCCGCTCACCGAGCCGCGCCATCACGCGCTCGACGGGTTGATTGCGGAAGGCGTCGATCTGCGCCTTCTGCGCCGCGTATTCGGCGTCGAGCTGGCCCTTGAGCTCGATCGCCTGACCTTTCGCCGCGGAGCGCGCGGCCTCGCCGATCGCGACCTTGTCGATCTTGTAGGCGTCGAACTCGCGCCGGGTCTGCGTCTGGTTCGTGACGGCTTCGGCAAGCTGTGACTCGAGCTCGGCGCGCTTGGTCTGGATCACTTTGTTCTGATCGCGTTCGACTTCGGCGAGCTTGCGATCGCGCTCGGTCTTCGCGCGCTGCAGCTCGGAGTCGATCACCGAGAGCTGATTCTCGGCTTGGTTTCTGCCTTCGATCAGATCTTCGTACTCCTTCGAGAATCGCGGCCGCGGCGTGACGATGCTCGTGACCTCGATGCCGTGCTCGCCGAGTAACGCGTTGAGCCGAGCCTTCGCGCGCTCTTCCGCGGTGTGAAACGTCGTCGGATTCGAGATGTCGATCGTCGACTCGCGACCGAACTCGTCGCGCAAGATCGAACGCACGTACGGCAGCATCCACTCGTAGTAAGCGTGGCCGAGGCCGGAGTCGCGCAGGGTCTCGTCCGCCTTGCCGGGAATCGCTCGGAACAGCACGGTCGTGTCGTTGAACGAGAAGCTCGAACCGTCGGAGGCGCGAACATCGAGCTCGCGAACCTCGAGCACGCCCTTGTTCGCGTCGCCGCGCAAGTGAAACGTCTGCGGACTGACGTCGAGGATGTAGACGTCGTGGATGCCGAACGGCAACCGCACGATGAGGCCTGGCTGCGTGACCACCTCCATGCTGCCGGTGATGTTGTTGACGCGCACCGCGACCTGCCCCGCCTCGATCGACGCGCACGATCGAAACCCGACGAGCACGATCACGAGTGCCGCCGCCGCGAGCCACAAGCGTGATGGCTCGCCGCTCGCACCGCGCACGGCGCTCCAGATGCGGTGCCCCGGGCTCCCATTTGATTCAGCCATAAAATTCCCCTTCGGACCGCGCACTCTAGCGCGATCGCACGACAACGGCGAGCAAG
Source organism: Myxococcales bacterium (assembly GCA_028287115.1). Taxonomy (GTDB): domain Bacteria; phylum Myxococcota_A; class Polyangia; order Haliangiales; family Haliangiaceae; genus JABFXX01. The sequence continues at coordinate 88,226 of JAQBQF010000148.1, forward strand.
TCCTCCCGCGGTTCACCGGCGCGGAGTGCAGTTTCGACGAGCACCGTTGCGAGCCGACCCGCGGCGGGCGCCGTTTCGCGCAACAACGCCTGCCAGCGCGCATCGTCGTCACCGCGCAGCGCTGACGACGCGACGACGAGCACGCAATCGCGTGGTAACGGCGAAGCTTCGCGCTTCGCGCTCGTCATGCTCTCGGTCCGGGCGCGCCGAGCCGTGCCGGCGAGAGGTGTCGCGCTGGGTCGCGGACCTTTCACCGAGCCGAGCGGGCTTGCATCGATCGACGCGACGGGGCCGACGAGAAACCCGCCCGGATGACCCGCGCACGCCCACTCGATCGTCCGCGCCTTCGCATCGAGCACGGCGAGGAACGCCGCGACCGGCTCACCTCCTCGCATCACCCCGTCGGCGCTCGCTTGCAACGCGACGAGGAGCTCGTCGAGCGTGACGTCGCCGATCGTCGCCGCCGCGAACGCGCCGGTCAGCGCGGCGGTCGCGAGGGCGGCGGCAACCCCATGCGCTTGCGCTTCGGTCACGAGCACTGCGAGTCGACCATCTGCGAGCTCGGTCGCGGACCAACCCGCACCGGTCGTCTTCGGCGCGGTGCGATATTCCGCAGCGACCGCCCAGTTGCCGAGCTCCGCATCTCGACTCGCGCTCGCCTGCAGACGCAGCGCATCCGCAACTTCGACCTCGCGCGCCGTCTCTCGTTCGCGCGAAGCAGCACGTGCGAGCACGACGAACGTCAGCGCGCGAGCGACCGCATGCGCCGACTCCGCGAGCACGCTACGATCTTCGTCGCGCAGCGCCTTGTCGTGATTTGCTTCGACGAGCCCGACGAGCTCGCCGCGATCGACGAGCGGGACGATGATCCCGGCGCCGTTTGCGCCGAGTGCCTCGACCTTCGGGCGAATCGGTCCGAGCCGCATCGTCGCGAGATCCGTGATCGCGAGCGCTTCGGCGTGACCGACCAGCCAAGCGATCACGTCCGGGTCGAGCGCCCGGCGTTCGGCGCCACCGATCCGCGCGAGCGCATCGCCGTCGATCCACCACATCGCCCGAAGCTCGATGCCGAGCGACTTGGCCCACAGCGCCTGCGTGCGCTCTGCGATCTTGTTGTCGTCATCGAGCAGCGCGACGCGCGCCACGAATTGTTCGAGCGCGCGCTCGCTGGAGAGACCTCGCACGCGCAACGTACTGGAGTACGTCCACGTCGCCGCGGTCACCGTCACCCAGGCGAGAGCGGCAAGTGCCGCGAGCACGAGCGGCGATGCGTCTGGCAGCGCGACCGCGATCAAGCTCGTCGCGACGGCCGCGACCGCAAACCCACCGAGCTCGATCGCCGTCCCGCGATCGAAACCCTGCGGCCGCAAGAAATCGGTTCGCACGACCAGATAGAGCGAGATGCACGCCGCCACCGTCGCGGGAAACCACGCGATCGGATAGACGCCCCACACGCGATAGAGCAGCAGCGTATCGACCGACCCGATCGCGCCCGCGACGAGGATGCCGAGCAACAACCGCATCGATCGACGACGCTCGCCGCGCGGGCTCGATCGCCGAACGATCAGAAGCCCCACCGCGAGCCAGATCAACAACTGCGAGATGTGGATGGCCGTGAGCGGCCCGGGCTCGATGTAGAACATCCCCGAGCGGAGGCGCTGCACGCCCGGCACGATCAGGTTCGTCGTCCAGCACAGCACGAGCGAGATCATTCCGAGCAAACCGGCGATTCGCGCGATCCAGCGATGCCGCTCGAGCTGGCCGCTGACCGCGAGCAGCACGAGCATCAAGTTCGGGCCGACCATCGCGACCGGTCCATTGCCGAGGCGCAGCAGATGCGACGCCATCTGCGCATCATCGGTACACGCCGCGAGCCCCTGACACAGCGCCCAAGGCACGGCGGTGACCGACGCGCTGATCACGCCGACTCGCAGCACGCGGTCACCGCGGATCAGCGACGCCGCGATCGCGATCGCGAGGATCACCGCCGCGCACCCTAGATATGGTGCCGCCAGCCAGCTCCACGCGAGTCCGGACACGCGCGAACTCTACCGCCCCCCGCGCGCCGAAAGTGATCAGCCCGGCGTCGAGAGCTGGACGGTCAGCTGATAGCGATTGTAGTTGCAGCTGCCGGCACAGTCACCGCCGCCCGCCGGCTTGACCTTGAAGCCATACGTTCCGCTCGGCGTGACCATCTGCGTGATGCAGCTCGCATCATCGCCGCTGGCGGGAGCCACCTTGCACTTCGCGCCGGTGCCGATCATCGTCATCGCATCGAGATCCCACAGCTCGAGGCCGACCGGCTCCCACGACACCGGAAATGTCACCCGTCCTTCGACCTGCACCGCAACGCAGCCCGACGCAACCTTGAAGCGCACCCAGTCCTGATCGTCGCCGGCGGCGAGGCAGCCGTTATCGACGTACGGAGCCGAGACACACGCGAGGCTTGCGATCGCGAGCCCCTGCTGGGGCGTGTTGTCCGGCTCGTGCTCGACACTCGGATCGCAAACAAACGGCCGCTGGGTATTGGTGAACACGCACGTTCCGTCGAGGCCGTCGCAGCTCTGGCCTTCGGGACACAGCTGCTCGGGTCCACACAGATACGATCCGGACGCGACATCGGGTGTGCATCCGACGAGCGCTAGCCACAAGAACCACGCGCGCATTAGAAGCTCCAACTTCCGCCGACCATCGCGCCACCACCCGGTACCGGCTGAATCGTCGGGCTTGGCCCAGCCTGGTGCGGATGAATCACGGTGGTCTCCGGCTTCGGATCGGTCGCGAGATAGGCGATCACCGCTCCGAGCAGCATCGCGCCGCCGAGCCCGTATGCGATCTTCGCGTCGGTCCCCGAGCTGTTCGCTTGGTCGTAGCGGCTCTGGCGCTCGGGCGTCCAAGGCAGGTGCGTGAAGTCGTGCGTCGAGACATCGGCCGCCGCATTTCGCGAGTCGAGGTTGAAGTACGCGCCGAGCGCGCCGATCAGGACGCCCGCACCGGCGATTCCGCCGATCACGAGCTTGTTCTTGGGTGTGCGTTCCCCGGGGGTCTCGATGACGATATCTCGCGTGTCGGCGTGGACCGGCCGGCTACACACGAGCGCGATGGCGACCGCCACCAGGGAAAGCCTCATGGTCGCAGGTTCCCCCGAGGCACCGACCCCCGTCAACGGGGGGAACCCTGGCGAAGGCTGTCTTGGTGAGCCTTTGGCGCTGCGCTCGCGTCGCGGGCAACTTGCGGGTTACAATGATCTTCCGTGTCCCGTCGCGCGCCTCGTTATCGGATCTCGCTTCGCGTGACCGTCTCCCCATTGTTGGGCGGCCAGACGGTGGTGTGCAGCACGCGAGACGTCTCCGAGATCGGCGTATGCCTCGACACGGCTGAATGGCTACCGGTCGGCACGCGCGTGTCGCTGACGGCGATGGACCCCGGCGGCGGAACCGCGATCGAAGTCATCGGCGATGTCGTTCGCGAGGCGAACGGCGTCAACCCCGCCATTGGCGTGCTGTTGATCGAGCCGCCCGCCGAGTGGAGCGTGCTCGTCGCGCAAGCCGCGCGGCAGTCCGGCACGATCGACAAGCCGGGCAAGCGGATGCGCGTGCTCGTGTTCGGGGACGAGCATCGCCAGCGCGGCGCGATGGCGCTCTATGTCTCGAGCGGCTGGGACATCTTGTTCGCGAGCGACGAGTTCGCGGTTCACGAAGCTCTCGACAACATCACGCTCGACGCGGTGATCGCCGAGCTCGATGCCGGAGATGCGCGCGTCGCTCCGATCATGGACGACGTCCGCAAGGTCCAACCGTCCGCGCGTCGCATCGTGCGCGGAGCCGGGCGCGGCGACGGTGATCTCGTTCATCGCTACGTCGATCGCGATGCCGGTCTCGACGCGCTGCTCGACGCGGTTACCGCGCAGTTCACGGCTTAGAACTGGTCTTTCGTCTCGAATTCGAGGCGGACGATGCTCGCTCGCTGCTTCTCGAGGACGTCCTTGAGCTGGCGCTGGGCGATCTCTTCACGCAGCCGCGCCGCACGATCGCGGGCCGCGCGTGCGACGGCCGCAAGCGAGACGACACGCGCGACGGTGACCGCGACCTGCGTCATCGCCTCGATCACGACCAGCTGATCGGCCGGATCTCGAAACGCGCGCTCGGCGGCGACCATCAGACGATCGAACACCATCTCGGCATCCTGGAGGACGGACTCTTCGCTGTCGCCCCACGCGAGGCGGCGCGAGACCGAATCGTGGAGCGTGAGATCGAGCCCGGGGACCGACTCGCCGCCGATCGAGAGCGCGCGGATCAGCGCGTCGAACACCTCGCTGCCCGGCGGATCGCGATCGCCATGCTCGACGGTGTCGAGGATCTCATCCCGGAGAACCTGCATCGCAGCGACGAGATCGATCTGGCCTTCGGGCATCACCACTCCGTGGTCCCGCGTTTTTCCCACGGCAGGCTCTGGTCGATGCTCGTCGCGAACTTCTTCTCGAGATCGGCGCGCTTGCTCTCGGCGCGCGCGACCTGTTCGCGAAGGCCCTGCGTGATCGTCTGCGCTTTGCGTAGGTTTTCGGAGACCGGTGCGACCGCCTCGAGCACGAGTCCGGTCATCGCGCCGACGAGGCGCTGGTGGGCGGCGCTGATCCCGCGTAGCACGCTCGCTCGCACGGACTCGCTCGCCGTGATCTGATGAACGCTCGCGGCGGTGATGATCCGCGCCTGATCGAAGGCGTCGAACAGCGGGACGATGCCGGCCTCGTCGGTCGAGCGCATCCCGTACAGCTCGCGCGCGGCGAGCACGGAGCTGCTGAAATTTCCGGTTCCATCGAGCGCGATCGCCTCGAGCGCCGTCAGGATCTGCTTGACGAGCTCGGCTCGCGGCGCCGTTCGCGCGCGTGCGATCGTCAGCGTCTTTTCGATCGCACTGCCGATCTCGGCGCTGACGCCCGAGCTGGTCACCGGGCGATCGGGATGCAGAAACGGGATCGTCGCCTGATCGATGAACCTCGGCTCCGTATCATCGACGACGGCATCGATCGTCTCCTGCATCGATGAGTGAAGCTGGATCAAGTTGCCATCGACCTGACGCAGTCGCTCGGCGAGCAGCCCACCGAGCGCGAGCTCTGCGACCACCAGCGCGCGAGACACCGCGACATCGAGCAAGAACCCGAGTTGCGGCTCGATCGTGCGAACCTCGTCGACGACCGTGCGTGCCGTCATCCCGAGGATGTCCATCAGGCCGCGCAGCGCCGCCCAGTCGCCGTTGCGCTCGAACCAGCCGCTCGCGAGGTTCTGCGCGAACGTCCACACGTTGACGCCGGTCGACTTCTCGAGATCGTGGAAGATCGCCTGACACAGCGAGAGCGCGATCAGATCGAGCGCGTCGTCGGGCTTGAGCCCACGGCAGATCGGATTCTGGGTGAGCCCGCGCTCCTTCGCTACCTGCACGAAGCGATTCCGGCGCTGCCACCACACCGACGCACCGCTCGTCTGGACGACCTCCGTCGACGACGCATTCGCGGGCGACTCGATCACGATCGTCGAGACGTTGTCGCCACCGCCGCCGCGCAGCGCCAGGTCGATCAGGTCGCGCGCGACATGCTCCGGCGCGTCTCCAGAGCCGAGCAAGTACTGGATGCCCTCGGCAGAGGCGTAACCGTAGAGCCCGTCCGAGCACAACATCAGGCGATCGCCCGGCTGGAGCTCGACCTCCAGGATGTCGACCTTCGTATCGGCCTTCGCGCCGAGGTTCCGCGACAGCACGTTCTTGTACGGATGCCGCTCGCCCTCTTCGGGGCTCAAGAGGCCGCGCACGACGAGATCTTCGACGATCGTGTGATCGCGGGTCAGCATCTGCAGGCGCCCTGCGCGCAGCAAGTACGCACGGCTGTCGCCCACGTGGCCAACGACCGCGCGCCGCGGATCGATCACCAAGCACGCGACGACCGTCGTCCCCATGCCGTGCTGCTCGCGATTGAGCTGCCCCGCGCTCCACACCGCTGCGCACGCCGCCTGGATCGCCGCTTCGAGCAGCACCTTGGGCTCCATCGTCAGCCGCTTCTGCGTGACGAAGTCGCGGATCGTGTCGCGTGCGAGCTGCGAGGCAACATCACCCGCGTTCGCACCGCCCATCCCGTCGAGCACGACATAGAGGCCGCGCGGCGGATCGACGATCATCGAATCTTCGTTCGCGGTACGTACCTTGCCGACATGCGTGTCGCCGGCGACGCGTACGGCTGCCACGACCGGTGCGGCTCCCGTGCTCACGACGTCGGCAATCCTTGGCGCTCGCGAGCGGCGAGCTCGGCCCATTGCGCGAATCGGTGCTCGAGCTCCTCGGCGATCAGATCATTGACCGCGCGCGCGGTCGTTGCGGTCACTCGCGTGAGGAGCAGCGTCAGCTCGGCGCCCTCGGCGGTCCCCGCTCCCGCTTCTTGTGCAATCTGCGCGGCCGTGTCGCCGATCGCGACGAGCATCGCGAGGACAGCCGCCGGTCCCTGTGCCTCCGCGGCGCGCATCGCCAGAAACGTATGGAGAAACGCGCGGTGCAATCCGAGATCGCCTGTCGCGATGAAGTTCCCTAGGTGATCGAGCACCGCGCCGATCTGCCCCTGAGCGGTGACCTCATCGAGTCGGCCGAGTGACGGATCGAGGCTGGTTCGCATCTCGAGCAGCCGCTGCAGGATTCTCGGCCTCAGCGTGTCGTAGGCACGTGCCAGAGGAGGCGCCGTCGACATTACGCCGATGGTACACCGCGCGCGCGGTGGGGTGGTACGCTGGCGGCGCGGAATGGGAACCCAAGTCGCTGTCGCAAAGGGCGGGCGAGTCCTCGTCGTCGACGACGAGCCGATGGTGCGCGACACGCTCGGCCAGGTTCTCGCTGACGAGGGCTACATCGTCGATGTCGCCGTCGATGGCTCCGACGCGCTCGATCGCGTCCACGCCGCGCGACCCGATGCGATCCTCCTTGATTTGATGATGCCGGGCATGAACGGCCGGCAATTCCTGCAAGCGCTCCGCGACGATCCGGTCTACGAAGCCGTCCCGGTCTTGATCATGACAGCCGTCCACGGCCTCGAGGTCAACCTCGCTTCGATCGGCGCGAGCGAGGTCGTCGAGAAGCCGTTCAACGTCGACGAGCTGCTCAACAAGGTTGCCCTCGCCGTGTATCGCTCTCGCGATGCCGACCCCACGAACCCACCGTACGTGGCCGCGCTCGTCGAGCCCACTCCCGAGCCGACCGATCGCGGCGTCGTTCTCGTCGTCGAGCACGATCGCGCGCGCCTACAGGCCCTCGATCTGCTGCTCAGCGAGCGCGGCTACACCGTCGTCTCGATGACGCGCGCCCTCGCCCAGCTCGCGCGACTCGCGCGTGCGATCCGCCCGCGCGCGATCCTCCTCGAGCTCGCGAGCGAAGGCGTCAGCGACATCGTCCGCGATCTGCGCGCCGAAAAATCACTCGACCCGATCCCGATCCTCGTCTTCGCGCGCGACTCCGCCGGCGATGCGCCCGCGCTCGGCGAGACCTTCGAGCGCGCGACCGACGCCGACCTCGTCAGCTTCGTCGACCGCCAGCGCTAGCGCTGCAGCTTCGGCTTCGGATACAGCACGATCTCGATGCGACGGTTCGCGGCCTTGTTCGCCTTCGACACCGGGCGGTACTGGCCGAACGCGAGCGCGGCGAGGCGCGATGGATCGATCTTGTCGACGTCTTGCAGGTAGTGGACGACGTTGAGCGCACGGTTCGCCGAGAGCTCCCAGTTCGTCATCAGCTTGACCGGCGGTGGCGGCGGTTCTTTCACCGGCTTCGCACCCTTCTTCGCCTTCGGATCCGGCTTCGGAGGCGGTTCTTTCTTCACCGCCACGGGCACGATCGGTGTGTCGTCGGTGTGGCCCTGCACCCAGATCTGTTTCTCGGGGACCTCCTTGAGCGCGACCGCGACCTTGTCGAGGACGGCTTTGCCTTTGTCGGTGAGCTGATCGTCACCGACGGCGAACAGCACTTTATCGACGAGCTTCAGGTGAATCTCGTCACCCTCTTGCGACACCGAGCCTTGCGACTTGTCGATCGTGCCCTGCAGCTTCTTCTGGATCGCGTCGGCTTCCGCGACCTTCTTGTCGGCGTTGGCGACCTTGTCGGAAGCCTCTTTGAGCTTCTCGTCGGCGTCGTCTTTGTCTTTCTTGACGGCCGCGAGCTCCTTATCGAGACCCTCGGCGCGGATCTTCAGCGCGGTCGCCGACTTCTCGGCTTCCGCGAGATCCTTCTTCGCTTTCTCCGCCTCGTCGGCGTGCGAAGGCTTCAGCAAGAAGCCGACGATGCTGCCGAACAGCACGCCCGCGATGATCGCGATGATCCACTTCTTATGATCGTCTTTCGCCATCGGTCGTCCTCCCCCTGGGTCACTCTGCCGGCTCTTTGGAACGGGCATCTTCGGGTACACCGTCACCCCACTCGGATCTTCTGGTGGACGCGCCATGTCACGAGCATGCCACGTCAGTCACCCAGCGCGGCGCCTGCGCCACGTGGATCGATCGCGCCTTGCCAGCCTGCCTTCGTGTGGAGAATTGCATTCGCATCGGCAAATTCGCGCGGCGACTTCGACCAATCGAGCAGGTAACCGAGCGCGCGGAGACCTTCGTCGACCTCGCGCGTGAGCGCCTCAGCCTCGACGTCGACCTGATCGGGCAGATGCTGATGATGGATGCGCGGCGCTGCGACCGCGGCATCGACCGCGAAGCCGAAGTCGATCACGTTCGACAGCGTCTGCCACACCGCGGTGATGATCTTCGGTCCGCCTTGCGCACCGAGCACCATGAACAGCTCGCCCTTTTCGTCCTCGATGATCGTCGGCGACATCGAGGACAGCATTCGTTTCCCCGGCTCGATCTTGTTCGCGGCGCCCTGACGCAAGCCGTAGACATTCGGGCTGCCCGGCTTCGCGGTGAAGTCGTCCATCTCGTTGTTGAGCAAGAAGCCGCTGACCGTGACGCCGTTACCGAACGCCGTGTTGAGCGTGGTCGTCAGCGCGATCGCCATGCCTTGCCCATCGACGACGCACAGGTTCGTCGTGTGATTGCCCTCGATCAGTGCCATGACGTCCTTCGAAGGCGTCGCCTTTGGCCCGATCGTCGCGACGAGCTTGTCGGCGTAGTCTTGCGACAGCAGCTTGTCGAGCGGCATCGTCTTGACGAAAGCGGGATCGCCGAGGATCTCGTTGCGCGCGGCGTACGCGCGGCGCCACACCTCGACGAGCCAGTGCACGTGATCGACCGAGTGCCAGCCCATCTTGCCGAGATCTTGCGCGCGCAGCATGTTCGCGGTCATCGCGAGCACGATGCCGCCCGACGACGGCGGAGGCATCGAGATCACGTGCTTGCCGCGATAATCGAAGCGCAGCGGCTCGCGCCACACCGCCTTGTACGACTTGAGATCGTCGGCGGTGATCAGCCCACCGCCATGCTTCATCTCTTCGACGATCGCGGCCGCGGTCGGCCCTGTATAGAACCCGGGCGGCCCGCTGTCGGCGATTCGATCGAGCACCGCTGCGAGCTCGGGCAGCTTCACGAGCGCATCCTTCGCGATCGGTTTGCCGCCCGGCATCCACAGCGCTGCCGATGCCGGATTCGCGGCGAGCAACTGGCCGCGGCGCTCGATCATCGCATGGAGATACGGATCGACGACGAAGCCGTCGCGCGCGAGCTTCTGCGCGGGCGCGATCAAGTCCTTCCACGGCGTCTTGCCGTACTTCTTGTGGAGCTCCCACAGCCCCGCGACCGATCCGGGCACACCCGAGGCGCGATCACTCGTGATCGAATCCTTCGTCGGCTTGCCCTTGTCGTCGAGGAACATGTCCGCGGTCGCCGCGGCCGGTGCGACCTCGCGAAAATCAAGCGCGTTCTCCGGTCCCTTCACGGGCCGCACGATGGCGAAGCCACCACCGGCGAGATTGCCGGCGGTCGGGTGCACGACCGCGAGCGCGAACGCCGTCGCGACCGCCGCATCTGCCGCATTGCCGCCGGCGAGCAGGACATCGTGGCCGACCTTCGTCGCGAGGTCCGACTCGCTGTCGACCATGAACGTCTTGCCGGTGCCGGTGAACGCCGGGTCGACATGAAACGCGTTTGGATCGGTGCGGAACTTCGCCGCGGCTTCACCCGCAACCGGCTTGGTGTCCTTGTGCTTGCCGGGTGCGTGTGACTTCTTGCAAGCACCGGCGAGTGCAACCAGCGCGACGGCGACGGCCAAGCGGCGGGGGCTCATGACGGCTCGCATCCTACGCCAACACCGCGTCGCGATGCGGCCTCGCAGGCGCTGAGGTATACCCGGCGCATGTTCGATTCAGCCGTCTTCGCAGCGCGCCGCGACGCGTACATGCGAGCGATCGGGCCCGGCGCGGTCGCGGTCGTACGCTCGCTTCCAGAGCGATTGCGGAACGGCGACGCGTTTCATCCATTTCGTCAGCTCTCGGATCTGTTCTATCTCACCGGCTTCGTCGAGCCCGACACGACCTTGATCCTGCGCCCCGGCGCCGAAACCGACCGCGTCGTGATGTTCGTGCGCCCGCGCGATCCGGACATGGAGGTGTGGGACGGCCGGCGCGCAGGCGTCGAAGGTGCGAAGGAAGTCTACGGCGCCGATGCGGCACATCCGGCGGCCGAGCTGTCGAGCAAGATGTGGGAGCTGATCGCGAACTGCGAAGAGGTCCACTACAGCCTCGGTCTCGACGAAGACATGGACAAGCAGATCGGGCGCGCGATCGCGTATCTCCGCAAGACCGAGAAGAAGGGCAAGCGCCCACCGCGCGCCGTCGTCGATCCGCGCGCCGCGTTACACGAGCTTCGCCTGCGCAAACAGCCTGAAGAGCTCGCGGCCTTGCGCAAGGCCTCGGAGATCTCGATCGAAGCGCACCTCCTCGCGATGAAGACCGGCCGGCCCGGCGTGTTCGAGCACGAGCTCGAAGCGCTGATCAACTACACGTTCCGCAGGCACGGCGGCACCGGTCCCGGCTACACGACGATCGTCGGCGCGGGCGAGAACGCGACGATCCTCCATTACATCGAGAATCGCTGTGCGGTCGCCGATGGCGATCTCGTGCTCGTCGATGCCGGTTGCGAATACCAGCACTACACCGCGGACATCACGCGCACGTGGCCCGCGAGCGGCCGGTTCACGCCGCCGCAGCGCCGCGTCTACGAGATCGTCCTCGCTACCCAGGTCTCCGCGATCGAGATGGTGAAACCGGGCGTGACGATCGACGAGATCCATGACCACTGCGTCCGCAACCTGACCGAGGGCATGATCGCGCTCGGCCTGCTCACCGGCACCGCCGAAGAGCGGATCGCCGATCTCGCGTACAAGAAGTTCTACATGCACGGCACGTCGCACTGGCTTGGCCTCGACGTCCACGATGCGGGCGCCTACACGCGCGGCGGTAAGTCGCGGCCGCTCGAGCCCGGCATGGTGATCACGATCGAGCCCGGGCTCTACATCGCCGCCGATGCCGCCGACGTTCCGGCCGAGCTCCGCGGGATCGGGATCCGGATCGAAGACGACGTCGTGGTCACGGACCGCGGGCACGAGGTGCTGACCGCGGCCTGCCCGAAGCGGATCGAAGACATCGAGGCTGCCTGCCGGGGGTGAATGTGGGCAACCCGGAGCTTCGTCCCCTCACCCCGGGCATGCGTAAGTCAGCGTTCTCGCGTTTGCACCTGACGTGCACGTCGTCCCAAGCCCGCCATTGATCTCGGGTTTTATCTCGCTGGGGACAATCGACCCTGGCTGGCACGTTCCGTGATCTTCACCCGGGCATGAAGCTCGGGACCACGCTCTTTGGCCTCGTCTTGATGTTCCCCTCGATCGCCTCGGCGGAGATCCGGGACGTCATGGTCGATGGTGACGCGCAGCCGTACGGCTTCGTCACCGATGCGCAACCCGCTGCCGGCGGGCTGATGTTCGCGCGGCAAGTGCTGCCCGGCAACCCGAACGGCCCCACTGTCTCGTTCCCATCCGCGACCCCCGCGCTCGCGCAGAGCCGCATCATCTTTCTGTCGCACAACGGCGTGACGCTCCGTCCAGGCAACAACGACGCGCGCACGAACACGTCTTCGATCGTCAACGCACAGGTCGCGATCCCAGCGTGGAACACGACCCCGCAGGTGTGGGCCGACACGGTCGCTTGCTTTCGCGACATCTGGTCGAAGTACGACGTGCAGGTCGTCGACACGGATCCGGGAAATGTTCCGCACATCCTCGCGATCTTCGGCGGTACGCCGCAGCAGGTCGGTCTCCCCGCGAATGTCGGCGGCGTGTCTCCGTTCACGACGACGTGCGACGTCATCGAGAACTCGGTCGTGTTCACGTTCAGCGGAGCGCTGCCCGCACAGGCGCGCCTCAACTGCGAGATCATGGCGCAGGAAGTCGCGCACAGTTACGGCCTCGATCACGAGCTGCTCGCTTCGGATCCGATGACCTATCTGTCCTACAACGGTAACCGCGCGTTCCAGAATCAGACGGTGTCGTGCGGCGAGAGTACGGCTCGCAACTGCGGGATCAACGGCTCGGTGTGCAGCGCGAACCAGAACTCGGTCGCGATGCTGAGCTCGCGCGTCGGGCTCGGCGATGCGATCGCACCGACACTCGACTGGACCTCGCCTGCAAACGGCGCGGTCGTCGCGCCCGGTTTCCAGGTCACCGCCGCGGCGTCCGACAACATCGCCGTCGTCTCTGCATCGCTCACGATCGACGGCGGCACGCCGATGATCACCGCCAACGGCGGCCCGTACACGTTCCAGACGCCGGCCGGCCTCGCCGACGGTGCACACACGATCAAGATCGACATCACCGACGGGAAGAACATCAAGAGCGAGACCCGCACGATCACGATCCAGCACGGCGCACCCGGCGGTGGGTCGGGCGGCGGCTCGGGCTCCGGCAGTGGCAGCGACGGCCCCGGCGGCGGTGCACCCAACAGCGGAGACATCTCCGGCGGCTGCACGAGCAGCGGCGGCAACGCGGGCCTGCTGTTCGGGCTCGGACTGTTCGTCGCGACGCTGCGGCGCCGGCGGTGATCTACTCTTCGGCTACGCTTCGGTCTCGGACGTTCGCACGGGCAGCTTGATCTTCGGCTCGATCGGATCCTCGCGATAGAGGATGACCGTGTTGCCGAGGACCTGCGCGATCTCGCTCTTCGTCGATGCGGCGAGCTCGTCGGCGGCTTCGTGACGGTCGAGGCTACTACCCTCGCCGATCTTCACCTTGACGAGCTCGTGATCGGAGAGCGCTTGCTCGACCGCCGCAACGACACCGTCATCGATCCCGGACTTGCCGATCTGAACGATCGGCTTCATCTCGTGCGCGAGGGCTCGAAGGTGGTGACGCTGCTTACCCGTTAACATCGGGGCCCTTGTAGCACCGATTCGGCCCTGTCACCCGGGGATCGTTCCGCTGGATTGACTGCGACGTCGCCCGGTTGTCACGTTCGCGCCACAGATGGCCTCCATCGTGCGTACAACATGTCGCAAAGCAGCCGTCTGTTCTCGTTTGCTTCCTTGCTTCTCCTCGCTGCGGCGCCCGCGTTCGCGCAGACCCCGGCGCCCGATCAGCCTGCGCCCCCGGCGGAGCCGACGCCGCCAACCCCACCAACCCCGCCGACGCCGCCGCCCCCCCCAACGCCGGCTCCTGCGGTCGTGATCGTGGCCCCGACCCCACCGCCGGAGGCCAAGAAGCCCGTCGCGGACGTGACGCCCACGGTCGTGAAGGGCAAGACCGAGCTGACGTTCTACGGGTTTGCCCAGATGTACGGCATCTACGACTCGACCCAGGGCTTGAACGAGCAAGAGCAGAATACGGCGATCGCGCGGCCAAATACGTACACCGGCGATCACGGTCAGACGACGTTCAGCGCGCGCCACTCGCGCTTCGGCTTCAAGCTGTCCCGCCCGGTCACCGATGACATCAAGGCCAGCGGCCAGTTCGAGATGGACTTCCTCAACACCCAGCCTGCGGGGTTCACCGAGGCGCAGTTCTTCCAGAACCCGACGATGCGGTTTCGGCATCTGTATCTGAAGCTCGAGACGCCGGTGGTCGACGTCCTCGCCGGCCAGTACTGGGGCTTGTTCGGGTGGCAGTCGACGTTCCATCCGAACAGCGTCGAGATCCAGGGCCTGCCGGCTCAGGTCTACTCGCGAATTCCGCAGCTTCGGTTCAGCAAGACGATCAAGGGCGGCGCGGTCGATGTCGAGGTCGCACTCGCCGTGGCCCGCCCGCCGCAACGCGCGTCCGCGACACCGGACGGTCAGGTCGGCGTGAAGCTGGCGTTCAACAAGCTCAAGGGCTGGCGCACGAAGGGCGCGGCCGACAGCGGGATCGAAACCGCCGCGATCGGCGTGTCGGGGATCGGTCGCCGGTTTGCCGTCGACGAATTCTCCGCGAATCCGTCGAATCAGGTGGTCACGTACGGCTACGGCGTATCGATCGACGCGCTCGTGCCGCTGATCCCGGCGACCAAGGACTCGCACGCGAACGCGCTGACGCTGACCGGCAGCTTCGTCACCGGCCAGGGCATCGCCGATCAGTACAACGGTCTCAGCTTCGGCGTGTCGAACCCGGCGCTGCCGAACCCCGGCATGACGACGCCGGCTCCGGTCTACACGCCGAACATCGACAACGCGCTCGCGATGTTCTCCGTCGATGCAGGCGTCGCGACGCTCCACGCGATCCAGGTGACGTCGTACATGGCAGGCCTCCAGTACTACCTGCCCACCTCGGCGAAGGTTTGGGTCGCGGCGAACTTCGGGCATATCAGCTCGGATAACGCCGAGAAGTTCGGCAATACGGCCAAGATCTGGAACAAGTCGACGTTCGTCGACGCGAACCTGTTCTACGACCTGATCCCGGCCGTGCGCCTGGGCGCGGAGGTGTCACTGAACGACCAGTCCTTCGTCGCCGCTGACGCCAAAGGCGAGCACGATGCGAAGAACTACCGCGCCATGGGAACGATGTTATTCATGTTCTAGTGTTGTCACCGTGCCGTCACCGAGCACGTGGTAAGGCTTCTCTATGAGCGGACTAGTGCTGGTGATCGAGGATGAAGTCGATCTCGCGACGACGCTCGAATACAACCTGCGTTCCGAGGGCTTTGCCGTCCGGCTCGCACACAGCGGTCGGCAAGGCCTCGCATCGGCAAGCAGCGATCCGGTGCCTGATGTGATCGTGCTCGATCTGATGTTGCCCGATCTCGCGGGAACCGAGATCTGCCGGCGACTGCGCGAGCAAGAGCGCACGCGCGATGTACCGGTGATCATGTGCACCGCAAAGGGCGAGGAGATCGATCGGGTCGTCGGGTTCGAGGTCGGTGCCGACGATTACGTCGTGAAGCCGTTCAGCGTTCGCGAGCTGATCCTGCGGATCCGCGCGCTGCTGCGTCGCGCGCACCGCACCGAAGGCGAGCCGTCGCTGATGCGCTTCGGCCGGCTCAAGATCGATCGCGATGCACATCGCGCATGGGTCGATGAGGTCGAGCTGTCGCTGACCGCTCTCGAGTTTCGGTTGCTCCACGCGTTTCTATCGCGGCGCGGCCGCGTGCAGAGCCGCGACGCCTTGCTCAGCGACGTCTGGGGTATCGATGCCGATGTCACGACGCGCACCGTCGATACGCACGTCAAGCGGCTGCGCGAGAAGCTCGGCGAGGCCGGCGCCTATATCGAGACGCTGCGCGGCGTCGGTTACCGTTTCAAGAGTGAGCCCGACGAGGCAGACGCATGATCGACGTCCTGATCGCCTTCGCGCTCGTGAGTGCGACGGCGGTCGTGACGGTTGCGGTGATGCGCCGGAATCTTCGCCGGCTGACCGATGCGACGCTCGATATTCTCCGCGATCACAAGCGGCGCGTGCCGATCGCCTCGGCGACCGGTGGCATGCGTGATCTCGGCCAATGGATCAATTCGCTCGCTGAAGATGTCGAGCGTAGCCGCGATGCCCTGCTCCACGAGCGGACGCTGCTCGCCTCGGTCGCCGACGGCTTGACGCAAGGTGTGATCGCGCTCGATGACGAGCGGCGGATCACGATGCTCAACGACGCGGCCCGCAAGATGCTCGGCGTGCAGAGCTCGCTCGTCGGCGAGCCGCTGCTCGACTTCGTGCGGGCGCCCGAGCTGCGAGAGCTGATCGAGCGCGACATCGATGCGAGCGCGGAGCTCCAGCTGCCGAACGGACCACGCACGCTCGTGCGCGCCGCCCGGACGTTCGGTCGCGCCGGATGCGTGCTGCTCCTCGAAGACGTGACCACGATGCGGCGGCTCGAGACCGTGCGCCGCGACTTCGTCGCGAACGTCTCGCACGAGCTCAGGACGCCGGTCGCGGTGATCCGCGCGAACGCCGAGACCCTGATGGCGGGCGCAAAGGACGATCCGATCGTCGGCCCGAAGCTGATCGATGGCCTGCATCGCAATGCCGAGCGGCTCGCGCGGATCCTCGCTGACCTCCTCGATCTCTCGAGGCTCGACGCCGGTCAGTACCGGCTCGAGGTCGCGACGGTCCCGGTCAAAGGCGTCACCGAGCAATCGCTGACCGCCGTCGAGACCCAGGCGCAGAAGCGCAACGTGACCGTCGCGGTCGATATCCCCGACGCGCTCTCGGTCAGGGCCGATCCGAAGGCGCTCGACCAGATCCTCGTCAACCTGATCGACAACGGCGTCAAGTACACGCACCCCGACGGCCACGTGTGGGTCGAAGCGCGCGCGAGCGGCGACGCGGTACGCATCGAAGTTCGCGACGACGGCCCCGGCATCGCCGACAAGCATCGCGAGCGCGTGTTCGAGCGATTCTACCGCGCCGACCCGAGCCGGTCGCGCGAGGCTGGCGGCACCGGCTTGGGCCTCTCGATCGTCAAGCACCTCGTCGAGAGCATGGGGGGCGAAGTAGGTGTCGAGCCAAACGCTCCGCGGGGTAGTATCTTCTGGCTGCGCCTTCCGAGGGCCGTTACAACCGTGACCGCATGACCACAACCCATACGAGCAAAGACTTCGAGACCGAGCTCCGCACGTTGCGCGAGCGGTTATGCGCGATGGGCGGACGATGCGAGCGGCAGATCGCCCTTGCGATGGAAGCCCTCGGCGAGCGCAACGACGACATGGCTCGGAAGGTCATCGAAGCCGATCAGCTCATCGATCGCGACGAGAACGACATCGACGAGCTCGCGTTGCAGATCCTCGCGACGCGGCAGCCGGTGGCCTCCGATCTGCGCCTGATCACGATGTCCCTGAAGATCGTCACGGATCTCGAGCGGATCGGCGATCTCGCAACCGGCATCGCGAAGCGCGCCCTCGAGCTCAACCACCTGCCACCGCTGGAGCCGCACGTCGACCTCGGGCCGCTCGCGGCGCTCGTCGACAAGAACCTGCGCGCGGCGCTCGACAGCTTCGTCGCCAAGGACGCCGACAAGGCAACGGCCGTGATCGTCGCCGACCGCGAGATCGACAAGCTCAATGCGCGGTTGTTCGCGGAGCTGCTCGCCCACGTCGCGACCGATCCCTCCGCCGTGACGCGCGTCTTGCCTTTGACGTCGGTGTGCCGTTACCTCGAGCGGATCGGGGATCACGTCAAGAACCTCGGCGAAGAGGTCGTCTACATGGTGCGCGCTCAAGACGTGCGCCACCGCCCGCCTCCCGTGCCGAACAACTAGACCGATCTCCGTTAGGCGTCACCGTCCCGTCACACAGTCGCCGCGTGTCCGTTGTAACGCCTGGCTACGGTGGCGCTATGAACACAAAGACTTGGATCGCGTGTATCGGAGCGGCGGCCCTCGCCTTGTCGTGCGGCAAGAAGAAAGAGGAAGCCCCTGCCAGCGGAACGCCGGTTGCTTCAGGAAACGTCACCCTGAATGGCAGCGGCTCGACATTTCAGAAGCAGTTTCAGGAAGTCGCGATCGAGGCGTTCACGAAGGGCAAGAGCACCAAGATCAACTACAGCGGTGGCGGCTCGGGCAAGGGTCGCAAAGACTTCGCCGATATGGTGACCGACTACGGCTGCTCCGATGCCCCGTACAAGGACGCGGACAAGGCGGGCGTGAAGGGCGGCGACTTCCTCTACGTGCCCGTGCTGCTCGGCGCGATCACGGTCAGCTACAACGTCGACGGCGTCGACAAGCTGCAGCTCTCCGCGGACACGATCGCGAAGATCTTCCAGCGCGAGATCAAGAAATGGAACGATCCGGCGATCGCCGCCGATAATCCTGGCGCCAAGCTCCCCGACGCAGACATCGTCGTTGCTCATCGCTCGGATGGTTCGGGCACGACCGAGCAGTTCACGAAGTTCCTCGATGTCGCCGGAAACGGCGCGTGGAAGCTCAAGAGCGGCTCGACCGTCGAGTGGTCGGCCGATACGCAAGCGGGCCAGGGCAACCCGGGCGTCGCGCAGATCGTGAAGACCACGAAGGGCGCGATCGGCTACGTCGACCTCCCGGACGCGAAAGAGAGCGGCCTGCACTACGCGAGCATCAAGAACGCCGCCGGCAAGTTCGTCGATCCGTCGTCGGCATCGGCGCAAGCCGCCGGTGACGGCCTCGAGGTCAAGGACGACCTGACGTTTGTCTCGATCAACGCGAAGGGCGACGCCGCGTATCCGATCACGGCGCCGAGCTGGTGCATGGTCTACACGAAGCCCGCCGACAAGGACAAAGCCGCCGCGCTCAAGGCGTACTTCAAGTTCATGGTCACGGACGGTCAGAAGCTCCTGCCCGAGATCGACTTTGCACCGCTCTCGAAGACGCTGCAGGACAAGGCGATCGCGCAGGTGGATAAGATCCAGGCCTAATGGCGAACGTCGTCGATCTCCGAGGCAAGAGGCAGAGCGCCGATACGGCGTTCCGCTGGATCGCGCTCGGCACGGCGGCCCTCGTCCTGCTGCTCCTCGGCCTGATCGCGGTGACGATGACCGCACAGGTGCGGCCCGTCCTCGCGCGGATGGGCTTTGACTTCATCACGTCGAAGCGGTGGTCGCCCGGCGATGCTCTGTTCGGCGCGCTGCCGTTCATCTGGGGCACGCTGTACACCGCGGTGATCGCGGTTGTCCTCGCAGTCCCGATCAGCCTCGGTGTCGCGCTGTTCATCACGCAGGTCGCGCCGCTACGGCTGCGCAGGCCGCTCGTCTATTTGATCGATCTGCTCGCGGTCGTGCCTTCAGTCGTGTTCGGCCTGTGGGGCATCCTCGTGCTCGCTCCGCACCTCGGGCGATCGTTTCTGACCGCGGGCGTGATCCTCGCGATCATGATCATTCCGATCATCACGTCGCTCGCGCGCGAGGTGATCGAGACAACGCCGCCGAACGAAAAGGAAGCGGCACTCGCACTCGGCGCGACCCGATGGGAGATGATTCACGGCGCGGTCTGGCCGCACAGCAAGGGCGGGCTCGTCGGTGCGGTGATGCTCGGCCTCGGCCGTGCGATGGGCGAGACGATCGCGGCCGCACTCGTGATCGGCTCGGCACTCGGACAGATCACGCTCAATGCGCTCGCGCCCGGCAACTCGATGCCTGCGGTGATCGCGAACGAATGGGGCGAGGCCGACGAGCTTCACAAGTCCGCGCTGATCGGGCTCGCCGTGCTGCTGTTCATCATCACGATCGCCGTCAACTTGATCGCGACGGCGATCGTGCGTCGCTCGATGGCCCGCAGCCGAGGCAAGGCGTCGTGAACGAGCTTCTCGATCTACGCGGCCGGCGCAGCTGGCGCACGACCAAGAATGACATCATGACGGTCGTCCTCGTGCTCGCGGTGGTCGCGGTCGCGATCCCGCTCGTGATGATCCTGGCTTCGGTGATCTCTAAAGGCGCCGGGGTCGCATTCAAAGAGTTCCCGGACTTCTTCACGAAGGAGATTCCGATCGTGTCCCGGCGCGTCGGTCCCGGCATGGGCCCGGCGATCCTCGGAACGCTGCTCGTGACCGGTGGCGCGACGTTGATCGCGGTCCCGCTCGGCATCATCGGCGCGGTCTATCTCCACGAATACGGCGGAATCTCCAAGTTTGCCGCGCTCGTGCGGTTCATGGCGATGGTGATGACCGGTGTCCCGTCGATCGTGATGGGCCTGTTCGTCTATATCGTCTGGACGCTGCGGTTCGGCTACTCGGCGCTCGGCGGCTCGCTCGCACTCGCGTGCTTGATGCTGCCGGTCGTGATCGGCTCGACCGAGCAGATGCTCAAGCTCGTCCCGAACCAGCTCCGCGAGGCGGCGTTCGCGCTCGGAGCGAGCAAAGCGCGCGTCATCCTCACGGTCGTGCTGCCCGCTGCATTGCCCGGCATCGTTTCGGGATCGCTGCTCGCGATCGCCCGCGCCGCCGGCGAGACCGCGCCGCTGCTGTTCGCCGTGGGCGCGGCGACCGCATACAACCCGCACTTCTTCACGCAGGCGAACACAGCGCTCTCGCTGCAGATCTTCGGCAACGCGACGTCTTCGTTTCAATCGGCACAGGACCGCGCGTGGGGCGCGGCGCTCACGCTCGTGCTGCTGACGTTCCTCGTCACCCTCGCCGCTCGGATGTTCACGGCGCGGTTTGCGATCAAGAGGTGACCATGTCGATCCCGGAGGACCCGATGCAAGTTGCAACTGTCCCGCTACCGCCCGAGAGGCGAGCGACTGGCTCCGAGATGCGTTACCGTGCCTCGGCTGTTGATCTGATGCCCGCGCTGGAACCCGCACCTGTCGTCTTCGATCTCGATAAGCTCGAGGTCTACTACGGCGCCTTCCGCGCAGTCCGCGATGTCACGCTCCAGATCCGCAAGAACGAGATCACCGCGTTCATCGGTCCCTCGGGCTGCGGCAAGACGACGGTCCTGCGTTGCCTCAACCGGATGAACGACTTGATCCCCGGCGCACGCGTCGGCGGCAAGGTCACCTACCACGGCGTTGACCTCTACACGCAGGAGGTCTCCGCGGCCGAGGTGCGCCGGCGGATCGGGATGGTGTTCCAGAAGCCGAATCCATTTCCGAAGAGCATCTACGACAACATCTCGTTCGGCCCGCGCATCAACGGCATCACCGATCGCGCGAAGCTCGACGAGATCGTCGAGAAATCGCTTCGTGCAGCGGCGCTGTGGGACGAAGTGAAAGACCGCCTCCGCAACTCCGCGCTCGGCATGTCCGGCGGCCAGCAGCAACGTCTCTGCATCGCGCGCACGATCGCCGTCGAGCCCGAGGTCGTGCTCATGGATGAACCTTGCAGCGCGCTCGACCCGATCGCGACCGCACGCATCGAGGAGCTGATGCGCGAGCTCAAGAGCAAGTACACGATCGTGATCGTCACGCACAACATGCAACAAGCCGCGCGCGTCAGCGATCGCACCGCGTTCTTCACGGCCGAGCTCGACTCCAAGACCGACCAGCGCACGGGCGTCCTCGTCGAGACCGACACGACCGCAAAGATCTTCTCTAACCCGCGCGACGAACGAACCGAAAACTACATCACCGGCCGCTTCGGCTGATCAGCTCTGCAGAAGGGTCAGGCATCCGACCCCGGCCGAAAACTTAGCTGTCCGACTCCGGGGCTGGCTTGTCCCAGCGCACGAGCTTCAGGTCCTGGATCACGATCGTGTAGATCACCGGCACGAGGAGCAGCGTCACGATCGTCGCGAAGCTGAGGCCGGCGATCTGGGCGTAGCACAGCGGCTGCCACAGCGGGCCGCCGTGCATCGCGAGCGGCACGAGGCCGAGCACGGTCGCGATCACCGTGATCAGCACCGGCCGGATCCGCATGAGGCCCGCGTCGAGCAGCGCCTCTCGCATCGGCTCGCCGCGCTCGTGCATCTCTTCGATGAAGTCGAACAGCACGATCACGTGACTGACGATCACACCCATCAAGCTGATGATGCCGAGCAGTGCCATGAAGCTGAGCGGCGCGCCCATCACGACGAGGCCGACGACACCGACGACGGCACCGTAAGGGAGCGCCGCAAACACGACGAGCGGCTTGATCGCGTGACGGAACTGGACGACGAGCGCGAGGTAGATCAGCACGAGCAGCAGCACGAACACGACCGCCATGCTCTGGAAGCTCTTCGCCTGCTCCTCGGCTTCACCGCCGATCTCGAACCGGTATTGGCCCGGCAGCGACGCCTTCAGCTCGTCGAGCTTCGGCATCGCGGCGGCGAGCACTTCGGAAGGCAGCAGGCCGTCGGCCGGGAAGCACGCGACCGTGATCGTGCGAAATTGATCGCGGCGACGGATCTTCTCGGTCTGTAGCGAGTACGCGATGCGCGAGACCTGCCCGAGCGGGACCTTCTGCGGGCCATTCTGCGCATTGACGTAGAGGTTCTGTATGTCGCTGATCTGCGCACGCTCCTCGGCCCGCAGGCGGCTGACGATCGCGATCTCGTGGTCGCCTTCACGCAGTTGCCCGACGGTGACACCGTTCATCGCGACCGCGGAGGACTGCGCGACGTCGAGGTTCGTGACGTTCGCGAGGCTCGCGCGATCCGGATCCACCTCGAGCTTCACCGCGAACGTATCGGCGCCCCAATCGTCGCGAACGCGCTCGGCGCCGGGCGTCGCGCGGAACACCGCCTTCGTGCGCTCCGCGATCGCGCGGAGCTCGCCGATATCCTCGCCGGAGATCCGCACCGCGATCGGAATACCGATCGGCTTGCCGGTCTCGAGCTCGCGCACGTCGACGCGCGCACCGGCGACCGTCTTCGCGACGCGCTCCTGCAAGTAGGGCACGAGGTGGCGCGTGTCTTCCTTGTCGCGGACCTGGATGATCAGCTGGGCGTAGTTCAGTTGCTGGAGCTCGGGCGACACCGAGAACCAGAACCTCGGACCGCCGCCGCCGTCGAACTCGGTGATCGACTCGAGCACCGGCTCGTCTCGGCCGTGAGCTTTGCCCCATTCCTCGACGGCCTGCGCGAGCACGCGGTTGACCTCGATCGCCCTGCTGCGCGTCGCGCCGAGCGTCGCGTCCTCGGGCAGCCAGATGTCGACGTACGACAGATACGACAGGTCCTTCGGGAAGAACGCGGACTTGACACGCTTGGCGTACATGCCGCCGCCGATCAGCAGCAGCACCGAGATGCCGAACGCGATCAGCCGATGGTCGATCGCCCACCCCGCCGCGCGGTAGTAGAGCTTGCCAAAGCCGCGGCTGCGCCGTTCTTCGGGCGTCGGGGTCGGTGCGGTCGGCGCGCGCAGCAGGACCGAGCCGAGCAGCGGCACGAACGTCATCGAGACGATCCGCGAGGCGATCAGCGAGAGCGTGAGCACGACCGGCAGCGAGAAGATGAACGTGCCGACGTCGCCCGGCAGCGTCAGGAACGGCAGATACGCCGCGATGTTCGTGATCGTCGCGAACATGATCGCGGTCGCGAGCTTGGTTGGCCCGAGCCACGCGGCAACTCGCGACTTCCACCCCGCGCCGAGCGAGTTCTTGATCGCATCGCTCGCGACGACCGGATCGTCGATCAACAGGCCGAGCGCGATGATCAGCGACGCGATCGAGATCTGCTGGATGTCGATGCCGAAGGCCTGCATCAGGCCGAACGTCATCGCGAGCGTGATCGGAATACACAGCGCGAGCAGCAGCGCCGTCCGCCACTCCCAGAATCCGATCAGCGCGACGAGCACGACGAGCGCGATCGCCTCGTACAGCGAGCTCATGAACAGACCGACGTTCTCGCGCACCTGCAGCGGCTGATCCGAGGTGCGGCGCATGATCAGATCCTCGGGCACCAGGCGCTTGGCCTGCGCGAGCTCTTGATCGAGCTGGATCGCGAAGTCCGCGATCTGCGCGCCGCGCCGCATGTTGATCGCGAGCGTGATCGCGCGCGTGCGCACGAGCTTGCCGCCTTCGCGCACGGTCAGGTAGTTCAGATAGCGCGGCGGACTCTGGTACTCGCGGCTGATATCGACCAGGTCGCGCAGATATACCGGCGAGCCTGCAGCGCTCGTCGTCACCACGACATCGCCGATCTGTTGCTCGCCCTTGAACTCGCCAGACGGATCGATCGACACGTTCTTGCCGGCGATCTCGATCACGCCACCCGGCGCCGTGATGTTGCGCGCACCGATTGCATTGCCGAGCAGCGAAGACTGCAGGCCGTACGAGGCGAGCCTCTCCTGCGAATACTCGAGATAGATCTCTTCGCGCCGCACACCGACGCGCGT
This sequence comes from Myxococcales bacterium, assembly GCA_028287115.1. GTDB lineage: Bacteria > Myxococcota_A > Polyangia > Haliangiales > Haliangiaceae > JABFXX01. The sequence continues at coordinate 112,362 of JAQBQF010000148.1, forward strand.
CACCTTCGCGACCAGCGGCACGCGCTGGAGGTAGCGCTGGATTTCCTCGGTGAACTGATCGAGCTGACGGTGGCTGTAGCGCTCGCCCGCGACCTCCTCGAGCCGCGCCTTGGCATCCTTGGGATCGCGGATGATCGCCGCGAGCCACACATCGGGATGGATCTCCGACACGCGCATCTGCTGCATCGCGAAGTCACGGAGCCGATCGCGCAGCCCGTTGTCGTCGAGCGTCGTCGCGACGTCGATGCCGATGAACCCAGGACTGTCGAGGAGCCGGGTGTCGCCCGTGCCCGGGATCGAGTCGAAGTACTGCTTCACGCGGTCGCCGACGCGACGCATCGCGTTCATGTTCACGTCCGACGGAAAGCTGAAGATCATCGTCGCGCGCGTGGCTGCCGCTGCACCGCTGCGCACAGCGGCGATCGCCTTACCGACCGCGGACGCGCGAAGCTCGACCTCGATGTCGCTCGCCTTCGGGCTCGCGACCGTGAGCATCAGCGTGGCGGTATCGCCGAAGTCGCGTGCGAACTGGATCGGACCGGCCCCTTGGGGCAGGTCGTGGATCGAGTCGAGGCGACCTTGGATGTTGTCCCATTCCTTCGCGCGATCTTTCAGATCCTCTTTGAGCGTGACGTAGACGATCGAGACGCTGCTACGGCTGATCGATTCGATCCTCTCGATGTTGGCGCTCTCGGCGAGCTTCTGCTCGATCTTGCGCGTGACGAGCTGCTCGACCTTCTCGGCCTCCGCGCCTGGCCACGTGCACGAGGCGACCGCGACGCGAACCTCGATCGTCGGGTCCTTGGCCTTGGGCATCTTCATGTAGCCGTAGATGCCCCACGCGAGCGTCGCAAACAGCGCGACCCACGCGATGTGACGGTTCTCGGTGAAGAATCGCGCCGTGTTGTGTTTGTGCGCGACGAGCTCGCGATCGCGTTCGCGTTCTCTCTGGCGGTGATCGGTCACTGAATGACCTCGACCGGCTCGCCGTCGGAGAGCAGTCCCGCGCCCTGGACGACGACCTTCTCGCCGGCCTTGAGCCCGGACTTCACGGGGATCACCTTGCCGAGGTAGTCGCCGAGCTCGACGTCACGCGCGTGCACGACCGAGTGGCCACCGACCTCTTCGACGACGAACACCCCGAAATGCTCGGGATGCGCTGGCGACCGCACGATCGCCGACAGGGGTATCAGCGGCGCGGCGGCGGTCGCCGCATCGGCGACACCTTCGAGCGACAGCGCCGCGACCGAGCCGGGCTTCAAGCGCCCATCGGCGTTCGGGATCGTGACGTCGACCTCGAAGACGCGGCTCCGCGCATCGGCCGACGGAGCGATCAACGAGATCCGCCCTTCGAACGTCACGCCGGGATACGCCTCAGTCGTGATCGTCTCGACGGCGCCGAGATGGATCCGCGGCAACACCGTATCCGGGACGCCGAACGCCGCCTTGACGCTGCCGACATCTGCAACCGAGAACGCGACCGTCCCCGGCGCCGCGAGCGCACCGACCTCGATCGAACGCTTGAGCACGATGCCGTCGAGGGGTGAGCGCAACACCGTGTCGGCGAGCGCGGTCGCCGCCTGATCGACGCGCGCCTTCGTTCCGCTCAGTGCCGCGATCGCGCTATCGCGTCGCGTGCGCGCCGTATCGAGCTCTGCACCGGCAACGGCGTTATGCTCGGTCAGCTTGACCGTGCGGTCGTAGTCCATCTGCGCTTGCTCGACGCCTGCCTTTGCCTGCGCGAGCGCCGCCTGCGCCTCGGCGAGCCGCTGTACGTAGTCGGTGCGCCGGAGGGCCGCGAGCTGCATCGCCGGATGAACCGCGTCGCCTTCCTGCAACAGGCGTGGCTTGCCGTCCATGCTCGACACGGTCGCGACCGAATCGACGTAGCCACCGACCTTGAACGCGAGATCGAGGCGGGTCGCGGGATTGATCTGCGCCGAGTAGCGAGCTCCCGCGACGTTGGTCGCAGTTTCGACCAGCGCGACCTTCACCGCGGTCGGCTGGGATTTGGGAGTCACGTCGTGACGGCAGCCCACCAATGCGAACGAAATAACCAGACCGTGCACGAGCTTCATGGCGACGTCATGTCACCACGAAGCGCGGTCGAAATCATGAGATCGACCTACGAACGCGACCCGGCTGTAAGCGCACGCCGGCTGCGGCGTTCCTTGGGCAACAGGCGGTCGCTGCGTCGATCCTCGGCGCGGCTCGAATCGCCATCTGCCGGAGGTTCGTCCATGCGTCATCCCGTGTTGCTGTGTGTCCTCGCCGCCTGCGGTGCGATGGACATGACGGCCGCTTCTCGCCGTCCAATGATGTCTCGACAAAGGCGCCTCGCGATCGCGCATCCAGAGCCGGCAACCGGTGAGGACTACAAGGACTGGGGGAAGAACCCCTGGATCGACACGACACACGATCACCTGTCGACGTTCGCCGCGGATGTCGACACCGCGTCGTACACGATCGCGAGGCGCAAGCTTCAGGAGGGTGCCCTGCCACCGGAGGCGTCCGTTCGCGTCGAAGAGTGGGTGAACTACTTCCACTACGCATTCCCCGAGCCCACCGCAGGCACGCCGTTCTCGGTCGTGATGGATGCCGCGGCGCATCCGTTCGAAGCCGATCGCTACGTGCTGCGCGTCGGGGTCGCGACCAAGCCGAAACCGGTCGGAGAGCGCAAGCCGGCGAACTTGGTGTTCCTCGTCGACGTCTCCGGTTCGATGTCGTCTCCGGACAAGCTCGAGCTCGCGAAGCGTGCACTCGAGATCTTGACCACGAACCTGAGCGATCAGGATTCGGTCGCGATCGTGACGTACGCCGGCAATTCGCGCGTGGTGCTGCCGCGCACGAGCATCGATCACAAAGATCGGATCCTCGGCGCGATCAGGTCGCTTCACACGGGTGGAGGAACCGCGATGGCCTCCGGCATCGATCTCGCGTACGAGCAGGCGAGCGCGAATCTCAAGGCCGGCACGATCTCGCGCGTCATCGTTTGTACCGACGGTGACGCGAACGTCGGTCCGCACTCGTTCCAGGAGCTGCTCGACATCATCGCGAGCCGCGCGAAGCAAGGCGTCACGCTGTCGGCGATCGGCTTCGGGATGGGCAACTACAAGGACAACCTGATGGAGCAGCTCGCCGACAAGAGCAACGGCAACAACTACTACATCGACTCGATCGATGCTGCGAAGCGCGTGTTTGCCGAGCAGCTCACCGCGACCCTCGAGGTCGCCGCGAAGGACGTCAAGCTGCAGGTCGACTTCAACCCCGAGCAGGTCGCGCGCTATCGGCTGATCGGGTACGAGAATCGTGACGTCGCCGATCAAGACTTCCGCAACGACAGCGTCGCTGCAGGTCAGATGGGCTGGGGTCATCAGGTGACCGCGCTCTACGACATCGAGCTGACGCCGGTAGGCCACATGCTGCGCGCGCCGATCGGTCACGTCAGCATCCGGCACAAGCTGCCGGAGTCCGAAGCCGCTACCGAGGAGGCGTTCGCGATGGCGGGGCCGCCGGCGGCTTCGATCAACGAAGCCTCGCCCGATCTGCGGTTCGCGTTCGCGGTCGCCGCACTCGCCGATGTGTTGCGAGGTGGCCATGATGCTCGAGGCTGGTCGCTCGACGACATTCGCGCGCTCGCCGCAAGCGCCGCGACCGACAAGGACCGCACCGAGCTCCTCGCGCTGATCGATCAGGCGCACAAGCTCCGCGGCACGGCCTCAACGATCGCGCGCTGACTGTTACACTGGCGGCGTGGATCCCGGCGCGACCAACAACAGCCTCGCCGATGCGCCTGCCGCACCGCGCATTGCAGGCTTACTGGCGTCACCGACCGGCGTGCTCGTGATCCTCCCGCTGCTCGTGATCTCGGTCGGTGTCGTCGTGCTGCTGCTCGGCCGGCGCGCGACCCACGATACGAGCGAATCGCTGGCGCGGCGGCAACTGACGAGCCAGGCTGCAGAGGTCCAGCACGAGCTCGCGTTTGCGCTGGATCAAGCCGCTCCGATGCTCGTGCAGCTTCGCGCCCTCGCAGATCCCGCGATGCCGATCGCGGAGGTGACGAGTCGCTTGCACGATCTCTGCATCGGCAGACCCGGCGTCGCGAACGCCAGCATCTCGTTTCCATCGGGCGTGATGCGCGGCACGTACATCGACGTCAAGACAGGCGAGCTCGAGGTCCAGGAGAGCATCCTCGGCGCGCAGGGTACGGAACGCACGAACTACCGGATCGCCGGCGGCGTCCCCCAGGCCGACACCGTCGAGAAGACGACCTACGATCCGCGGACCCGCCCGCACTACACGCTCGCCGCGCAGGCGAAGACACGCGTCTGGTTGCCGCCGCGCACCTTCTTCACGTCGCACAAGACCGGCCTGACGATCGCCGAGCCGGTGTTTGCTGCGGACGGTTCGCTGCGCGCGGTGGTCACCGTCGACTTCGATGTCAGCGAGCTGTCCTCGTTTATCAATCGTGCGCCGGTCGAGGGAGCACGTACCGTCGTGTTCGCGGCGGATGGGACGATCCTCGCATTTCCGTCGGTGCCGTTACCTCCCGTCGCGAGTCGAGAGAATCGACTGCTACGTCACGAAGACTTCGCTGACCCGGCGCTCGAAGCGCTGTTCGGCGCGATCGCGGACAAACCGGAAGGCGAGCTTCGCTTCATCGAGCTCGCGACGGCGGATGGTGGCTACCTGGCTTCGATCGCACCCGTCGGCGGTAAGCGCGCGGGGATCGCGGCGCCTCTCGATTGGTATCTCGCGACGCTGGTCCCCGAGCGCGTGCTGCTCGGATCGACGAAGCGATTCGAGAAGCAGAGCCTCCTCGCCTCGGCAGGTGCGCTGGCGATCGCGCTCGGCGTCGCCGTGATGTTCGCGTGGAACCTCGTGCGGATGCGGCGCGCCGTGGGCGTCGCTCGCGCGCAGGCGCGATCTGCCGAGGCCCGCGCGCGTGATCTCGGAAGCTACCGGCTCGTCGGCAAGCTCGGCACCGGCGGCATGGGCGAGGTATGGCGCGCGGAACACCGCCTGCTCGCGCGCCAGGCCGCGGTCAAGCTCGTGCGTCCGGAAGCGCTGCTCGATCCGTTGCACGCTCCGAAAGTCCGCGAGCGGTTCAGGCGCGAGGCGCAGACCCTGGCGTCGATGCGATCGAGTCACACGATCGAGCTCTATGACTACGGCGTCACCGACGACGGCACGTTCTTCTTCGTGATGGAGCTGCTCGACGGTGTCGATCTCGATAGGCTCGTCCGGGAGATCGGTGCGTTGCCGGCCGCTCGCGTGATCCGGTTCCTCGTCCAGGCGTGTCAGTCGCTCGGCGAAGCCCACGAAGCCGGCCTGCTCCATCGCGACATCAAGCCGGCGAACCTGTTCGTGTGCCGCGCCGCCGACGAAGTCGATGTGATCAAGGTGCTCGATTTCGGGATCGTCCACTCGAAGGACGATACGAGCTCCGATCCGATCGACATCGTCACGCTGCCAACGCCGCACATCGATGGTCCCACGCCATCGGGCAAGCTAACCCAACACGGCGCGCTCGTCGGGACGCCTGGATACATCGCGCCGGAGGGTGCCATCGGCGGCGAGATCGACGCCCGCGCCGATCTGTACGCACTCGGTTGCGTCGCGTGGTGGCTCCTCACCGCGTCGGAGGTGTTTTCTCGCACGGACGAGCCCGGCACGTTGCGATCGCACGCGTTCGATCCGGTGCCTTGTTTACGCGATCGCGTCACCGGTTGGCTGCCGCCCGCGCTCGAGGCCTTGATCGTCTCTTGTCTCGCGAAGCGGCCGCAAGATCGTCCGGCCAATGCGCGAGCCCTCGCGAAGGCGCTGCGCGCGATCGAGATTCCAGCCGAGCACGCGTGGACCGATGACCTCGCGCAAGCATGGTGGTCGCGCCATCGGCCCACGTCCGACGCGGCGACCAGCGCGGAGCCAACGCAAGTCGAACGCGTGCTCGTGCCGCAGCGCGAGTCAGCGCCGGCCGACATCGCGACTGCCGTGCAGCGACCGAGCATTCGCGTTCACGACTGAGCGGAGGCGCGCGCGCGGCGAGCGAGAGCGCTCGCAAGCAAAGCTCTCGTGTACCGATTGCGGCGTGCTTTGCACGGGCCGGTCTTTGCAAGGGCAATGCAAAACAACAGCGACGCTCGATACCTCCTTACGTCCAACTCACACACGAGGCTAGAATGGCTCTCCCGCGAACGTCGATCGCTGCGACCCTGACGATCCTCAGCGCTTCCGTTGCGCTCGCGCAACCGACCGCTGGTCCTACGCCGCTGCCGCCGGCTCCTGTGCCGACCGAGGGATCCGGCTCCGGTTCGAATCAAGGTCCGACGGTTTCACCCGAGAAGGTCGAGCAGGCAAAGGAGACCGCCAAGACGGCGGCTCTCACACCGATCGTTCCAAACCCCAGGGACCTGACCCGGCCGGCGTTCCAGCTCTACGCCGAGATCGACGTGCCGGTCGTCGCGATCGGGACCGTGTTCACGCTGGCGCGCTTGGTCAAGACGCAGCCGGCGTTCTGCGGATCGACGGCCGTCGGCTCGACCCCGTGCAACAAGGCCGACCTCAACGCTGTCGACAAGATCACGGCCGGCTACTGGAGCCCCGCTTGGGCCACGTCGTCGGATATCGGACTGTACGGCCTGGCCGCCGCAACCGGAGCCATCCTGATCGCGGACGAAGGCTTGTTGCCCGCGCTCAACGATGGCGTGGTCGTCGTCGAAGCTGCGATGAGTGCGAATGCCGTCGCATCGATCATGACGCTCGCCGCCGGTAGACCTCGCCCGTTCTTGTACGGCGACAAGGCTCCGGACAGCGTCCGCAACAGCGCCGATGCCGGACTATCATTTCTCAGCAGCCACACGTCGATGTCGTTCGCGATCGTCACGTCGCTCTATATCGCCGAGCACCGCCTGCATCCTCACAGCACCGGTCCCAAGGTCATGCTCGGCGTCGGTCTGGCCGTCGCCTCATTCGTCGGCGTCGGACGCGTGATGTCCGGCTATCACTTCATCACCGATGTCGTCGGCGGTGCCGTTGTCGGTTCGTCGCTCGGCGTGATGATCTCGTCGATTCACCCGTCGCCGGTTTCGATCGTGCCCCTCGTTAGCGAGCAGTCGAAAGGCATCGGCATCCAGGCCATCTTCTAGCCGACCTTGCCGCGCGCTGCCGGCGGGTTCCGGCCGATTCGCTTGCGCCGCTCGCGTCGATCGTCGACCGTCATAGGCGGTGGTGCGATCGCTTGTCGTGACCTTGATCCTGCTCTCGGCGGCCGTCGCACGCGCGGACGAGCCAACCGTCCCGACCCCGGCGCCGGCGAAGACGTCGCCTCCTCAGCAGCTCGGTAGCCAGATCTCCGTCGCGCCGCCGATCGACCGCTGGTATCGCGGTCGCTACGGCAAGAATCGCTTGATCCATGTCTCGATCACTGCGGCCGGGGCGCTCATCTATCTCGCATCGGAGACGTTCTTCAAGGCGGACTTCGCGGCGGTAACCTGTCGGTGGTGCGAGCCCGATGCGTTCGATCACAGCGTGCGTGACGCGCTCGTGTGGAGCAATCCATCGCGCGCCGCGCTTCTGAGCAACCTGACGGGTTACGTGATCGCACCGCTGTTCACCGCCGGCGTCATGCTCTACGACCTGTCAACGACGGATCCGGCGACGTCGCGGGTGATCGACGACGTGACCCCGGTGCTCGAGACCGTCGTGCTGAGCCAACTGCTCACGCAGGCCGTGAAGTTCGCCGGTGGTCGAGCTCGCCCCTTCGTCCACTTCGGATTGCCCGGGGCGCCGGGCGTCGACGACAACCTGTCTTTCTTCTCGGGACATACCGCCCTCACGTTCGGGCTCGCGACGAGCGCGGGCATCATCGCGCACCGTCGCCACTACAAGCTCGAGCCGGTGATCTGGGGTGTCGGGATGACGCTCGCGGCGACCACGGGATATCTGCGGATCGCGGCCGACAAGCACTACCTCACCGACGTGCTCGTTGGAGCGGTCGTCGGGGTCGGCTCCGGGCTCGCGGTCCCGTTGTTGATGCGGCGCCCGGAGGAAAATCTCACCGTCGTACCGACGGGCAATGGGCTCGCGCTCGTCGGATCGTTTTGAGAGATGCTACGGTTTGCGCGTGCGAGCAGCCGCTCTTGTCGCGCTCCTGATTGCTGCGTCGTCTGTCGCGAGTGCGGAGCCTTCGGGTCCGCATCCGCGCATGCTGCTCGATCCCGAGCTGCACGCCGCGTGGACCGCGCAAGCGAAGGCGGAGCATGGTCCGGTCGTCGGCGCGATCGCGCTGTGCGATGACGCCGCACGATCGCACGAACATGATCGCGCGCTCTATCAAGGTTCGGAGTGGGCGAAGGTGCTGCAGGCCTGCCTCGTCGCCTGGGCGGCGACGGATGATCAGGCGCACGCGGCGACGGCGATCCGTTTCTTCACGGCGTTGATCGACGATCTGGACGACATCGGCGATCACAGAGGCGGCGACGAAGCGGCCCGCCGCGACTCCGGCTACGCGATCCGGAACCTCGGGCCGTACACCGCCCTCGCGTATGACTGGCTGCACGACGCGCCGGGCATGACGCCGGAGCTGCGCAAGCGAGCGCGCGCACGCTGGAAGGCGTGGCTCGATTGGTATCGCCAGAAGGGCTATCGCGCGAACACGCCGGGCTCGAACTATCACGCGGGTTACTTGCTCGCAGCGACGACGATCGCGATCGCGCAGGCGGGTGAGGCACCCGGCGACCCGTTGTGGAATGAGGTCGCGGACAAGATGTGGAAGAAGGACATGGCCGGCGCGTTCGCCCGAGGCGGCGTGCTCGAAGGCGGCGACTGGCCCGAAGGCTGGCAATATGGGCCGTTCTCGGTCGCCGAGATCTCCCTCGGTGCGAGGATCATGCGCCGCGCCGGCGTCGAGATCCCCGGCGTCGCGCGCTGGCTGTCCGCGTTGATGCGGCATCACGTTTACTCGCTCTCGCCGAACAATCGGGTATTTCCGAGCGGCGATCTCGAAGAGGAACAGCCGAACGCTCCACCGGGCGTCATGACGCTCGACGCGATCGCGCTCGGCGATGCGACCCCCGACGACAAGCGGTGGGCGCGGGGCGAGCTGTCGCGCCTAGAGCTCGTCGACCGCGACAGCTTGCTCTACGACGCACTCGCCGGCGTCGGCGACAAGCCGGTGCTCCCGCCGCGCGCGAGCTGGCCGACCTGGTACGTCGCGGCCGGCACCGGCACGCTGTTCGCGCGCACGCGCTGGGACGAGCAAGCCGTGTGGTTCGTCGCCGCGTGTCACGCCGCGATCGATGTCGATCATCGTCATCCCGACGCCGGAAACTTCGTACTATCGCGCGGCGCCGACGACGTGATCGTCGATCCGTCGCCGTACGGAACGCTGTCGACGTTGACCTCGAATGCCCCGACCGTCGCCTCCGGTCATCTGCCGAAGGACTACCTCCCGAGCCAGGGTTCGTGGGGCGAGAAGACGAGCTTCGACTTCACGACGCAGCGAGCGAGCGGCGTGGTCGCGGCGCGCTGCGATTACTCGGATCAATACAAGTTCCAGGAGCGACGCAGCGACGTCCCGGATGCGCTGCGCGATCTCGTGATGATCCCGAGCGCGGATGGGCGCGATGCGGCGGTCATCGTCGTCGATCGCGCGGAGACCGGCGATACCGACCGCTCGATGTACCTGCGGTTTCGTACGCCGGGCCACTTCGCGCTCGACGGCGAGACCGGCACCGCGACGGTCGGCAACACCAAGCTCGCGATCGCGAGCATCGCAAAGTCGTCGGGTAAGGCGGCGATCGGTGTCCCGTCCCAGAAAGATTGCTTCAAGGAGGGCACCGTGCGCGGCACGTGTGATGCGGCGCGGTTTCCGATCACCGACTATCGCCTTGTCGTCGCCGGCCCCAAGCCGCGCGCCGCGCACGTGATCACCGCGACCGATGGCCACGCGAAGGTCGCGACGACGCCGTTGTCCGGAGATGGCTGGGCCGGCATCGCGCTCCACGATCTGCGCGAAGCCTCGGTCGTGTGGCGCACGGGGGGCTCGGGCACGTTTGCGTACCACGCGCCGCCCGGCACGCACGTGATCCTCGATGCGCCCGAGAAGGCCGGCACGTCGTCGGTCACGGCCAAGCACGCGGGCGACCAGTGTGCCGTCGAGGTCACGGCCGGCGGCGCGATTCCCGCGCGCCCGTTGGTGGTCACGCTCGATTCGGAATGCAACGTCACCGCCGATCCGGAGGCAGCGACGACGACGCCGTCGGCGGGAACCAAGCCGTCGTCCGCACGCGTTCGCTCGCCGCGCGCTGGATGCTGCGGTGCGCAGACAGCGCCGACGTCACCGATCGCGATGGCGATCCTCGTTGGCTTCCTGCTGCGTGGGCATCGCCGCAAGCAGCGCACACGGCAATGACACCAAGGCGAGAGCGCTGGCTCGTGTTCCGCGCTCGCTACGATCAGAGTGCTCCGCTCGACGCCGCGCAGTTCGCCGAGCTGGTCGAGCAGATCCGGACCGAACCCGATGCGGTACTCCAGCGCTCGTACGTCGTGCATCTCGGGCGGATCGCCCGAGAGGTCGTCACCGACGAACAATTGATGTCGCTCGGCGCGATGTTCACCGGCAAGGTCCCGGCGTACGTCGCCAACGCGCTGATCGTGCGGCGACTGCGCCGTGATCCGCGCGATCAAGTGGCGATCGCCGCCGCGCTCGCATCCGATCGCGCCTTCGTGCACGCCGCGGTGGCTGCGTGCGAGCTGACCGCGGCGCAACGCGATCAGCTCGAGGCACGCGCGCCGAAACGCCTCAGTTGACGCGGACGGGTGCGGTGCGCGCGTTGATCGTCACCGGCTTGTCGGGCCCGTGCTTGTGGATGTTGCCGATCCGCACCGCGTACGTCTGCCCCCGCTTGAGCTGCCAGCGCTCGTCGGGTGCGCGGAGATCCTGAGCACCGTAACTCGGTCGCTCGCCGGGGAGGTTCAACAGCGCGTAGACCGGATTGCCGAGCTCGTCCGCAACGGGCCAGCCATCGCCGTCGATCGCGGGCGGTTGCCCGACCAGCTGGAAGTAGACGGCGTCGCCGTCCTTCGCGAGGCTGATCGTCCGCGCACCTTGCGGCAAGTCGCCATTCGCGATCACGTGACCCGGTGCGACCGGGGTCTCCGTGAGCGTGCTCTTCGGCGCAGCCGGCAGCGGGGAGATCGAATCTACCTTCCAGTACCACTTACGTTCCTCGTCGAGCGCCCACGCACCGCCGGCCGCGATTCGATCGCCTTGCTTGACCGCTGCGCCCTTCGGGCCGAGCTTCGCGCGAATCGCGAGCGCGCCGTTGCCCTCGGTGTCGTCGACCAGCCACACGAAATCCGACGGGACGAGTCCCGCATCGAGCTTCACACCGACGCCGGCATCGGGCACGACCTCCGGCAAGGGGCCGAGCTTCATGATCGCGGGTCCGACCGTCCCGAACACGACACCGTGCTGACCGCGCCGGTCGAGATACAGCGTGCGATCGACGACCGCTTGCCACGCGGGTACGGCACCGAGCTCCGCGATCTGCCTGCCCGCGTCGACGACCTCGGGCTCCTCGGGCTTGGCCTTCGCGGAGCCGGCGCTACCGTCGCTACCGTCGCTGCCGGGCGTGACCGGATCGGCGCTGCCCCATTGCGTCGCACTGCCCGGTTGTTGCCGTGGATGATTGCCGAAACTGCCGGCGCTGCCTTGGTGGCCGCTGCCGGCGCTGCCTTCACCGGAATCTCCGCGCTGACCCTGGCATCCCGCCAGGACGGCCGCGATCAACAAGACGTGCTTCACCATGCGAGTGCGCCGGCGATCTCGGCGACCTTACCGAGCCACGCCGCGTCGACCTCGTCGAACGCCGCGAGCTCGTAGCTATCGACATCGAGGACCGCGACGACCTCTTGCGAAGCGGCGCGACCCCGCATCACCGGCACGACGATCTCGCTGCGCGATCCCGCGTCGCAGGCGATGTGACCTGGAAACTGCTCGACGTCTGGGACGACGATCGTGCGTCGCTCGGCGGCCGCCGTCCCGCACACACCGCGTCCGAACGCGATCCTCACGCACGCGACCTTACCCTGGAACGGTCCGAGCACGAGCTCGTCGCCTCGCCGGAGGTAGAACCCGACCCAGCTCGCGACCGGCAAGCACTCGCGCAGTGCGGCGCTGATATTCGCGAGGTTCGCGATCAGATCCGGTTCTCCGTCGAGCAACGAGACCAACTGCGGAACGAGCTCCCGATAGCGCTCGGCCTTGTCACTCGCGCTGTTGAACGCGACCGATTCGAGCGCCACGCGTTATCCGGCGGCGAGCTGACGTGCTGCATTCAGCGCGCGCGGGATCCCGAATGGGCTCGCGCGCAGCTGTAGGATCAGGAAATCGCCCTCGGTCGACAGCCCCGACACCTGGACGACCGGCGTCAGCGTGCCGAGCAGGCCGCGCACGCGATCGTTCTCGGCGAACTTCGGGTTCTGCATCAGATCGATCACGATCACATCGTCGTGTGCCTCGACGAGGACCGCCGGCTTCTTCGGCATGAACTTGGCGAGATTGCCGGGCTTGCTGAGGTCGAGTGCGCCGGACTTGATGAGGCCGGCGACCGGTGTGAACGACTCACCGAGGACCTTCATCGTGACGTCCGAGAGCTTGAGCGTCACCATGAACTTGGTCTCGTTGACCTCGATCTTGTCGATCCGGATCGATGCCGCGGCGCGCACGGTCGTCCCCATCAGATCGATCGTCGCACCGAGGCCGATCGCCGGTGGGCGTGGGGTGATCGTGACGTCCTGCGGTGCCTTCTTCGAAGGCGGCGTGTTCGCGATGAACCAGCGCAGCGAGTCGAGCGGCACGGCGACGCGCATCCCGAGCGCATGACGCGCCATGCTCAACATGGTGGTGGGATTCTTGACCATGAAGCGGCCGGCGGAACGCAGCGCTGCGCGAAGCGGGAGTGCCATTCCTTGATCCATAACATTAAAACAGCGCGACACGGAGAGGCCCGGCGAGGATCACGCCGACGACCGGCTTTCCGTCGACGACGGTCGCAAACGCCAGCCCGGAAGGCGCGTCATCCGGGAGCCGCGCTCGGCGTACCGGATCGCCTCGCCTCGGATCGATCACGAGCACGTCGCGGAGCCCCGGACCGGATTCGACGAGCAGTGCGCTATCGCCGCCTCCCCGCTCCGCGGCCGCCCAGATCGGCGGGCTGAGAGCGTAGTCATTTCGCGCCCGGAGCCCGCCGGCGAGGTCATACAGCGTGTACTGCCAGCTATCGAGCAGTGGGCCCGTGACGACCCAAGGCCGCGAAAACGGGGCCGCGTCCGGGTCGCGCGGCGGTACGGGTCCGCGCCGGACCGGAGGTGGCGGGATCGCCGGCATCTTGTCCGGTGGAATCGGGCCACCGGCGGCCTCTCCGGCGATCAGGTCACCGGTCGCGCGCCATCGCAAATCCAACCCGGGAATCGCGGTCGCGATGCCGGTGCGTGCATCGATCCGATAGGCGTCGCCATCGTCGAGCTCGACGAGCACGCCGTCTCCGGATGCCGAGAGCGCGCGCACGACACCGTCGACCGCGATCGTCCATGCGGGGACCATCGCGACCCGAGGCAGCCGCGCGAGCACCCGCCCCTGTTCCGCGGTCACGACGATCGCCATACCTGCGATATCGAGCGCCGCGGCGCGGACCGGCGCCCCGTCGACGCTCGTGAACGAGCCGAGCAACGTCCCCGCCGCCGCGTCGAGCACGAGCAAGCGATCTGCATCGTGCACCACGACGACATCCGCACCCGCTTCGATCGCATCGATATTGCCATGCACGAACTCCCAGCTCTTCGAGCCATCGCGCTTCGTCGCGCGCACCGACGAGGACTTCGTGCCGCGCGCCGCACACACGATCACCTCGCGCGCGACGCTTACCGCGACCGGCGTGCCGAGCCCGCAGCCATCCGCCCGCGCCCAACCCCACGTGCGGCCCGCGAGATCGTAGCTCGCGAGTCCGGCCCCATTCGCATCATCCGGCGGATGCTCGAGGGTGACCGTGTACAAGAGGTGCGAATCGATCGGATCGAGTGCAACGGCGGCGACCGCGTGCATCGCCGTTTCCGGACGAGGCGTCGCTGCGCTGACATCGAGCGCGACGGCCTCGGGTAGATCGCGAAGCTCGGCGGGTACGGCGAGCGGTGGGCGGCGCGGTCGCGCGCGCAACATCCGGTTCCAGGGCTCGGGAATCGCGAACCGATGCACGGTCTCGGCCGGCGATCCGCGCCAGCTCGCCGTGACGATCGATCGATCGCCGAGCGCGGCGCCCATCGCCGAGAGCGGAACATATGCACGCACGCCGTCGCGGTCGAGCAGCGCCGCCGTCTGCGCGGTCGCGCGCACCAGCCGCTGATCGCCGCGCTTCGCGAGCAACTCGCCAAGTAACGGCAATGCGATCGGCGTTCCGATCGACAGCTCGCGTGGATATCGCGCGACTTCCGTGGCCGTCGCGATCTCGAGGTGATCGGTGCCGTTGCGCGCGGGCCAGTAGCCGCGCACGCCATCGACGCGTCCGGCAAGCTTTCCCGTGTCGCGGGCGATCGAGAGCAGCGCCGTGCCTGCCTCGATCGAGGCTGTCACGAGCACGGTCGTCCCGACGCACGCGTCGATCCCCGCGAGATTGCCGACCGGCACGCTCCACGTGATCTTCGGCCCGCCCTTCGCCTCGGCGATCCTTGCGAGCTTGCCATCTTGTAACGCGGCGAAGAGCTCGCGACCCGCATCGCCGCAGCTCGCGATGATCTCGTCCGAGGTCACACCAGGCGGCAACTTCACACGCGCCAGCTCGTCACCGGTGGCCGCATCGAGGATCACCGACTCGCCCGCGCCGCCGATCACGACGCGGTCGTCGGACATCGCGATGAACGTCGCGTCGTTGTGCCACCTCGGTTTGCCATCGAGCCCGACCGCGCGCGTCCCGTGCGCATCGGCGCACACGATCACCTGCGTGGTGACGCCGACGATCGGCGCGCCGCATGCGGTCTTGTCGCGCCAGATGATCTTGCCGCCGTCGATGTCGACGAGCTCGATCGCCGGCGTGTCACCTTCGAGGCCATACAGAATCGCGCGCGCGACGCCGTCTCCGGGCACCTGCCACGACGTCGGCAAGTGCAACGGAATCCGCGGCTCGCCGTCGAGATCTTGCGAAACGACGAGCTGCGGCGCCTGGCTCCGCCCGATCCGCGCGGTCACAACACCGATCGGAAATGGCGGCAACGCCGCCGGATACAGCACCCGCGGTGGCGGTGCCGCCGCAGGTGTCGCCGGTGCTTCACAGCCCAGTAAGAGCAGCAGCGCGACCCAGCGATGCACGGACTCGGAACGTAACACGAGCAGGGTCAGGCACTACTTCCACGCTTGCTGCGTGCGGGATCCCCCGGCGACCGGGCTCCACCACGTTCTGCGAGCGGGCCAGACACCCGAGCTCATCCACTACCGGAGCGGGGTCAGGCACGACTTGCACCCCTTATGAGCGCTCGCTGGCACTGTCCCTCCCACTCAGACGCGCTCGATGATCGTCGCGATGCCCATGCCGCCGCCGATGCACAGCGTGATCAGCGCGGTCGACTTGTTCGTCCGCTCGAGCTCGTCGAGCGCGGTGCCGAGCAGGATCGCACCGGTCGCGCCCAGCGGGTGACCGAGCGCGATCGCGCCGCCGTTGACGTTGATCCGCTCGGGATCGATGCCGAGAGCGCGCGCCGTCTGCAGCGGGACGACGGCGAATGCCTCGTTGATCTCCCACAGATCGATGTCCTTGACCGACATGCCCGCCTTCTTCAGCGCCTTCGCCGATGCCGGAGCCGGTGCGGTCAACATGATGATCGGCTCGGCCCCTGCCGTTGCCATCGCGCGGATCCTCGCGCGCGGCTTCTGGCCGGCACGCTTGCCCCACTCGCCCGAGCCCATCAGCACGATCGCCGCGCCGTCGACGATGCCCGACGAGTTTCCGGCGGTGTGAACGTGCTCGATCTTCTTGGCGTCGGGATAGCGCTTGAGCGCGAGCTCGTCGAGCGTCTCGCCGTTCGGGCCCATCGCCATCGCGCCCATCTCGAGGAACGCGGGCTTGAGGCCACCGAGCGACTCGAGCGTCGTGTCGGCGCGCGGGTGCTCGTCAC